>CAZCZK010000008.1:0-32681 GCA_964503195.1 uncultured Methanoregula sp.
AACACTAACATTTTGTAAATATGAGTGATGCTGTTGAGGTTTCCCGCCTGCTCGATATTCTCGGGAACCGGAACCGCCGGCGGATCATTGAACTGCTGAGGCAGAAACCCTGTTTTGTCACAGAAATATCGGATACCCTGACCCTTTCCCCCAAGGCAGTGATCGACCACCTGCAGATGATGGAGAGGGAGGCAATCCTCTCCAGCCAGATGGATGAACGAAGGAGGAAGTACTATTATCTGGCAAATGATATCCTCATCGATGTCAGTCTCAAGGAAGTACGGATTGTCAGCACGGCACTGTCTGAAGATGATGAAGCGGATGATCAGCTGAAAAAATCCGTGAGTATGATCGGACGGATGATCCGTGCCCATGACCAGCTCCTGGAAAACCTTGAACAGGTCAATCGGGATATCGAAATCAAAATCAACGATATTGCCCGCAACCATAAAGATTTATTCAGAAGCGAACGAGAGATCATGGTAATCATAGCCCTCTCCCATGACTCCCTTACGGTTCCGGAACTGGAACAGGCAACGGGCTTATCCCCCGGGGATCTCGCACCCATCCTGAACCTGTTTGAGCGCCACGGGCTGGTGAAACGGATGCAGAGTACCTATACCCTCCGAGGTGTACATGCCGAATAATCCGAACGGTCCCTACGATGATGTATTCAGCAACCTGGCAAGGATTGTTGAGGATATTGTAAAAAATATGCCGGAAAGCCAGCATGCCCGTATTGTCGGGTATACCATCATTTCCCGGGAACCTTCATCTGACGACCCCCGGATCTATCATTTTGGTGCGCCGGAAGGCGATGATGAGATTCCCTACGAAGTGATGGAATCCGACGACCAGATCTATATCACCGCAATCCTTCCGCCGGACCTGAAAAATGCCCCTTTTGCAGATATCGAACCGGATCGCGTACGGATTGTCGCCGATGCCAAGGCTGTCACCGTTATGCTGGACCATACGGTTGACCGCGTCCACAGTTACTACCGTATTCACCGCGGGCTGATGGATATCACGTTACATAAAGGGGGAAGACTCCCCCCGTCCCCGTAGAAACGTGCAGGAACCTCCGGAAGTCGCACACGGAGCATGAAAATCTTAGACCGGGGGGCTCCCCGCGTCATGGCCCCCCGCAGGGCACGTCGGGGCAGTCCCGTGTTTTCCAGAATACTTACGTTTATTGACCCGTTGCGGGGTGCCCTTTTTTGGGCGGCGGGTTTCATCATCCATTCTCGTGAGCGTGAAACCTCCTCATATCCCCGGTGTCCAATGCATTTTTCAGGGGGAAATCATCAAGAAGATGGTATAACGCTCCCGGCAGATCCTGCGCTTGTTACGCTCGTTTCTATCGCTGGAACAACCCCGCGGGATTTTTTTTAAAAAGCACTACAGTACTCATGTACGGCGAAGGGACGAGCCGGAGCTCCGGCATCAATGCAGGGGAACCCGATAAAAAATTCTGGTTTTTTCCAGTGCTCAATTCCCCCAGTTCAGGAAGAGGGGATTCCGGACTATTTCCATAGTTCCCGTTTTCGTCATGTAGAGATTACCTGCAGGATAAAAAAGGATGGATGAACAAGCATGGCATCCAGACAGCGCTATACCATGCGAGGCAGTATCGGCGAACAGCAGGTTTCATAAAATTTTCGACCCTTCTGACAAGGTTGTCGCGCATGCAGTGCAGAATTTTTGTCCCGTCTTGTCCCGTCGATACTCCGCATGTTCCCTTGAAAAAAGGTTTCATTGCCCTCTAAAAAAAAGCATGATGAACCTGCTGAAGAGTTATTCTTTTTTCCCGGTATTTTACGGGTCAGCCAAGTCTACCGCAAAAAAATCCGGGTCCGGGAAGGTTCGTGCCGTGGTCACGACTCTCTCTCCCTCCTCTGGTGTTTCCTGTCGGTTTATGCTTTGACCGGGAAATCTGTCGGAACCCATTGTGATAGGGATTTTTTCCCGTCTTTCCTCTCGTGGAACTGCCGGAGGGATACCGTGATGTCCCGGGTGAACGCGAAGTACCCTATCTGAGTGTTCCGGCACAGTTTCATGGCCATGTCCATGAGTCCTCTCGGGTCAGGACGGGCTTCACCAAGCCAGATATGGAAGATATTGCCGCCATCAACGATGGGGAAGAAAACGTGTTCGACCTCAATGCGTTTTGTCAGCGGGACATCCGCACCGGGCGCAACATGGGTGCCATTCGTGTAGTAGATGGGAAGGTCGCGACTTTTACCCAGCTGATCCAATCCCTCTTCGAGGTCTCCCTTGATGACTGCTTTTGCAAAGTCATGGTAGCGCCGGTCGAGCAGGTCGGCAACCGCAAACCGCTGCCCGGTAGTCTCGGCCGGTGTCCGGGCGAGCGCAATGGTCATGTTGTTCTTGTGCGACAGTTCCCTTCCATAGAGCTCCATCTCGGTCATGGCCCGGATCGCGAGCCTGAAGGCTTCCTTGGATTCGTGGAGCTGTTTACCCGTATGGTGCTGGACCATCTCGTTGACCCCGACGACCCCGATGGTATAGACCAGTCCCTCGAGGTCCACGGCAACGGCGCCGCGTTCACCCGTGATGGGATCCTTGGGGCGCTGCATGGCAAACGGCATGCGGCTGTTGGCCCGGATCAGGTCCATCCAGCGGCGTTTGATCTTGAAGATCTCGACGGCGACATCCATCAGTTTTTTAAGTTCAGCAAAAAGCCGGGTATCGTCGCCTTCGGCAATATAAGCTGCCCGCGGACAGTTCACGGAAACGACCTGCCATGACCCCATGGAGAAATGACGGCCGTTTTCAAAAAACAGTTTTCTGTCAAAATCGGAGTCCTTGTCGGCAACGGCCGAGAACTGGTAGGCGCAGCACTGGTAGCAGGAGATGCCCTTGCCGGCTCCCCTATATGCAGGGAGCTGGTTGTCATAATAGGGAGTGCCGAACTTGGACGCGAGCTCGAAGGTCATCAGGTAGAGTTCCTGAAATGTAGGAAGGTCCGGGTTCTTCCGGTTAAATTCCTCGCGCTCCGTCATGAAGTCCGGTTCGATGGAGATCTCGGGTTTCGGGAAATTGAATGGCTTGCCCCAGTAATCCCCTTCCAGCATCACCTCCATCAGGGCTTTGAAGAGCAGCCGCACTTCGCGCTCAAACTCGCCGTAGGTGCGTTTCGGTGCAGACTTACCATCCCAGATCTTGCCTTTGTAGATGCAGGGCTTATCCTGCCAGAGCGTTGGTACACCCGGGCAGAGCTGGATGGAGGAGAAGACCAGCTGGCCGCCGCGGGCTACCATCATCTGGGTCATCTCGTAGACAAACATCTGCACCATCTGCTTGATCTCCTCGTAGGGCATACCCTCCATGAACGGAGCAAGAAATGTCAGGAAGTTGTAATATCCCTGCCCCCCGGCAAAGTTCGTCTGGGCGGAACCGAGTGCCTTAACGGCATGCAGGATAGCGACCTCTGCCCGTTTGGCCGGGCCGGCCACGGATGCCTTCGTGCCATTTCCGTCGGGCATCAGGCCGTAGTAGAAAAAGTACCGCAGATCCCAGTCCTGGCAGAACGGCCGGGTCCCGAAATACTCAAGGTCGTGGATGTGCATTTCCCCGGAAAGGTGGTGGTCTGCCAGGTCCGGCGGGAGCTGGAGCAGGTACTGCTCTTTTGAGATCTTGTCCGCTTTCTTCTTGTGGGAGGTCTCGGCATTTTCCTGCAGGTTGGCATTGTCATGCGCTTCAAAACCCCTGCCGACATCGATCTGGTGTGCATCGTATACCGGTGTACCGACCCGGGTCGAGACATTGCGGTACTGGATCATGCCCTTCTCGAGCAGGGTTATATTGACGATCTCGCGGATGAGCGGGCCGGAGAGGGACTTGAGGCCCATATTCTTGATCCGGTTCTCGACATCGAGAGCGATCTCCTGCGCGAGTTCCTCCGTTGCACCGTCATACCCGTAAAAGGTCTCGACCAGTCTGGTCTCCTGGACGAGCTGTCTGACGATGCGCTGGCGATCCCATTCGATGATATGACCATCCGTTGTGCGGACGTACGGCAGTGTCGGGACGGTGACACCCTCGAAGGTCAGCTGCTTGGTTTCCCGGCGTGCCATTATTCACCTGATATAATCCTTACTAGGTGCCCGGTGTCCAGTTTACCTGCGGGAAACAGGTCCGCTGACGTGTAAAAATCATCCTGCTTCTGGAGTACCGGGGCCTCGTTTACAAACACCCCGTTGATCCTGAGCTCCGTGAGAGATTCTGCTGAAGACAGGTCGCGCTCGCTGTAGTTGAAACCGCCCTTTTTCAAAAAACCTTTCAGCAGCTCGCAATTCGGGCAATGGTCAAGCGTATACACGATCAGTTGCGGTTTTTTTGGCACAAAAAACACCCTCACTCTGTAGTTATGCAATAGGTAGTCCGTGAATAAAAAAATCTTGGTTCGTGCATACGGATGGTATCGTCGCTTGAAGCGATTATCATTAGTAGGGGAATAGAATAATAGTATCATAATGGTACGGGCGTTTATCGCGCTTGAACTCCCGGAAGTGATCCGGGAAAGAATCGGAGGAGCGCAGCAACAGCTTCGCGGCTGTTCGGCACGTCTCACCCTGGTTGATCCTGCCCTTATCCATATTACCTTAAAATTCCTGGGGGAAGTGGAGGAAAAAGAAATTCCGCGCCTGAATGATGCGCTCAGGAATGTCTCCTTCAGGCCATTTCCGGTAACCGTGGGGGCTGTGACCGTGAACAACCCGAAACGGCCGCATACCGTATGGTGTGCAATCAGTGACGGAGGTAAAGGGAAAGAACTCTTCCGCCTGGTGGAGGAGACTCTTGCACCGCTCGCGTTTGAACGGGAAACCCGGGGATTCACCCCCCACGCAACGCTGGCACGGGTAAAGGTACCCGATCCGTCCCTCTTTACGGTCCTCCGCGCAATGGACAAAACAACGTATGGCGACTGTATAATCGGCGGGATGAAACTCAAAAAAAGTACCCTGATGCCCCGTGGGCCGGTGTACGAAGACCTGCTGGAGGTTGTCTGGTGAAACGTCTCCCCCTTGAAGAGGACGTGCTTGCCACCCTCCGTCCCACGCTGGAGGAGCGCGACCATGTCTGCGGCCTTGCCAAACGCCTCCTGGCCTCGATAGAGCAGAGCGGAAAGGCCCAGGGAATGGTGGTGGGGTCCATTGCCCGGCACACGTGGGTGCGGGGAGACCGGGACCTCGATGTATTCATGCTCTTTGCTCCCACGCTGCCCCGGGAGGAACTTGAACTCCAGGGTCTTGCACTCGCCCGTTCGATTGCAGGAGCCTTTACGGACAAGTTTCACGAAAAGTATGCCGAACACCCGTACATCAACGCGAATATCGATGACGTGGATGTTGATCTTGTTCCCTGCTACAAGGTCGATAGTGCGACAAAGATCCAGAGCGCTGTCGACCGCACGCCGTTTCATACCCGGTATATCACTGACAAGATCAACGGCCTGATCGATGATGTGCTGCTCCTCAAGCGGTTCACCAAGGCCGGGGGGATCTACGGGTCCGACCAGAT
Organism: uncultured Methanoregula sp.; assembly: GCA_964503195.1. GTDB lineage: Archaea > Halobacteriota > Methanomicrobia > Methanomicrobiales > Methanospirillaceae > Methanoregula. The sequence continues at coordinate 5,548 of CAZCZK010000008.1, forward strand.
GACGGAAGGGTTTTCGGGGTACCTGTGCGAACTGCTTGTTCTCCACTACGGTGGTTTTACCCCGCTTCTTGATGCTGCCGCACAGTGGCGTCCGCATCTTATCATCGATATCGAACACCATGCAGCAAAGGAATTTGACGAACCCCTTGTCGTGATCGATCCCGTTGACCCACGGCGCAATGTGGCAGCGGCGGTCTCTCTGGAAAAGATGGCAGGATTTGTCGAGCTTGCCCGGGGGTATATCGAATCACCCTCGGATGCGTTCTTTGCGCACCCCCCCGATCGCTGTATCCTGAAAACGGAGCTTGCAGCTGTTATCCGGCAGCGGAAGACCTTCGTGTACGCGATCGTGTTTGCCACCCCCCCGTATATTCCCGAGGTGGTTGTTCCGCAGCTGAAGCGGAGCCTTTTGTCGGTACGTGAACTGCTGGAACGCCATGGCTTTCCGGTTCACCACGCTCATTACGATATGCAGCCGGAGCAGTGCATGTTCCTCTTCGAGCTGCTGGTCGAGGAACTCCCCTCCATCCGCCGGCATGCCGGCCCGCCGCTCTGGAACAGTGTCAATGCCGACAAATTCCGGCAAAAGCACCTTGCAGAACGGACTGCCGGCCCCTATATCGAAGAAGGAAGGTACGAGATGGAGGTACCGCGGGAGTATTCAACCCCAAAGAGTCTCCTCGCCTCCCTGGAGATCATCCAGAGCGCGAGCCACGGCAAGCATGTCCGCCAGTCTCTTGAGAGCGGGTGGACGCTCCGGGAAGGAGCAGACTGCTGGCAGCAGGAGTTCGCACCGTTCATTGCGGCTTTCTTCGACCGGTGCTCGCCGCTGGTCAGGATACTGAGAAAACGCTGATCCGCTGCTGAATCCTTACGGGCAATCCAAAAAGGATTCCCTGCCGGGTTTTTCCCTGAATCCCCTGTGACAACAGAGTCGGGGCTCCGGTTAATCTCCCCGGGAATACCACACATATTATCTCACTAGAAACTGATTCAGTACTGTTGAGTATTTATTCACGAACTCCTGAAAAATCGTGATAATTTTAGGTACATCAGCTCAAAAAGTACAGGTGCGTGGAACATGTCTTCCAAAACATCAGCAGGCGTTGACAAAATAATTAAGAAGATCGAAGCGGAGAACGTAAAATTTATCCGGCTCCAGTTCACTGACATCCAGGGTCTGCCAAAAAACGTATCGATCCCGGTGATCCAGGCAGAAAAAGCACTGACTGAGGGTATCTGGTTCGATGGATCGTCCATCGAGGGTTTTGCACGTATCGAAGAATCCGACATGCTCCTCAAGCCGGACCCGGCAACCTATGCCATCCTCCCGTGGAGACCTGATGAAGGAAGAGTCGCGCGTTTCATCTGCGATATCCAGAGCTATGGGAACAAGCCGTTCGAAGGCGATCCCCGTTTTGTGCTCAGAAAGACGATTGCCGAAGCAGCGAAGATGGGCTATGCGTTCAACACCGGCCCGGAACTAGAATTCTTCCTCTTCAGGATGTATGATGGCATACCCACAACCGAGTTTGAGGATCACGGGGCCTATTTTGACCTGGCGCCTACGGACTCTGCCGAAGATGTACGGCGGGATGTCGTCCTCGCGCTGAGCGACATGGGTTTTGAGATCGAGGCCTCGCACCATGAGGTTGCAGCCAGCCAGCACGAGATAGATTTCAAGTATGGCGATGCCCTCACCACTGCGGACCGTGTCATCACGTTCAAGTTTGCAACAAAATCCATTGCCCTCCTGTACGGCCTGCATGCTTCGTTCATGGCAAAACCCATCGCGGGTATTGCCGGCAGCGGTATGCACACGCACGGGTCCCTTACAAAGAATGGCAGGAATGCATTCTATGATGCGAATGCGGAACTGGAGCTCTCCGACACGGCGATGTATTACATCGGGGGTATCCTGAAGCATGCAAAAGCGATCACCCGTCTGGCAAACCCGACCATCAACTCCTACAAGCGTCTTGTCCCCGGCTATGAAGCGCCCTGCTATATCTCCTGGAGTGCGGCGAACCGTTCGGCCCTGGTCCGTGTCCCGGCAGCCCGCGGAAACAGCACCCGTGCCGAGCTCCGCAGCCCGGACCCGATGTGCAACCCGTACCTGACATTTGCCTGCATGCTTGCTGCCGGTATGGATGGGATAAAGAACAAGATCATGCCACCGGACATGACGAACGCCAACATCTATCATATGGATGCAAAGGAGAGGAAGAAACTCCGGATCGATATGCTGCCGGGAAGCCTCACCGAATCCACTGCAGCTCTTGTCGGGGATGATGTGCTGTGCAGGACGCTGGGCAACCATGTTGTGGAAAACCTCACCCGCATTACCGAGATGGAAACAGAATCCTTCCGTCTTGCAGTCCACCCATGGGAACTCGACCGGTACCTGGCAACATACTAATTTTTTGACAATCAGACCAGCGTAAACGGAAACGTTTTCCCGCCCACTCCTTGAAAAAAAATTACTTTTGCCGGTTCTTTTTCATCTTCGCCATTGCCAGTTTTTCGATTGCCCGCCGGTCTGTCTCGTCACTGAATGTGATTTTCTGCTGACGGATCGTATTATCGACAAATGCTTTACCGGTTTTTGTCCTGATGATGAGGGTTGTCATACCCGGCGGACTACCGACAGCCCCGGCAGAGATATCTGCGTCCAGGGCAGTCAGGTCGGTACAGACATGACAACCCGGATGGATGCAGGTATCGAGTTCTGCAAGCGGGATGGATGCAACGCTCCCGTCGCTTTTCTGGATCTCCAGTTTTCCTTTGACATTAAGTTTCCTGATATCGCAGGGTTCGAGATCGTACTCCCTTCGGAGTTTTCCCTCAACGAGTGCCGAATAATCAAAACTCTCCGAACAGAAGAGGCCAACAACAAGCCTGATGGCACGGGCATAGGGTTTCAGGAGATCGTTGTCGCTTGTGCGAATCCGTGCCAGTGCCTGGACGGCACAGGGAACACCGACAACAGCGATGCGCCGGTATTTTTGTTCGATAACCGCACTTTTCAGCGCAGCAAGGAGAGGGACCGACCAGTTGTACCGGCTGCCGGCGTGGTGTATGAGTATATCGGAACGCGTGATAACTGATGATGAGGGCCGGAGCGTAAAACGGTCTTCGGTGACGGTAATCACTGCATCAATAAGTCCTGTATCCAGTGCACTTGAAAGAATGGCCGTTACTGCTCCTCCGCTCTGTTTGTGCGGGATATCAAATGCAGCTTTTCCACTGGTAATCTCAAGAAAATTTCCCAGTGTCTCTGTTGACCGGGTACCCGTCCTGGGACATGTGGCATAACATGCCCCGCAGGGCACAGAGTCGGTTGCCTGCTTGCAGTACCCGGTACTGACCGGGCTGGTTGTTTTCTCTCCCTCAGCAAATGAGATTGCATCCGCAGGACAGACAGTGACGCACGCACCGCAGCCCGAGCATTTGCCAATGTCCCAGACCTCGCTTTTTAAATCGAGATAACATTTCTCTGCCATTTTTCTCACTCCCAGGTATATTTGTTTGCAAACGGCCGTGCGCTTGCCGGGATGATCCTTGAATAGTCTGCCGCAAGAATCGGTTCCGGGTCGATAGTAAAAGCCCGGGCAAAATCCTCGAGGATCGGCCTGATAGCCTCTTTCTGGTCGTTTGTGATTTTTTTCTGTTCTGCTCCTCCCCCGAGACAGGTCTTGTCAATACTGCCCCGAACGATAATTTCGCCTCCATGAATGCCGCTGCCAACGCCCCGTTCGCTGACGGGAGTGACCCCGTCAAGTCCAAGGACGATCACGAGGCCGCCTGCCATGTATTCCCCAAGAAATGCCCGGGCAGATCCCCCGACAACGAGAATGGGGCGTTTTTCCAGGTACTGTTTCATGTTGATGCCCCCTCGGTACCCGATATTGTCCCTGACATAGACCCGCCCGCCTCTCATGCTGTGGGCTACGGCATCCCCGGCACTTCCATGGATGATAACCCTGCCGTTATCCATGGTGTTGCCCGGTGCATGGTCAGCATTACCGTGAACAATGATGGTCGGGCCGCTCATGAACATGGCGAGATCCCCGCCAGGTACGCCGTTGACCGTGATGGTGACGTCATCTCCCCTGATGCCATCACCGATGAACCGCTGGCCGAGAATGTTATCGAGAACGATCTCTTTTTCACCGCTGGCAACAAGTGCCCGTATCCGATGGTTGAGGCTCTGGTAAGGGACATCCTTTGCATTGATGCGGACTAATCCCATGTTATGCACCTACCGTCTTCACATCGAGGACGTTCAGCAGTCCTTCATCGAGCATATAGCCCCGGAGCCGGTCCCGGTTCCCCCGCAGGCTCTCGATGCTGTTGATGCCGGCTGCTCCCATCAGTTCAGCAAGTTCAAGGGTCCAGCCGTGGATCAGGTTTTCCACCTGCACTGCATTGATTTCAGGATCAAGGCGGGCAACGAGTTCCGGTTTCTGTGTTGCGATCCCCCACGCACAGGTTCCCCGGTAGCAGGTTCCGCAGACCCGGCATCCCATGGCAACGAGAGCGGATGTCCCGATGTAGACCGCATCGGCGCCAAGGCAGATGATCTTGGCAACATCTGCGCTCTCACGGATCCCCCCGCTGGCTATGATGGAAACCTCGTTCCTGATACCCTGCTGGCGGAGTTTGGCGTCGACACTTGCAACTGCTGCTTCAACAGGAATACCGACATTATCGCGGAATACTTTTGGTGTAGCGCCGCTGCCGCCGCGGAAACCGTCGATAACGACTGCATCGGCTCCTGACCGGGCAATACCCGCAGCAATCGCAGCCGAGTTGTGAACAGCGGCAATTTTTACAAAGACCGGTTTCTTGCACTCAGTTGCTTCCTTAAGACTGCGGACGAGTTGTTTGAGGTCCTCAATACTGTAAATATCGTGGTGGGGAGCGGGGCTGATCGCATCACTGCCTTCCGGTATCATGCGGGTGCAGGAAATGTCGGCACAGACCTTGTCGCCCGGGAGGTGTCCCCCGATCCCGGGTTTGGCCCCCTGTCCAATCTTGATCTCGATGGCAGCACCCCGCTCAAGATAGTTGATATCCACGCCAAACCGGCCCGATGCAACCTGGACGATCATATGGTCCTGGTAGGGATAGAGCGACTCATGGAGTCCTCCTTCTCCGGTACCCATGAAGGTACCAACCCTGCTCACGGCCTTGGCGAGGGCAGTCTGCGCATTCAGGCTGATAGCCCCGTAACTCATGTGCCCGATCATGATCGGCGTCTCGATCTGGAGATTCGGGTCCAGTTTCGTCTGGAGTTCTACCTCCGTGTCCGAGATTTGCTTCAGGATAAGCGACGATGGTTTCTTTCCGATGTAGGTCCGGAGCTCCATGGGTTCCCGGAGCGGGTCAATACTTGGGTTGGTTACCTGGCAGGCATCAAGGACGAGCTGGTCGAAGATAATGGGATAAGGCTTCGCATTACCCATTCCTGCAAGGATGATCTTCCCGGTCTTTGCCTGGCTGAAGATCGCCTCGCGGACTTCGCGGGTCCAGACCGGGTGACTGCGGTAATCATTGGGTTTCTCTTCAATGTCGATCGCATCACGCGGGCAGAAGGCAAGACAGCGATGGCAGGCAACACAGTTCCGGGAGTTTATCCGGATTGCACCATCTTCTTCGCGGTACACGCCATACGAGCAGTTCCCGATACATCGCTTGCATCCCATGCACCGCCCGGGATCAATACGAACCTGATACCTGAGAGGTGTACTGCCGATGCTCATGAGTACACCCTGCCGATTACCGGTTCGCCGGCCCTGGGCATCCTGATATTTGTGACATCCGGATCGACCGTCCGTATTGCTGCCTCTTCACTGGAGATGAACAACCGGTCACCGTTCTCGGCAGTGACGAGAGGCCGGAGCTTGATACGGTCGGTAAATCCACACAGCAGTTTCTCATTCGCTACGCAGATGGCAAACGGCCCGTTCATAAGGGCAGACCCATACGCGAGCCGGATAGCCCGGTTGAGTTCCTGCTCTTTTTTTGGCATACGGTCGATCTCATCCCAGAACGGGGGTGAAAAAGCCCGGACTGCCATCTCCTCGGAAAGCCCGTGTTTCCTGACAAGCAGGTCTACAAGATACGCCACCACTTCGGTGTCGGTGTACATCGTGCATTTGTACCCATAACTCTCGATATACCGGCGGTTGGTGCCGTATGATGTGATCTCTCCGTTATGGACGACACTCCAGTTGAGCAGGTTGAACGGGTGGGCCCCGCCCCACCAGCCGGCCGTGTTGGTCGGGTACCGGTTATGTGCGAGCCACAGGTATCCCTTGTAGTCCTGGATGCGGTAAAAATTTGCAACATCCTCCGGCCAGCCGGCCGCTTTAAAGACCCCGAGGTTTTTTCCGGATGAGAAGATCAGCGCCCCGTTCCTCTCGCTGTTCACCTTCATCACCAGAAATGTAATGATGTCCTCCTCAGGTGAGGTACTCTTGGGCATCATGGTAGGATTCGGCCTGAAGAAATAGCGCCATGGTGTGTGAACCTGGCGGAGTCCGGGCTGTTCATAGGTTTTTATCTGTTCGTCATGGATGATCATTCCCCACTTCTCAAGGAGATTCTCCAGCGGGACTTTGTTTTCACGGATATTGTCAAAGAAAACATGAAGTGCATAATACTCCTCGTAATCCGGATAAATCCCGTAAGCAACATACCCCGCCCCTTCGCCACTGCCCCGTTCATTCATGGAAGCAAGTGCCTCTCGTATCCTTGAGCCATCCATTAACTGGCGGTTCCGGTCAATTACCCCAATTATTCCACACATAGTCTCACACGGGAAAATGATCCTGTTTTGTTGAGTGTCGATGCACTATCCTATGAACATTTGTTCTTGTGCGAAGGTACATTTGCTCAATAAGTATATATATTGGTGGGTGGAACATATCTTCCAGCATGTCAGCAGATATAACAAAATTACTGAAAAGGATTGAAGCGGAAAACGTCAAGTTCATCCGGCTCCAGTTCACTGACATCCAGGGTCTGCCAAAAAACGTGGCAATCCCCGTGATTCAGGTAGAAAAAGCACTGACCGAGGGTATCTGGTTCGATGGGTCGTCTATCGAGGGTTTTGCACGCATCGAAGAATCTGATATGCTCCTCAAGCCGGACCCGGCAACCTATGCCGTCCTCCCGTGGAGACCAGGTGAAGGTAAAGTCGCGCGTTTCATCTGCGACGTCCAGTCCTATGGGAACAAGCCGTTTGACGGGGATCCGCGTTACGTGCTTCGCAAGACAATTGCCGATGCAGCAAAGACGGGATTCACATTCAATACCGGTCCGGAGCTGGAGTTTTTCCTCTTCAAGATGTTCGAGGGTGTTCCTACAACAGAGTTCGAGGATCGGGGAGCCTATTTTGACCTGGCACCAACAGACGCTGCCGAAGATGTACGCCGGGATGTCGTGCTTGCTCTGACCGATATGGGCTTTGAGATCGAGGCATCTCATCATGAGGTTGCAGACAGCCAGCATGAGATTGATTTCAAATACGGCGACGCGCTCACAACGGCCGACCGGGTAATCACCTTCAAATTTGCCGCAAAGTCTATTGCCCTGCAGTACGGCCTCCATGCCAGTTTCATGGCGAAACCTATTGCCGGTATCAACGGCAGTGGTATGCATACTCATGGTTCTCTCTCAAAGAACGGCAGGAATGCATTCTTTGATGCAAATGCCGAACTGCAGCTCTCCGATACTGCGATGTATTATATCGGGGGTATCCTGAAGCACGCAAAAGCGATCACCCGCGTGGCAAACCCGACCATCAACTCGTACAAACGGCTCGTGCCCGGCTATGAGGCACCCTGTTATATTTCCTGGAGTGCAGCAAACCGTTCGGCGCTTGTCCGTGTCCCGGCAGCCCGCGGCAACAGCACCCGGGCAGAGTTCCGCAGCCCGGACCCCATGTGTAACCCGTACCTGACATTTGCCTGCATGCTCGCCGCAGGTATGGATGGGATAAGGAACAAGATCATGCCCCCGGACATGACAAACTCCAATATCTATCACATGGATGCAAAAGCGAGGAAGAAACTCCGGATTGATATGCTACCCGGCAGCCTCATGGAATCCAATGCAGCGCTCCTTAAGGACGATGTTCTCTGCAATGTCCTTGGCAGCCATATTGTTGAGAATCTTTCACGCATTGCTGAGATGGAAACGGATTCGTTCCGTCTCGCTGTTCACCCGTGGGAGTTAGACAGGTACCTGGCAACCTACTGAGACGGGAGTGGAGTGGAGAGATACGGATGGCAGGATCCACCCGGGGATCGGGATCTTCAGGACACACGACAGATCGGTGTATGCCTAATCGCGAGGAAAGAATCCTGTTTTTCCCTCTCCGTGCTTTTTTTAACCGGATTTTTAACCCGCTGCCCTTGCCAGTGACCCTGGTAATCCTGTATCAGATAGCCGTGGGGTATCGGGATGCATGACAGAGTCAGCACCGGTGTGTCCGGTTTCGATCGGGTGATTGACGGCCTGAGGCTTGGCGATAATGTCGTATGGCAGGTGGATTCGATATCTGACTACCGGCGGATGGTCGAACCCTATGTTGCACAAGCCCTCCTGGACGGACGACACATGGTATACGTGCGGTTCGGGAACCATGAGCCCCTGTTGAAGGAAGGTCCGGAGATCCAGCTCTATCATCTCGACCCGACCCAGGGATTTGAACACTTCGCTACAGAAGTTCATAACCTTGTGGAGCGGGAGGGCAAGAAGGCGTTCTATGTCTTTGACTGCCTGACGGATCTGCTGGAGTACTGGTATTCGGATCTTATGATTGGCAACTTCTTCATGGTCAGCTGCCCCTACCTGTACGAGCTGGACACGATCGCGTATTTCGCAATCATGCGAAATGCCCATACGTATGGTACCATTGCCGGTATCCGGGAGACGACCCAGCTTCTTCTCGATCTTTACCTGGTAAATGGCAGGATCTATATTCACCCGCTTAAGGTGTGGCAACGATACTCGCCCACAATGTTCTTCCCGCACCTGATACACGGGAATGAGGCCGTGTGTATCACTGCCAGTTCAGAGGTCGCTGAGTTATTCTCCAGCGTCCAGCGGAAGGGGGAGAGGCTCGATTACTGGACGGTAGAAATCAACAAGGCCGAGGAGGCTCTTGTTCTGCCTCATGAGCAGCAGGAACCTGTCAAAAGGTCTCTGATGCACATGCTGATCGGCAGACCTTCCAGAATGTTCGATCTCTGTGCCCGGTATTTCACCCTCGCCGACATCCTGAGTATCGCTTCCCGTGAAGTCGGTAGCGGGTTCATTGGAGGAAAAAGTGTCGGTATGCTGCTCGCCAGAAGGATCCTCGTGCGTGACGGGGGGGAACGTTTCACTCCCTTTCTCGAACCCCACGACTCTTTCTATCTCGGGTCCGATATCTTCTACACCTATATTGTGCAAAACGGCTGGTGGCGACTCCGGACGAAACAGAAGACCCGGGAGGGGTATTATAAGTATGCACCTGAACTGAAGGAGAAACTTCTGCACGGGAAATTTCCCAACAATATCCGCGAGCAGTTTATGCAGATGCTGGAATATTTCGGTCAGTCTCCGATAATTGTGCGTTCCAGTTCTCTTCTCGAAGATGACTTTGGAAATTCCTTTTCAGGCAAATACGAGAGTGTTTTCTGTGCAAACCAGGGCAGTCCTGAGGAAAGATACGAGGCCTTCGAGAAAGCAGTCCGGGAAGTATATGCCAGCACCATGGGCGAGGACGCGCTGGACTATCGTATGACCCGGGGTCTCGTTGACCAGGACGAGCAGATGGCAATCCTGGTCCAGCGCGTGTCCGGCGACCAGTACGGGGAAGACTATTTCCCTCACGTTGCCGGTGTAGGAAATTCATCGAATCTCTATATCTGGGACAAGAGCGTGGATATGGATGCCGGTATGCTGCGTCTGGTGTTCGGACTCGGCACCAGGGCTGTGGACCGGACCGTCGGGGATTATGCCAGGATCGTATGTCTGGATGACCCGCTGCGACTTCCTCCCATGAACTACGGCGACGAGAAGAAATATTCCCAGCGGATCGTTGACGTCCTTTCACTGAAGGAGAATATCTGGTGCAACCGGAGACTGGAAGATTTCATTTCGTACGATCTGAAAACGGACAAGACCCTCTTCATGGGTGTTGACATCCAGACCGCGAGCCGGCTGCGTGAGATGGGGCGCCATGATGTCGCGGAATCATATATCCTCGATTTTCACAAGCTGCTCAGTGATACCGGTTTCCCCGCACTGATGAGAGATATGCTGGCATTGATCTCAAAGGTGTATGTGTATCCGGTTGATATTGAGTTCACCGCAAATTTCTCTTCAGGGAATACCTTCCGGGTGAATCTCCTGCAGTGCCGCCCGCTGCAGACAAGAGGATTGGGCAGATCCATCGAGCTCCCGCACCTTGCAGATGCGAAGGACTGCCTCTTCTCCGGAAAAGGAAACTTCATGGGCGGAAACGTGCGGATTCCACTTGACTTCATTGTCTATATCAGCCCGCGGGAATACCTGCACCTTAGTGAGCAGGACAAATATGCGGTAGCCCGGCAGATCGGGATTCTGAATACGGCACTGAAGGGAAAGAACGTCATGCTGCTTGGCCCGGGAAGATGGGGCACGACGACGCCCACGCTGGGAGTACCGGTCCGTTTCGCTGAGTTGAGCCATATGGCTATCATCGGCGAGATGGCCTCGAAGGAAGCAGGGTTCATGCCGGAATTATCCTATGGTAGCCACTTCTTCCAGGATATTGTGGAATCAGGGATCTTCTATGTGGCGATCTTTGATGGACAGGAAAACGTTATCTTCAATCCCGATCGTATCCTGAACCAGTTGAATCTTGTGGGGGAGATATCACCCGGTGGTACCCGGTTCACCGATGTTATCCATGTTATCGCGGCGTCAGGTATCGAGGTTTACTCCGATATAATTACCCAGACCGTATTGTGCAGATAAGACATTTTTTCTGTTCTGATTCAACTGACACTCTTTACCTTAAACATTAGTATTAAATAACATAGAACACCACTTCCTACTGTGAATACGTAGGCAAATTCAATAACGGACCAGAATACTGGAAAAATACCCCAGCTCTGCCGAAAGCTACCGGACTTTTCATCCGGCATTGGCTTCCGGCCGGGTTTTTCATGATTGAATATCCGGTTTCTGGTAATAAAATACCCGGAAATCAATGCGAATCAGAAAACAGGTGAATTGAATGGCAATAGATAGTGGAGCAACTGCATGGATCCTCGCCGCGACGGCGCTTGTCATGATTATGACACCCGCGGTGGGATTCTTCTATGGGGGACTTGTGCGCAGGAAAAATCTGATCTCCATGATCACCCTGTCATTCGTTGCCTTTGCACTGGTAAGCATCCAGTGGGTAGTGTTCGGGTATTCACTTGCGTTTGGTTCCGATATCGGGGGATTAATCGGCAACCTCGAGTACCTGGGATTGAACAACGTTGGTATGGACGCCGGTAAGTTCAGCCCGGCAATACCGGGCCTGCTGTTCATGGTCTTCCAGCTGGTCTTTGCGACCGTAACCATGGCGATCGTGACATCCGGTATCGCTGAACGTGTCAGGTTCAGCGCTTACCTCGTGTTTGCCCTTCTCTGGACAACACTCGTGTACGACCCCCTGGCACACTGGGTGTGGGGCGGCGGCTGGGCTGCACAATTCGGGGCACTGGATTTCGCTGGTGGCACGGTAGTCCATATCAGTTCAGGATTTGCGGCACTCGCTCTGGCCCTGGTCATCGGTAAACGTGTCGGCTTTGGGAAGTATGTCATGGAGCCGAATAACATCCCGCTGACCATCCTCGGTGCTGCCCTCCTCTGGTTCGGCTGGTTCGGGTTCAATGCCGGCAGTGCCGTTGCAGCGAACGGGCTTGCGGCAAGTGCCTTTGTCACGACAAACATCGCAGCAGCTGCCGGCGCACTGGCATGGATGCTGGTCAGCTGGCTGAAAGGGAGACCCAGCTCCCTGGGTTTTGTCAGCGGGGCCATAGCGGGCCTCGTCGCTATAACCCCGGGTGCCGGATTCGTTACACCCATGGCTGCTATCCTTATTGGTGCGGCTGGCGGTATGTTCTGTTACGGCATCATGCTCTTGCGTATCAGGAAAGGTCTTGACGAGAGCCTCGATGCATGGGCAATCCACGGCATGGGCGGCCTCTGGGGAGCACTCGCAACCGGTATCTTCGCTGTTGCAACAGTGAACGGGGCATCCGGCCTGATTGAAGGCAATGTGCACCAGTTTGTTGCAAACGCAGCAGGTGCACTGGCGGCAATGGTCTATGCATTCGTTGTCACCTGGATCCTCGCGGTCGCAGTCGATAAGACGATCGGACTGCGCGTAACAGAAGATGAAGAGTATGTAGGTCTTGATATCTCGCAGCACGGTGAACGCTGCTGAAGGGATGGTAACAACATGAAAATGGTGAAAGCAATCATCAAACCGGAACGGTTCGAGTTCGTTAAAACTGCCCTGGAAGAGAGCGGGTTTAATGGTATGACCGTAACCGGTGTCGAGGGGCGCGGCGACCAGAAAGGGATTACCCTGGAATATCGCGGAGGTCATATGACGGTTGATCTCCTGCCGAAGATCCAGATTGAACTTGTCGTTGATTATGACAAGGTTGACCGCGTCATTGGTATTATTTCAGAATCATGCAGGACAGGAAAAGTCGGTGATGGCCGTATCTTTGTCATTCCTGTCGAGAAAGCGATCCGGATCCGGACCGGTGAAACCCTTGAAGAATCACCGGTAGGAGGGACGTTTGGTTATCCCTCCCCGAAAGTCTTTGAATTTATGTCAACAGCAGAGGAAGAAGAGATGTACGTGGATCTTGAGATATCGCAGTCTGCGGTATCGCAGCAAAAAGGAGAGTGATCCGCATGAAACTGGTAAAAGCAATCCTGAGGCCTGAACAATTTGAATTCGTCAGGAAAGCGCTTGAAGAGAACGGATATACCTGCATGACCATTACGGTATCCGAAGGACACGGGGAACGGAAGCATTTCCCCACAGAAAACTGCGACAGTCTCAATTCATTCGACCTCCTGCCCAGGATCCAGATTGATATCGTCGTTGATTACGCGAAGGTTGACCCCCTCATCGGTACAATTGTGGAAACCTGCCGGACCGAACATGTTGGTGATTGCCGGATCTTTGTTATACCCGTTGAGAAAGCGATCCGGGTTGTAAAAGGGGAGGTCCTTCAAGAATTTCATGCAGGAGGTACTTCCGGTATCGTATTGCCGGGATTTGCAGAAATCAGTGCAACGGATGAATGAGAAAAAAAACCGGTCTTGTTTACCGGCTCTGCGCAGGCAGGGACCCTTTCATCAGTTTTTCCGGCGCTCATGAATAGTAAACGCGTCAATAACCTGCAGGGTGATCCGTGCTCCCAGAGTGGGTTGGATGGTCTCGAGCCAGAGGAAGAATCCGACCTTGGGGGGAGTAGGGCGCTCGAACTTGAAGTGCCCGTCTTTCATCTGGATCATCTTGTGATATTCCTTCTTCTGTTTTGAACGCAGGTAGATGATCAGTTCAAACCCGGGCATATCGGTTGCGATGATCGCCTTCGAGTAAAGTTTCGGGAATTCTTCCGGCGTGATAGTCTTTCCCTTGACGGTCATGCCCCAGGTATCGCAGACCGCTTTTATCGCCGGCGGGAACAGGCCACCATAGAGGACTTTTTTCACCAGTTGCCCGGTCTGGTCCTTTATTTCCATCTGGATCCGCCCCGGAGTCCGGTTGATCTCGGTGAAGATCCGGTTTTTTACCTCATCGTGGTAACGCTTGTAATCGAACGGGTGTTTCATCGGGATATCCGTTGCCCTGATGAGTTTGGGATGGTTCTCCGGCAGGTTGAAGATGATCCGCGGCCGGTAATGTTTGACAAGCGATTTGATCTGCTCGCAGGAACTCGTGTGGATGATCGCGTTGGTCCTGTCTTTTGCAAGACGTTTGACAACGGTATAATTCATGAGATCGAAGGAGGACACGAGAAGGAACGGGGTGATCTTCTGGCCATAGAGGTAACCGAGCAGTCGTTTCTTGAACGCGATCTCCATCTCGAACTCTTTCAAGTCGGCCGGGGAGGTGACCACTTCCGCAAATGCCACATGGTTGTCAGAATCAACGAGCAGCATGTCAAATTCGGCAAGGTCCTGACCATTGCCCCGTATCGTGATATCCCCGTATTTGGAATAGAACAACCCGTTCTGCCCGATCTGCACATTCTCGCGCCGGCTTGGGGCATCGGCACCTTTCATGGCAAGGTACCTGATCGTGTCGGATTTTTTCGAGATATCCAAAAACATCTCGTACACGATCGCTTCGAACCACCTGCCTTCAGCAGTTCTCATGGGTTCGATATCCGGAGAGAATAATTTCTTGCGCTCGATCTTGTTCATATGCCGCGTGGCATTGATAGCGATTGCCGCTGTCGGTTTGAAATGCCGGAAATTATCGTTAAGCCACGGGATCATGATTTATGTAAAGAATCTCTGCCGCAATAGTAATTAACAATCTGCTTGGTGTCTGGTTTACCGGATCCTGGCACTAAAAAAACGCCGCTATTGGGATTTTTATAAGGAAATAAGCTCCCGGCTCGTATTCATTCAACAATGAAAAAAATAGTTAAAATATTCCCTGCGCCCGCATGGCGTTTGCAACTTTAAGGAAGCCGGCAATGTTTGCACCTACTACGAGGTTTCCTTCCATGCCGTACTCCTTTGCGGCATCGTTTGCATTGTGGAAGATATTGACCATGATCTGCTTGAGTTTTGCGTCAACTTCTTCAGCAGTCCAGGAGTACCGCTCGGAGTTCTGGCTCATCTCAAGACCGGATGTGGCAACCCCCCCGGCGTTCGATGCCTTGCCCGGTGAGAATACTACCTTTGCTGCAAGGAATGCATCCACGGCTTCCGGCGTGCAGGGCATGTTGGCGCCTTCGCAGACCGCGATCACACCGTTCTTCAAGAGGATTTTAGCCTCTTCGCCATTGAGCTCGTTCTGGGTAGCGCACGGCAGGGCAACCTTGCAGGGGACTGACCAGATCCCTCTGCAGTTCTCATGATATTCACTGCCCGGGACAAGCTGTGCATACTTGCTGATCCGTGCCCGCTCAACTTCCTTGAGCTGCTTGATGATATCCACCTTGATGCCCTTGGGATCATAGATGTAGCCGGAAGAATCGGACATTGCAACAACCTTGGCACCAAGTTGCTGGGCTTTTTCAGCGGCATAGATTGCAACGTTTCCGGAACCGGAGATTACAGTGATCTTACCTTTGAAGGATTCTTTCTTTATCGCGGACAGTGCTTCCTGCGCAAAGTAACACAGGCCGTAGCCTGTTGCCTGGGTCCGGACAAGGGATCCACCATAGGAAAGGCCCTTCCCGGTGAGGACGCCGGACCACTCATCACGGATCCTCTTGTATTGGCCGAAGAGGTACCCGATCTCCCTGCCGCCAACACCGATGTCACCAGCAGGAACGTCCGTATCGGGACCGATATACTTGCACAGCTCGGTCATGAATGCCTGGCAGAAACGCATGACCTCGGCATCGGATTTGCCCTTGGGGTCGAAGTCGGAGCCACCCTTGCCGCCGCCCATCGGGAGGCCGGTCAGGCTGTTCTTGAAGATCTGTTCAAAGCCAAGGAACTTGATGATCGATGCATTGACCGAGGGATGGAAACGCAGTCCGCCCTTGTAGGGGCCGATTGCTGAATTGAACTGGAAGCGGTATCCCCGGTTAACCTGGGTCTTCCCTTTGTCATCCACCCATGCAACGCGGAATATTATTCCGCGCTCGGGCTCAACGAGTCTCTCAAGAAGACCATTCTCGAAAAGTTCCGGTGTTTTCTTGATAACCGGCTCGAAGGACTGGAGCACTTCATAAACTGCCTGCTGGAACTCCTTCTGGTCCGGGTCTCTTTTGCAGACCTGATCATAAACCTGTTGTAGGTATTTATCTTTCAAAGCCATTGCAATACACACTCACTTGTTTTCGTATCATACATCATTTGAATAACACATAAATTGGTTTGGATATTATTCCCGGCCGCATCCGGTTTTACCGGACCGTTGAATGCTACTCCGCACGAGCATCTTTTCTGGATCTGACTGGCGGTAATTATCCGCCAGATTGAAGGTCAAGTCTGAAGGATGGCTCCTCACAAACCGGGTACATTTAATACCTATTCGATAATAAGTCGTTGCTTTCCATCCTCTTTTAATGGTTTCGATTTGAATCGATTGCGGGCGTTTTTCTATATCCGTTTTTCTGAAAAAATGAATGGGAAAATGCAGGAAAAATACTCAAGGCAATAAAAAAACGTGGATTTTGCTGGATCAGATTTTGATGAGTTCGTAGGAACCGGTCCCCATTCCAATTTCTTCTGCGTATTTCACCTGCCGGTAGCCGTCCGTCTGCGGATGGACACCTTTGAACTTGTCCCCTCCCTTGTGGTGGTGGGCAGTAAGAAGCGAATCCGGGTGTCCCACCTGCTGGTTCACGAGATCAAAACTTGCAGCATCGATAGCAACCGGATCCTTCGATGCGAGGATCCCGATATCCGGGACCATGGGTGCATCGCTGAAGGCGAAACAGTCGCAGTCCGGCGTGATCCGAATCAGGAAGTTCAGGTACCCCACCTTTTTCACTTTTTCATGGACAGCCCCGTACGCGTATTCGACCATCCGCTCCATGAACTCCGGGATCTCTGTCTCCCAGTTGATATCGATCGCGTGCTCCGGGCATGCATGCATGCACTCGAAGCAGCCGATGCAGCGTTCCAGGTCAATGACCGACTTTTTCTTCTTCACCGTGATAGCATCTTTCGGGCAGATCTTCATGCAGGAGGCACATCCGGTGCATTTTTCCGGAATCGTAAATGGCCGGGCGTTGTGCTGGGCCCGCTTACCCTCCGGCGGGGCGCACCCCATTGCCAGGTTCTTGATCGCTCCACCAAAGCCAGAGACGATATGGCCCTTGAAATGGCTCAGCACAATCAGGCTGTCCGCAGCTGCAATATCCCCCGCAATAGTCACCTCCTCGAAATGCTTCTTTTTTATGGTCACCCTCCGGACATTCTTTCCGTTCAGGCCATCGGCTATGATGACCGGGGCTCCCACTACCGCGTAATCGAACCCGTGGAGGATCGCTGTATCAATATGCTCCACAGCATTCGAGCGGCTTCCCCGGTACAGGGTATTGGTATCGGTCAGGAATGGGAGGCCGCCGCATGCTTTTACCTTCTCCACTACCTGCCGGACATACACCGGGCTGATGAAGCCGTCATTTCCCCGCTCCCCGAAATGGAGCTTGATTGCGGTTTTGTCATATGGTGCGATGAGCCCCGCAAAACCGGCATGATCGAACAGCCGTTGCACCTTTTCTGTGGTGGACTCCTTATCGGAAAAGGCTCGCAGGGAGGCGAAATAAACCGGGCTTTTCATAGTATCCTCTTACCTGTGGGGAAAATTCCCGTTGATGATAAAAAAATCTGCTGGTCCGGATCAGACAATCGTATCGAGATTCCTCTCCTTTCTTTGTGCCTTGCCCGAACGGGCAATGTCCCGTGCACGGTCATAGTACTGGCGGGATAATTCATCCTTGCCCTGCTCTTTCATGCAGACGCCGATCCCGTTCCATGCATCTGCGTTGTTTGGATTAACCTCGAGGATCTTGTTGTAAGTCCGCACCGCAGCAGCGATGGCATTTTTCTGTCCCCGCAGGATCCCGATTTTTTTTAACAACTCAGCACGGGTGAACAGGAACTCTTCGTTCTCCGGTTCAAGCTCAACTGACTTGTCGATACTTTTCAGGGCCGGCTCATCCTTCCCGAGTTCCCGGAGGCAGACTCCCCGGTCATGCCAGGCTGCGGCAAGCAAGGGGTCAATCTCGATCGCCCTGTCAAAGAACCGGGTTGCCTCCTCGTACTTCCCTTCACGATAATAGTAGAAGAGGCCCTTTTTATGATTTGATTTGGCTTTTCCGAGGAGTTTATCAAATCGTGTTCTTTTTGGTTCGGAAGGTGTATCGGATTTCAGCTGATGTTGGGCTGCAGCCGCATGCTGCCGCAACAGTTCCGGCCCCAGATCTTCCGTGATATCCCTCACGATACCGATTGTGCTCACATAAACCCCTTTCCCGTCATGGAGTGCCGAGGCTTTCATCAGCAACACCCGATCCTCTCCCTCTTTTCCGGTTGTTCTCGTCCAGGCTGAGACCGCTCCCTCTCCTTTGGAAACGATGGTGTACCCGTTCTTTTCAATGGTAGTGTCCGTATCGAAGATCATATCCGTGAGCATCAATGCCTTATGGCCGAAGAAGGGGACGGAATATTTCCCATCGCTTTTTCCGACCATGCTTTTAGATTCGATACCGGAAACTTCAGCCATTGCCCGGTTCCACGCAATCACCTTACCTGTGCGATCGAGGGCATATGCCGGCTCGGAAAAAAAGGAGATGGTCTCAGCAAGAAGCCGTTCGGAGGTTCCCATAGAACGGCCCATGGACCGCCGTTCCACGGCCTGGTTTATCATATGGACCATCGTGCGGAACTGTGCATGCGGGTCCTCGCCTTTTTTTAAGAAAAAATCCGCACCATTGTTCAGGGCTTCGATTGCGGCATTTTCCCGTCCTACGCCGGTAAAAATGATGATCGGCGTCGTATCCCCTTTTGCCCTGAGGATTTTTAAAAATTCAATACCTGAAATATCCGGCAGATCGAGATCGACGACGAGAGCATCAAAGGTCAGGTCCTTGAGCCTGGCCAGCGCTTCTTTTGCCGTTTTGGCAGTCTCGACCCGCATCCCGCCAAATCGCTCGAGAAAGAGGCGGGTAACATCAAGCAGATCCTGCTGGTCGTCAATGATCAGGACAGAGTGCATCGGGTACCCTTGTTACCTGATTGATAATTGAAAGGAAAAAAGATTATGGGTCTATTCGCGCTTGGCCAGATGGTGGTCAAGGTAGAACAGGTGCCCGGGAACATCCCCGACGGTCTTAATCTGGTTCAGGATTTCACTGGCATGCTCTTCTTCCTCGACCTGCTCTTTTACGAACCACTGGAGCATCTCGAAGGTCGCATGGTCCTTTTCCTTCATGGCAAGGTCGACAAGCCCGTTGATCATGCCGGTCACTTTCTGTTCGTGGGCATAGGTGTCCTCGAACACCTTTCCTGCTGACCCCCATGTATTCTTGGGGGCCTCGATATCCTGGAGGGCGACTTTTCCCCCCCGGGCAACGATGTAGTCGTAGAATTTCATGGCATGCGCCTGTTCTTCCTTTGCCTGCAGCCGCATCCATTTTGCAAACCCTTTCAGGTTTACGGTTTCAAAATACGATGACATGGAAAGGTACAGGTATGCCGAGTAGAGTTCACGGTTGACCTGCCTGCTGAGTGCTGTTTCAAGGGTTTTTGAAATCATGGAGAATCCCTCTGATGGAGTGTTCATTGGTTTTTCTTTTAATAATGGTTTTGGAATGAGGCAGACGTTTCCGTTCCACCTGGCACAAAACATCTCCTGCTCTGCCGGCAAGGCGGGATGTCACCCGAAATAAAAAGAATGCATTCTGGCTCTGGAGAATACCGATTTTCTTTCTCTGAAATCCCCGTCGTGCGCTGAGGTGTCTCCCGTCTTGAGCTTGAGCGTCAAGGGATTCGGGAGTCTGGATTGAGGGGAAAATGGGTCTGATTTCTCGTTTGGGCCATACGTCATTATCTCATTACGGGGATGCCGCAGTGGCTGGGGCATCTTGGTATGGCAAAAAAGCGTCAGAATATGTCCGGAGAATTCTTTGGAGCACCTATTTCTTTTTTGGGTGGAGGACCGATCTGAACATCCCGGAAAGGACCCCTGATTCCTTCGGGCGGAACACGCCCTCGTTCACGTACCGGACATCCTCCACCGAAAAGAATGCATGGGGATTGACGGTCCGGATATACCCCGTGATCCGCGGGACATCGGACCGGTTGACGAGCGAGAGTATCATCTTCACGTTCCCCCGTGAGCCCTGTGCATCCATGCGCGTGACCCCGCAGTTTTCCTGTGCAAGGAAGGTGGTGATCTGCCCTTCCGACTCCTCCGTTGTGATGATGCGCAGGATCACCATGCCGATCGAAAGCCGCTCCTCGATCACGAGTCCGACATAGGTTCCCGTGGCGAACCCGAGCGCGAACGCTATGAAATTTGCGACATTGGACAGGTCATCCATGACCACCTCCATGGCAAACAGCCAGATCACGATCTCGAAGAACGCGATAATCGGAGCAAGATACTTGATTCCCCGCGATATGTAAATGACCCGGATCGTCTCCATGCTCACATCGCAGATCCGGGCAAAAAAGATGAGGAGGGGCAGGATCACCCAGGCATACAGTTCAGGACTGATGATGAAAAAAGACATTCTTGCCTCCCGCCAGTACGGGATCACCCAACCGTGTGAACAGTATTTCAGGGTGTTCCTATATCAACATTCTCCGGAACTCGGGAAAAAAGAAAAAATCTGGGGGAATATCAGGAATTGCGCGGACAATTCAGCCCGGATTCTCACGCATACTTGGCCGGGTCAGCATCGAACTTTTTCTTGCACCCTGGAGCACAGAAATAATACTTCTTCCCTTTGTACTCGCTCGTGAACTTTGCAGTCTTCTCGTCCACGGTCATCTTGCAGATCGGATCAATCGCCATAACAACACCTCACGTATTCTAGCCTTTCTTTGCTTCGGGTATATACCTTTTCAGCAGGAGGGAGAGGGAAACGACCGTGACCGAGCTGGCTGCCATCGCAAGCGCCGCAAGTTCGGGCCTGAACATAATCCCGAAGGAGGGATAGAGGATACCGGCTGCCACCGGGATCAGGGCAGCGTTATAGGCAAATGCCCAGAAGATATTGCCCTTGATCCTGCCCATCACCTTCTTCGAGAGCTGGATTGCAGCAACCGCGTCGAGCAGGTCGTCCCGGATCAGGACAATGTCCCCGCTCTCGATGGCAACATCGGTGCCGCTGCCGATCGCGATCCCCACGTCAGCCTGCGCAAGGGCAGGCGCATCGTTGATGCCATCGCCAACGAACGCGACAACCTCACCGGCTGCCTGGAGGGCCTTCACTTCCGCCTCCTTGTCCTGTGGCAGTACTTCTGCAATGACCCGGTCAATCCCGACCTGGCGTGCGATCGCTTCAGCGGTCCGCCGGTTGTCTCCCGTGATCATGGCGACCCCGATTCCCATGCTCCGGAGCCGGGTAATGGCGTCCCGGGTTGTTGGTTTGATGGTGTCGGCAATGGCGATGATACCGGCCATCTCACTACCGGCTGCGACCAGTACGGCTGTCTTCCCCTCCTGTTCGAGTGCGGTAATCCGGGTTCCGGCTTCGTCAGGAATCTTCACGGATCTCTCCATCAGGAACGCCCGGTTCCCGACCAGAACGGTCTCGTTCAATACCGTTGCAGCAACCCCTCTCCCGCCGAATGTGTCGAAGTGGGTGGATGTCTCCCGGTTCACACCCCGTTCCTGTGCCGCTTTCACCACGGCAACGGCAAGCGGGTGCTGGGAGTTCTTTTCAACGCCCGCGGCGAGGGCCAGCAGGGTATTCTCCGGAATGCTGAACGGAACGACATCGGTGACTTCCGGCTTCCCGCGGGTCAGCGTGCCTGTCTTGTCGAAGATCACCGTGGTGACTTTCTCAGCCACTTCCAGCGCTTCGCCGTTCCGGATCAGGATGCCGAGTTCTGCCCCGCGCCCGACCCCCACGGTGACTGCTGTCGGGGTTGCAAGGCCCAGCGCACAGGGGCAGGCGACAACGAGGATGGAGATGAGCGTGGTAAGGGCAAAGAGGGCGGTGGAATGGAAGAGGAAATACCAGACAACAAACGAAGCGGCTGCAATGAGCAACACGGCCGGTATAAAATACGTGACAGCAACATCTGCGATCCGCTGGACCGGTGGTTTGGAACCCTGCGCGTCCTCGACGAGCCGGATGATCTGGGCAAGGACCGTGTCCTTCCCGACCTTCTCCGCCCTGACCGTGATCACGCTGTTCGTGTTGAGAGTACCGCCGACCACATGACTCCCTTTTGTTTTCAGCGGGGGCAATGGCTCGCCGGTGATCATCGCCTCGTTGACATAGCTCTCGCCTTCTGTTACCGTACCGTCAACCGGGACCTTTGATCCGGGCTTCACGATTACGAGGTCGCCGGGCACAACCTCCTCAAGCGGCAGCTCCCGTTCGGTCCCGTCCCGCACAACCGTTGCTACCTTGACCTGCAGGCCCGCCAGGGTTTTTATCGCTTCCGAGGTCCGGCCTTTTGCCCTCCCTTCGAGATATCTCCCCAGCATCAGGAAGGCGGCAAGCATGATGGCGGTATCGTAGAACATGAACTCATGGGTGAGGATGATCCCAAACGTGCCCATAACGCTTGCGACAAACGAGACTCCCGTGCCCATCGCGTACATCACATCCATCGAGAGGGTGCGGTGCGAGAGGGAGACCCACGCGGCCCGGAAGATCGGGGCGGCAACGTACACGAAGACTGGTGTGGAAATGGCCAGCATCACGAACGCCAGCGTGTGCATGGAGATGGGAAGCGGTACGTACATCGCAAGCATCAGCGGGATGCTCACGGCAAAGCCGACCATGAAGCGGACGAACTTGTCGTGCAGGTCGGTTTCGCGTGCCTTCTTCTCGGCCTCCTCGCTCACCTCTCCGGAGATCCCGAGATACTGGTAGCCGGCCTCCTCGATGGCCTTCTTCATGTCCGCAGGAGTGGCGAGCGAGGGGTTGTAGGTTACGTACGCTTTTTCCGTGCCAAGGTTGACCGTGGCTGTGACAACGCCGGGGATTTCCCTGAGTGCAGCCCCGATTGTCTCCACGCAGGTTGCGCACATCATGCCGCCGACCTTGATGGTGACTTCCTGGTTCACGACATCGTAGCCGGCCTCCTTCACCGCCCTCTCGATATCGTGGAGGGAGACCTTTGCCGGATCGAACTCAACATGGGCGGTGTCGGTCCCGAAATTGACCTGTGCTTTTTCAACGTCCTTCAGCTGCGACAGCGATTCCTCAATATTCACGGCACAGGTTGCACAGTGCATCCCGGTGATCTTCAGTTCGGCTTTCTTCTTCTCCGGCTCTGCCATGACGGGCTCCCGATCCTTTTTCGTGTGAACAATCTCCTTTCATGGATTAATAACCGTTGTGACTGTACCAGTCGTGGGTCTGGTTGCGGAAATGGGGGACTGGATACGGGTCAAAAGGGATTCAAGCCAGCACAATCCCGGTAGGGGCACTTGTTCCATAAAGAGCAGGCCGGCATCAACTGCAGCCATTATCCTTAAGAGCACCCGCAGATGATCCTGATGGTGAGGTTTTTTCATGGGAATCTTCCGGTACGACAGTAAATATTCCGCACCAACCAAGGAACAGCGGCACCGCTATATGCGGGGGGACTGCGAGGAGCATACGTTCGGGAAGGACGGGGAGATCCTTCTCGTTATCTACGATGAAGCTGCGTACCTCAAGGATGACCGGGACGGGATCCGTATCCTCTTCACCGGAGTTGTGGACAAGGGGAAGGTGCAGGACGAGCTGCGCCGGATCCTCGATGAGCACGAACAGAAAGGAGCAGCGGCCTGACGAGTTCAGGAAAGGAGGAGACCCCTAAAGGGTAGTTGAATGCGCCACTTCAGTGAATTTTTCCTTTGGGCTGCCGCTCGCGGGATTAGCACTCATGAGGACGGCAGCTGCGTCCTCGCAAACAGGCTCCGAAAATGCTCTTGAGGGGAGATCACTCCCATTCCCGGCTGCCGTCAGCCCATACCCGGAGGATCTCAAAATCACGCCTCATGGTCGCCCTGCTCAGGGCCTGCGCCCGGGTCAGCATCCGCTCCTGGACAAAATCATATTCGCAGAGGATTTTCCCGTTCCGGAGCAGGGTTGCCCGGATAGGGTGATGCCGGTGGATGACCGGGTCCTGGTTTTGGAAATACCATTTGATCCGCCGGAAGGTGAGCCAGTCAAGTTTCATGGCAAGCGTTGCATGGAACCGGAAATCGTCAGCTGCATCCCGGTCATAGTCCCGCAGCGTGCAGTACGGGGAGATGGCTTCTGCGAGCCGGTACCGGAACTGTTTCAGGGTCTCGTCAGGGGTTATCGTCACAAAGACTACCCGCGAATCGTCAAAAAATCCGTACCCCCCAACCTCGTACTTCGGGATCGCCTTCTGGTCCGTACATATCCGGGTGAAATCTGTGATCAGGTTTTCTTCATTGAGGGTTGAGAAAGGCCCGGCCAGGGTAATATGCGGCGTAACCTGGTTGTTGCCGAGACTGAATCTTTCCTGCAGATGATTGCTGAGATCGCGGATCTGGTTCTTTACTGAGCCCATCAGCCGGATATCGATGAGGTAGCGGGTCATCGCTCAATGCCCGGTTGGATCTCCGGCACGAAAAACTCTGGGTTATTCCTGTACGGGCACATAGTACAGCCGCCGGTCATTTCCCCCCCGGATCCCATGGCGGGATTAAAAAAAAATGATCAGATTGTCAGCATCGCCACGACTATCAGGCCGGTCACGAGCATGAGCAGGACGTGGACCGGGGCAACCTTCCGGATAACCGTTGTCACCCCCGCAGGACGGCAGCCGTACCCGGATGCTCTGTTCAGAGAGTTTCCTGAAATTCTTTTCCCCCGGACCTGAGGAACTATCCGACCCGAAAAAAAACAAAAAAATAGTTTCGGAAACTGTTCTCTTAGCGTTGGTAGCCAGTGAATCACCGGATGGTCTGTGGTCGCGCTCCCCAGTCCCCCGCCGGGTAATGCCCGGGATAATCCCTGGTACCGTTGGGTGTAGAGGGACCGGGCTCCCCGTGAAGACCAGCATCCCCGGCTCTCAATCCGGACCTTTTACGGGCTCCGGTTGTACCCGTGAAGGGCAGGTCTGGTGAATTATGTACAAAAAAGGGGGAAGTATGTACACGGTTTTTAAAAGAGAGGTATTTTACTGGGGATTCAAGGAACACGGGGCTCAATTCTTTGAAATTTTTGTACATTACAATACATTTTTGGGAGGCGGAACTCAGGGTAACCTGAGGTATAGCACAGCCCATGGGAAAAAAGGCCTGTTTTTGGGGATCGTGTCAGGATGACCCGATGTGAGTACCCGGACCCGGGGCGGGTCTGAACGAGAGGCCGGAAATGCACTATCTTATTGGGGTCCATGGGGAGATGCACCCAACAGAGGCCATTTTTGCCTCCGTTCCCCCATTTTTCCGGCCCGTTTGACACTGTTGAAGGAAAATATGACACTATTATTGGAGGAAACGCCCGTTTCAGCCTCCAGTCGGCGTGAATCAACCTTTTGCCTGCCCGGAAGATGAGGGCGGCAGCACTCATACAGCGGCGAATCGGCCGGGACAGGGGCTGGTGGCTGTTGAGGGAGGATAGCCGTGAAAAGGCCCTGGCGGCCTCCCCGGAGGGGTGGCCGAATAGTTCCCGGTCAGCCCGACGATCGTACCGGAGACGACCGGGCACGATCTCGTACCGCATGCGGCCGGAGAGAGTGCTGCTCAAAGAATACGCATGGCCAGGTTCAGGTGGCAATTTTCCCCCTTCAAATCATGCTGCATCAGCACTCAAACAACCCCTCGATCGCAATTCCCGACGCCCGTTGTAGAGTGCGGAGGGCGTCAATAGTTACGATGAGATGGATGCCTCATCGATAATCAGATTGCATGCAGATCCACACAAAAGGATTTTACCTCGTGCTATAAGATCAGTGTATGCCGGCCTATTATTTCGCCATGGAAGGATATCATGCCGGGACAAAGTCCGATCCCGCGGTTGATACCTTGATCACCATCCAATACCAGAAGATCGATCTGGCCACCGGGGAACCGCTGGAGAAGTTAACGATTCTCAA
The DNA here is from genome assembly GCA_964503195.1 of uncultured Methanoregula sp. GTDB lineage: Archaea > Halobacteriota > Methanomicrobia > Methanomicrobiales > Methanospirillaceae > Methanoregula. Next base: position 31,552 of record CAZCZK010000008.1, read on the forward strand.
AGAGTGGGAGAGTTCCGAAAAAAGTATTATGACAACGTTTTACAACCAGTTTTTCAGGCCGGAAGTGCGGGTCACCCATTTTATACCGGTGGGGATACATCTCGATTATGCATATGAGATGATCATCGCGAAATGTAAAAAATACCATCTTCCGTTGCTCAGCAGTTACCAGTTATATTACGAGCGACCCCGCCTGGATCTCGGGCCCGTCCTTGTTCTTTTGAATGATGGCCGGTTTGCCGGAGCCCGTCTCGATACGTTCTCATCCAAAAAATCCGATGCCGGTCGTATTAACACGTGGTATGAAAAGAAGGAATTCAGACCGATCGAGCACACGCTCCATACTGAAGCAGAAGCCTTTCTCAACCTGTTCCAGTACGTAAGTAAATATAAAACACGGCTGGGAATTGCAAGAAAAGGAAAACCAGCCCACGGGAAACCTGAACAAACGTCACTTCCCGTCAACCCGGAGAAGGTACTTCCCCCGTCTCAGGAATCCCCGGCAACATCCATGGAGACACCCCGGAAACGAGCAGAAACGAGAACTCCCGCTCCCCAGAAATGTTCGGTACAACTCGCAAAGGCAGAACCCCGGTCTCCCCGAAAATCGCCTGCGCTGACACCGTCCTCTGATAAGCGATATCCCGCACCTCAAAACCAGCTCCTCAAATATACGCCAACAAAAAAGAATGGCCCAAAAAAGAACCGGTAGGAATTTCAGGCTCCCCGGTTTTTGAGTACTACCGGTTACCGCGGAGCCAACCAATTGCCAGAGAATGCCCCGCCGCATCCGCTTTGCAGACAACCTCTCGATGGCAGTTCCCGACGGTTCCTGGTATCGCGGAGGGGTCCGGTATTCCCGACGATTCGGGGGACTTCCTGCTGGTGGGCGAGGGAGGGGACATCGATCAGATCCCGTCGTGGCCGGAATTCGTTGCGAGCCAAAATGAATCCCCCGGGGAAATTCAGAACAATTCCTCTCCGTCACAATGCAGGATATTGGTTCAAAGTTCATCAACTTCAGAAAATGATTTTTTTTATCCGCTCCCTTCTCACGTTTCCAGATACTCAGTGTATCTCAATGCGTTCCCCCGTCTCCAGGTAATGTACATTCTCCGCGATCTTGCACG
>CAZCZK010000009.1:0-32509 GCA_964503195.1 uncultured Methanoregula sp.
CAAACTCCCACAACCACCCGGTCGGTGTACCCGTCGACGTATCGGTAAACCGGATACTTAAGGGGCTTTCCCCAATCGTTAAATTTGCAGAAAATCCGGCAACGGGAGCGTGCGGGGGGTTTACCACAATATACCCAATTTTTTCCGTGCTGGTGGATCCCCCGCCGTTCGTTACCGTGAGATTCACGGTATACGTTCCAGCCGAAGTATACGTATGCACCGGGTGCTGGACTACGGAACTGTTCCCGTCGCCAAACTCCCACAACCACCCGATCGGTGTACCCGTCGACGTATCGGTAAACCAGATACTCAGGGGGCTTTCTCCAATCGTTAAATTTGCAGAAAATCCGGCAACGGGAGCCTGCGGGGGGTTTACCACAATATACCCAATTTTTTCCATGCTGGTGGATCCCCCGCCATTCGTTACCGTAAGATTCACGGTATACGTACCAGCTGAAGTATACGTATGTACCGGGTGCTGGACTACAGAACTGTTCCCGTCGCCAAACTCCCACAACCACCCGGACGAATAACCAGATGAATTATCCCTGAATTCGACAGTCAGAGGAGCAGCGCCGGCCGTCAGGTTAGTAACAAAATCTGCCTGGGCCAAAGGAATATGTGTTAACAGGTCAATTTTTCCAATTGTTGCATAAGGTGCTGTCCATTCGCCAACAATCGTTCCATCACCAAATTGATTCCAGGTAATATTGCCAATATCAACCGCTACCAATGCAATCGTTTTATCTGAGAATATACGAACGGGATGTGTCCCTTGTTCAGAATATGCATTTATTACATACCCGTTGTCGGTAGCAAATCCCTCATATGCTGTTATCGTATCCGTAGGCATCCATTCTAAACCCGGTTGAAGCACTCTGTAGGGAACCTTGAGAGATGTTTTTTCCCGCGTATGGAATTTATCAACAGAAACGGTGTTGCTCCATTTGTGAGGGATCCCATAGATAGTGTAGGAAACGGACTCCCCCGGAGTCATATTCCTTGAATTGAGAGAAACATTGACAGAATAACCTGATTTCACGACATGAACAGATTCCGGGAAAAGGAATGTAAGTCCGTATTCGCCTTCTATGGGATCGACAGTCTTGATGCTGAATGAATTGTCTGTAAAGGCGGTGGTGTAAAAGGCCGGAATCTCATATTGAAGGGTAAGCGTCATGTTTCCGGAGGTCAGCGCAGTGATGTTGAATGTCCAGAGAAAACCATCTGCATCCATATAGGCTGTCCGCTGATTTTTGATTTTATAGGATCCGTTCCCAATCGTGTATTCGATCCAGGCAGAAGACGAATACGGATCTCTGTAGGTGGAACTCCAGGAGTCCTCGCCATACGTCAGGTTTGTCCCACGCTCTGCCTTGTAATTGTTCACGAGGGGATACTCTTTGATCATCCGGTAATTGCCGCTTGCATACGGCACATCATAATTCAGATAAGGTTTATTTTCGTATGCAATCGCGCCGGTCTTAACGTTAAGTTGTCCATCCACAACAGAAACACTGAAAAATGGCGGTATGTCTTCATCAACTTTATGTCCGACGAGAGAAAGTGCTCTCGCTCTTACATCACTGCCATTGCCTCTGACTATCCCTTTCCATGTCTCGAGCCAGATCGAGCCACGTGGCATCTCGGTTCTTGATCCTTCACCTGCGCCAGCGAAATCAACCTGATATTCATCGTTTCCGTTTATCACCGGATATCTCCGGTGAATGGTTCGCGCTATACTGTCACTTCCGGTATGAATCCAGGCAAGGGACACGTTCCGGACCTTGTCATACGCTGCTGTCCATTCGAAAGGCATATTCTCTTTTGAGAATTGGGCAAATAACGGGGCGTACCCGGATCCCCGTGCAATTCCACCCGCTCGATCAGAAACAAATGTTTCCATCAACGAGGTATTCATAAATTGCACCTGCTGGTTATTTTGAGCCTTTAAATAAACATTAGCCGTTTTTCTTTCAACTTCAAAAAATCCGGACTGGTTCCGGGGAATTATATATCTCCACATAATGTCGAGAGATTTGCCAGGGCATCCGCTTTCAATCACAGCAACAGTATCATCGGCATAGACAATTTGCTTACGAGATGCAGCGGTATGGACACATCCACCAGCCAGACTTCCGGCTGAATCCAGATAAAAAGATTCATAGAGTGTGTATCCCCGGGTCTGATGCGATAAATTAGGCATCCCGCCATAGTTATTTCCGTTGTTAAAAAAATCAGTCAGGTGAGAATAACCGGATCCATTATTATAAATGATCACGTTTCCGTATGAAGTCGTGAACGAGAACTGGTGACCATTACTCTGTATCCAGTCCGGGAGAGCCGGGACTGGCAACACGAGTCCAAATAACAGGATAGTGCTGAGTACACCGTAAAAAAACCATCTGCATTTCATGTGACACTTCCGATACTTCCTGCCATAACACACGGATAAATAAAAATTCTGTAATAAGTAACCATGAGCGCAGGTATGAAGACCTGAATATTATTGTTTTACAGACATCATTATTTCTGGCGTATATATTTATGCCACGCACTATCGCCTTGCAACTTTTTATGCATGAACCTGGAGATTTACTCAGGATTCCATGCAAAAAAATCCTCTGGTGAGATCCTGCCCATTCCCTTATCGTACTGACGAATGAAATCACATGAAATTCCATCATTCCGGTATGTTCACAAGTGAAAAAATCATTGGCCGAAACTGGGGGGATGGAGGGATAGGGTGTCTGATGATACCATATTGCAAAAACGGCAATGGGTACGTAACATCCTCTCCATCCTGAAAAAAGTTCAGCGACAATCGGATGATTTAAAAATTCACTATCGGGATTATTCGTTCATAAAGGAAAACGATCGCCAGAACTCTTAAAACGTTCAGATGATCACTTGTAACAGGATTTTTTTTTGGTAGAAACGAATCTATCTTTTTCGCAAAGTAAGGAGACCGATGAGGCCAAGAGCTCCGAGTGCGATCAACGGATCTCCTGGTGAATGCAGGGTTGTTGGTACTTTAAGAAGAGAGGCCGAAACATTTCTTGTGGTCCCGGCCATAACAAGGATACTGGTCGAATAATCCTCGTAGCCATCCAGAGTTATGGTAACTACGTGATTACCCGCTGCGATATCATTTGCGGTCAGTGGTGACATACCGAGAGAGGTGTTGTCAAGCGAGATAACGGCACCAGCAGGATCTGAGACAACAGACAACGCTCCCTTTACTGAAGGACCAGAAACCGGCATGAGTGTCACATTTACCATGGACGTCAGGTTCAGCGATACGGTTACGTTCGTTGAATAAGGTTTATATCCGGAGATGGCAAGCCCGACAATATGTTCCCCCGAAGGAATGGGACCAAGGTTCAGGGAACTGTTCGCTGGGGTCTGGCCGATATATATGCCGTCGAGGGTGACCAGTGCATTGTATGGCGTTGAAGAGACCGTGATCGAACCGGGTGAAGAACCGGCCTTGGGAGTCAGGTTCACAGAGAGCTCTTTCATTTCGGATTCCTGGATATCAACGGTTGATTTCCAGGAAGTATAACCAGGATATCCTATCTCGACAATATGAATGCCTGCAGCAATGTTATTCAGCATTACGGGGGTAACGCCCTTCTTGAGACCATCGAGGGTTACCTCGGCGCCACCAGGATTTGAGGAGACGTTCATCCCCTGGGGTAAATCGTCACTGTTCTGTATCAGGATTGCAGATACAGTTTTACTCCCGCTGGATGGGATCCAGGCGGTGGATTTCCACTCATCATAGCCGGGATGTTTGACCTGGAGGGTATGCGAGCCGGAAGATGTGCCGGTCAGCAGGAGTGGTGTTTCTCCTTTGAGTATTCCGTCAAGGTAGACTTTTGACTGATCCGGATTCGACATGACATACAATCCATCAGTTGAACTATCAGGCAGCAGGGCGCAATATACGGATGAACGTGTGGAACCCGAGATGGTGGTTGTGGTAGTATACTTCTGGAACCCTGCCATCTCGGCAGAGACGGTGTAGGAACCTGGCCAGAGACCCGTGATGGTGACCGGAGCAGTGCCCTTGTTCTCACCATTCACGGAGATAACCGCTCCGGACGGGGATGATTCAACGTAAATAGTGCCATAGGGACCGGCTGAGGCATAGGTCGTCGTGACGGTTCTCGACAAAATAGGGTACGTTCCGGACCCCTGGTAGATCTGAAAGTGCCTGGAAAGGCTGGCTGGATCAGGAAGTCCTTTACTGGTTGGAGTGTTCACCCACACCGTATAGGTTCCTGACGTCTGGCCCTGGATGGGAAACGTGCAGGTTGCCGACGTTGAACCCCAACTGCAATCAGAGCCGAATATTTTGTTGGTGGGATCACAGATACTTGCTGGCGTCATCCACACCGAACTTTCGGTTGTGAAACCAGTGCCCGTGATGGTGGCAGTAACGTCACCACTATTGGGAGCACTGATCGGACGGATATCGGTTACGATAGGTGAGGCCGCTGTAGGCATCCCTGCCCCAAGCAGAAGAAACGAAAGAACCAGACAGACCGGGAGGATTAACCATTTCATGGGATACTCTTCTGAAGGAACGTTGACCTTCCCATATACAAAGGGTTTGTGGAGATGGCAACGGATATCAGCCATATTTTTTAAATTCCGCCACGATTTCAGCGCGGGGATAAACCATACCCCTGATCCGCATCTCCCAATCGCGCTGGATAAGGGACTGAACCGCAAGACCGGCAAAAAGGCTCTTTACCTCCTCAGTAGTGAAGTAGTGCGTCATGATACCGTTCTGTCTCGTAAACGTGCCTTCTTCTGTTTCCAGGCCACGGCGATACCGGAAATCCCCTTTCGAGAAATCGCAGAAGTGCACCGTCCCTTCTGAGGCCAGAAGCCGAAAAATCTCCTGGGCAAGCTGTCGGCGGCCTGTGCAGGTAAGATGGCCGACGATATGAGAGGCCATGATGACATCAAAGGTTTCATTGCGGAAAGGAGTCATTCTACAGTCTGCGATAAGGATCCCGAGCCGGTCAACGTCCGGACAGGTTTTATGGCAAAGCGATGCTGCATGGGGGGAGAGATCAATCGCTGTTACTGAACAGCCGGCCTGCACAAGAGATGCTGTGGTTTTTCCATTCCCGCATCCAAGTTCGAGAATCCGTGATGACTGTGGCACATGGGGAAGGGTGGAGGAACGGCCGCCCCAGAGTCGTCCCCGAAGCTGGTAATCCTCATCCCAGGGATTCTTGTGAGCATTCATGTTCGTTCACATCTTTTTACCGTATATCGATAATACCTTGCAGGATGTATCGATACGACGTTTCCTGCAGGGAAGGGAATTTCCGGCAGCCGGACGGGTATGCCGGGAAGGAAACGAACCACTGCAGATCGGGGGAGAAAACAGGGACATTTCTCAGGATTGTATTCACCACCTGCCTCAAAATCCCTTTTTAACTGGTTTTCACGGATTGCCACAACGGCAGGTAGCCGCTGGCTGATAAAAATCCATGTGCATTCAGTACCGGGATGGCTGAATCGAGCCTGGTACCATATGGCATCCCGCATAACGAGAGGGACTCGGAAACTTATCGGATGGACCCGCAGGAGGATTACGACGTTGGAGAGCCGCATGATCTATTGAGGTACATGGGGCAGTACTCAATTCACTCAGGGCTTTGGAACGATTATTAGAGCGAGTGAGAGTTCCAAAACAAACCTAAAATACTATCCCCCATAAGGAAAAAAAACGTGGGAATGGTAGCCCTTTTTTATTGGTCTCTTAAGAGAAGTAATCCGGTTTTCCGGGAATATGGAGGGCGGTCGTGTACTCTTCGATGAAATCTGCGTCAATGAGGAGGTCGATGTAGACCATCTGTCTGCAGATTTCCTGTGCCTTTTTACGCATGTCCTGCGACATGAGGCAGGTCATGGCACCGGCAAGCGATCCATTCCCGATTGCATGAGATTGTGCATGCTTAAAATCGGGAATAATGCCAAAAGCTACAATATTTTGCAGATCAGAGAACGCACCGAAGGCCCCTGCCAGGAATACATGATGGATATCGCGGACACCAACGCGGTATTTTTTAAGGAGGACGCCAATTGCACCGCAAAGGGCCGCTTTTGAATCCATCAGGTAGATCATATCCTGACTGGTGATGCAGATATCTCGACCGGTTCCTGTTTTTTCGCGGGGTACGAGAACGAACTCCGGGCCATCGCTCCCCGACCGTACTCCGGGCTTTGTCTCTACCAGTTTTCCCGTGAAGTCGAGTATTCCTGCCGATACCATCGCAGCTGCAGCATCAATGATGCCGGAACCACAGATGCCGCGGGGTGGCTCATTTTGTATTGTGGTGAACGAGACCCGACAACCGGCGGGATCGATCTGCACATGATCAATGGCACCCCTCATTGCCCGCATGCCGGACGAGATCCCACCTCCCTCAAATGCAGGGCCGGATGCACAGGATACCGAAGCCAGCCAGTCTGCGTTACCGAGTACTATCTCACCATTCGTCCCAAGGTCAATCATGATCGAGATGTCCTGCACTGCCGGCATACCGCTTGCGATAATATCACCGATCGCGTCACCTCCGACAAAGCGGCTTACTGCTGGCAGCACATATGCGTATCCATTCGGATCTGAATGGATATGCAGTGATTGTGCCCGTATCACTGTCGCACTCCGGGAAATGTCCGGGTTTGGTTGTTCGAGCTGCCGTGTATCCAGTCCAAGCAGGAGGTGGCTCATCACGGTATTGCCGGCAATGCAGAAGTCAGTGAGAGAGGACGCGGGAACCTGTGTTATGGTTGTCAGTTTTCCGATCACCTCGTTGATGCTCGCACCGGCTGCATCCTGAAGATGCTTTGCACCTCCCGCTGTTTTGGCATACGCAATCCGGGTGAGGAGTTCCTCCCCATACGTTATCTGGCGGTTCAGGGCAGATGCTTCGGCAAGGACTGCACCGCTCACGAGGTTGATAAGAACCCCGACAATGGTTGTTGTCCCCAGGTCAATGGCAACACCGTACAGGTGGTCTCTTTCATCACCGTTTTCAATGCGGATTACTTCAGGATAGCCATTCGCTGTGGTTATGGTCACCGTGACCATTCCGTTCAGTGAAAGGAGTTCATCATGCTGCAGCCGGGTCATCTGCGGGCGGGTGCCGGTGTATCCCTCGAGCAGGAGCGAGCGGCCCGCCGGAGAAAACTGGCTTTCCGGCGTACTTCGCAGGAGATATTTTTTTACAACCGGGGAGAGCGGGGTATGGCGATCAACGTACGACAGAAGAATCCGTGGAGCATCAATCCGGCTCTCGACCGGCAGGGCGAATTCACAGTTACCGGTAATAATGGTCTGGCATGCACGGCAATAATGAGATGCAATCTCATCTGGTGTCAGGCCTTTGATACTCGCGGGCGAATCTGCCGTGCATGAGCCATGCAGGAAGATAACCCTGCACTTGTTGCATTCCCCTTTTCCCCCGCAGATACTTTCAATCGGTATTTCAGCCTGACGGATAGCTTCGAGAACAGTGGTTTCCGGAAGCACAAAGATAAGTTTGTTCAGGGGATGAAAGAGTACGCGGAACATATCTGGCATACTATTCCTCAACGAAGATCTGGTTATCAAATTCTTTCAATAAGCGGGGCATGGTTGAAATACCCGGGGGGTAAACCGTTTTCACCTTCGTCAGGTTATTCCTGGGGGCCAGTGTTCCCGTAAGTATTGCGGGAGTCCCGATGAATCTTTTGGTCCGACAAGGATCTTCCAGCCGCTCGCCTCTTCCGATTCCCCGCTCAGCCGCGCTGCAAGACCGGGAATGATGAGGGTATTGTGGTTCACTAATTCGTCGACCCGCATCTCTTTCAGGGCCGTTACAATCGATTCTGCAGAGAAGTACCTGCCGGCAACCGCGCTCTCAACACTCAGGCCTCCGGTATCCACAACAATAAGGTAGCAGTCAAGACCGGCTGTCTTGATATCGGATTCTACGGTGAAAAAGGTGAGCGCATAATTGGTGGTGATAAGCACCGGGGAATTTTTATCGGGATGTCCGAATATCCTGATTCCGGCTTCGACCGATACCGGTTTTCTCGGGTCGGTGTACAGGTTGAAGCGCCAGATCAGCTGGGGCAGCAGTACCCAGCCATCGAGACTGTGCATGAGGAGAAGATCGGCATAACGGGTTATAAGCATAGATGCCGTGATCGTTTCGCGCCATTTTAAAATATCCATAGACAGCTCCTCACTGGTCCAGACCGCCAGAGGGACTCCCAGCAGAGGGTGCCCGAAAAGCTCATCGAAATCTCGGCAGGCAGCCGCCCGTATGGCAGTTAAGGCATGAATCGTGTCGGAAAGGCCGTCTTCAGCGAGGGTGCAGGGATCGAGGACCAGATCAGCGAGACCGCAGGCGTTCAGGGTTTTTACCAGACTTCGCAGAACTGCAAGATCCCCGTCAGTATGTACAACGAGCGGGACGTCAAAAGCGAGGGCAAGATCAGCCATTGGCTTCCAGTTCTTTTCCGTTGCTGCATAGATGAGGGGATGGTGCTCTCTCGTCTCAGCAAGACCGGCTTCCATCACTACCGGGTCCAGCGAGCACAGGATGAGTGGGAGGGTTGTTGTTCCAAGAACCGTCCTGACGGTTTTCGTAAAAGCTGCCGGATCTCCGGATACCGACCTGATGGCAATTGCATTGAGGGTAAGGTTCCTGCCGATGTAATTGTAGGAGAACTGTTCGATTTTCAGAATACGGGTACGCAGTTCCTCCTCCGGCATCAGGTCATCGACGTCAATAGCCACGGTTGTCGGGTTATGGTACGTGAACTCATGGCGCTGCAGGACATATTTTCCCCCGATCGTGCACTGCCGTGCACCAGTGCCGAAGGTCACTGGCCGTACCGGCGGAGCAAGGAGAATTTCGAGATCATGACGGGCAGCCGGGTACTCGACCGTGAATAGCGGCGGGCAGTCGGCCAGCACGAGTTCGCCATTTACCAGCCGGGTGGCGAAAGCCATACAGTTGGACTCATGGCATTGCTGGCAGTTGGTCTTCGGCAGCAGCTTATAGATATCGATCGGACTGATCTCACGGATACTTTTTTTCTGGCGTTTCTCCAGGACCGGTTCACTGGTCATGATATCCTCGCTCCAACCCAGTCCCGCGCCGGGGGGGAACCGGCCACACGCATATAACCGAGACGGCGGATCACGTCCTTGAGGGTCAGCACCGATGCAGGGTGCATCATCATGAAGAGATCGATACCGGCGAGCAGAAGGGTTAAGGCATTAAGGGTCTCCCACACCGGACCACGGAGTTCACGGGGGCCGTATTCGGGCGCCATAGCCATCCATGCCTCGCGGGCTGCCCAGGCATTCGTTGCTGCGGATATGACCGGGTGGGCAAGCTCGGTATCCCCCATAAGAGCGGCATACCGGGCCCGCTCATGGATGGTGAAGGAATACTCCAGCCCATAGCCGAGCGCGACAGTGGTCAGGTCCATAACGATCTGTTCTGGAGGGAGATATTCGTACAGCCGCCGGTTGAGTTCCTTGGCATTATTCAGTTCAAGACCGGTGAATGCGAGCAGGAGATGCCCATGGTCGCGGGCTGCTTTTGCAACAGTACCGAGGGTTTTTGCTTCGGCCATATCAAGTGTGACCGAGTTTAAAAGCAGCCGTTCACCGGCTGCCATCTCAGCTACAGCAATAAAAACCGCGGCATCCTTTTTCGGGTCGCCACAACCACCGACAATGACCGGGACGTCAACAGCCTGAAGAATTTCCTCGACCGTCTTTGCTGCCTGCCGGGGAGGCGTATCCTTGATCAGCGGGTCAGTACTCATCAGGTGGATTGTCACGATATCGGCACCGAACTTTTTTACGTTCATCCGAGCCCATGCCGCAGGGTCTTCCATGACGTCAGCGATAGGCTCCCGGAGCACCCGGGGAAGCGAGACCTTCATATCAAAGACATCCAGGGATATTGCCGGGAGATGAACGGGGGGGGTCAGAGCATCGGCATAGGCAGGGGCTTTTGCTCCGCCGATAGTAACTGTCCGCGCCCTGCTCCCCCCACCCGCTTTCGTTGCACCGAGCGTCACCTCCCGGATATGACCGGGGTAGCTGACAGCCCGGGGATGGTATGATTCGCGGATAAGTTCCGTTGGTTTTTGCGGGAGCGGCGGTTGCATGGATGACAGGTGCAGAGGAACCTTAAGACTCTGGGAAGGGATGAACAGGTCAAGGTCGCCGATCTCCATCGAGAAGTTATTGAGTTCCAGCTGCTGGACACCCTTCAGGAGCTCAAGGAGACGCGGGGCAAGTGAAAGCACATCATCCCCGTCGATCGTATCAGTCTCCTTATTTTTTTTGTGCATCATGGTGTTCACCTCCTCCACGAGAAGGAGTCCTCACCGGCTGGATGATCACTTTTTCCGCTGTTATCTTTGCATTTTTCAGGATAATCCGGAACCCGTTGGCTGTGATCGGGATATCGCCTACAGCATAGACCTCCAACCGGTTCTCCGGAGAAAGGCCGGTCTCTTCAGCCGATTTCCACCGACTGACAACCGGGTGGTTATGGATTTCCAGATAGTTTTTAAGTTCAGGTATGGTTTTTACTTCCTTTTCCGTTGCAATAGATGGATAAACTGACGCGGGTATGAAATCCTGCAGCCGTTCCCGGGTTTCTGCCGGCATCCAGACCACACGGTCATACCCGCCATCTCCATGCATGAACCGGGAAGACCTCATGTATTCGATCGAGATACCATGGAATCCGTCAACCTGCCGGCCTCCTGCCGTCGAATCCGCCATGGTCGAGAAGGCAAGACCGTTCACCGTGACATCCCGGAATCCCCGGAGGACGATCCCGAACCCGTCGACCTCTGGTATGTAAAAGGCAATGCCTTCAAAACACCCGCAGGACGTATGGGGATACCCGAACGCGGAATAGAGGAATACGCGGCTGATCTCTCCCATGGACCGCTTTTTCGCGCTCTCGTTGACCCCGGTATATTCTCCGTTCTCCTCGTCCAGGCACTCCCCTTTCTCGATCGCGTAGATCGGGCCTTTGGGATCAATACCGGCAGCAGCCCTGCCGTCAAACCAGCTGATTGCCCCGCAGTTCGCATATCGCTGCGGGGTAATGACACAGATATGGGTAGGGGCAAAGGACTGACAGAGGGCACAGCCGTAGAACATATCGACATCCTTGTCCAGGAGTCCCCGTGCCCGGGCATCCCGTGCTTCATATCGTTCAATAGCTTCCTTATACAATGGCTTGAGCTTCTCGGGATCAGTTATAAATGTGATCTGGATCTTTTCGAGAATCGGAAGCTCGGTTCTGAACAGTTCGAGCATCACCTGCCCGATAAACCGTAAGGAAGTCAGGCCTTTCTTAAAGGACTTTTTTGAAAGCCGTATCCAGATATCATACCGCTGGTTGAGGTGCATAAATCCCTCAATGTAGTTGCTGTACTCGTGAATCCTCCGTTCGATGACCCCTTCAAGATCCGGCTCGACTTTTGCGCCGGCTATTTCCACCAGGATCCCGAGCGGGTAATGTTTTCCCTCTTCCATGGTGCTGATATCCGGGCCGATGATCGCGATCTCCCCATCAGAGATCGTGTCGGCCGGGCGGACACGGACGAGCTCGCATTTCTCTGGTTCTGCGGGCCCGCCAAACTCGGCCTGCATGTCATTTTTCCGGACACGCTCTCCTTCATGGACAAGACCGACTTCAACCGGGATCTTTTCGAACATGATAGTCTCCGGGTCAGTCCCCCAGCCCGTCAACAATTCCCTTGAGATTGACGACCCAGTCCTTGATCGTGCTGTTCGGGAACGACCAGCTGGCATTGGGGTGGTACACACAATCGAGCGTCATGGTCTTGAGGTTCGGTGCGAAATGCTTGAGGCCGGAAAGGATGGTCCATTCCATGTAATAGGGGAGCCCGACAAAAATTGCAAGATCGTAGGAGTCCTTGCCATCAAATCCTTTCCATTTGGGATCCGTCAGGCGGTTCCCGATATCTACCGCTGGCATCAGTGCTGCCGGCGTATACCCGCGGCCGAGGAATTCCCGGTTGGTACTTGCGGTTACGACAACGGGGATATGCGCCTTTGTGGCAAGCTCAATAAGATAATCGATCAGCTTGAGCCCTTCCACATCATATTCAACGATACCGTGGCCCACGATCATGATAGGGTGCTTGGCCCGGTGGATAATGGCATCCGCAATATCGGGTTTGATGATCAGGGAAGCCTTCTTGGGCCCCGGGATCTCCGCGGTCTGCCATGACTCGTTCAGGGCCACAGCAGCTCACACCCTCTTTTTGTGAATAAGCCGCGGGAGAAGCGTGGGATCGGGAATCGGCTGTTCCTTCCAGTCATGGTCCTGCAGGTGAAGAGTGACCTCGTCCTTTATGGTCAGCGGGATGTCAGCAGGGTTCCTGACAAAGAGATGGACATCGGGGGGGATCCCGCCAACAAGACGCTTATGCAGGTCGATATAATTGGCAAGCTTGTTTGCCCTTCCCTTGCCGGTGTCATTGGGACGCATGGTCAGTTTTGCCACCATCACCATAGCATCCTCCTTGGTCTCTGCAGCAAAAAAGAGGTGTTCAGGAACGGGGCCTCCGTATACCTTCTCGCCACTGCGGGCATCGAAGACGTACCAGTCCTCAGATTTATCGGATCTCCCGAGCAGCATACGCCGGTACTTGGTACCATGCGGACCGACAACCACCGGAATACCAAGACGCCAGAACCCGGCGGCAATGGAGGCTGCTTTCTGGGACATGGCTCCCCATGCAACACCAACGGCACCGACCCGGTTATATACATAATCCGCGATCTCCTCATAGTTGCCCCGGAGCGGTCGTTTTGCAAATATGCTCGCTATCTTGATGGCAGCACCCGAGATATGGGCATTGGAGACACAGGATCCGACATTCACAATTCCCCCGGCTTCGAAAGCGCCGGGATACAATTCATAAGCGCTCTTCCCGTTCTCATCACGATACATTCCTGCAGACATTGCCGCGCAGCCTGATGTGCAGACAATATATTTCCGTTTCGCAAACTCCAGGCACATCTCGGCAACCTCACGCGAACCTTTCGGGTAGTTTGCACAGCCAACGAATGCAACAACGCCAGGAATCTCGCCAAGGACAATCGGGCCGCCCACTTTACGGATCTCAATGTCCTGAATAGCGCCCCGGCCGGACCGGATGCAGTAGATCTCTTTTTTGGTCATCCGGTCTGTCGCAGCGACAATGATGGAATGGAGCGGAAGCTTCTGCGGGCATGCAGATTCACAGCGCCCGCAGCCAACGCAGTCATCATAGAGTTCATCGATTCCTTTCAGGTTGCCCTGTGCAGCGGATTTCACCGCGTACAGGATAGGGAGATCGTTGGGGCAAGCCCGCCGGCAGAGCGCACACTGCGTGCATTTTTTTGCCAGTTTTATTATCTCTTCTGCGGACGGCAGGTTCTTGAATTTTTTCCTTTTTGGGGCAACGGCTATCGCCGTCCTTGCAGCCACTTCCCCGGCCTTTGCAGGATCGAGGATCAGGGCACCCTGGATACGACCATTGACGAAGTCAGAAACAATATTGTCCGCGGGAGTGTGTGTCATATCAGGAAGGCCGCAGCAGTTCTTCTCGCTTGTGGCAATAACCAGAGCACGGATTTTTTCCGCTTCAACCAGCGTATCGGCACGGATGCACTGCTCATCGATCACGATAAGATCGGGAACACCGCTGCGGATGTACCGGAGCTGCCACGAGATGGGCCCGACAATTTTTGCACGCTGTGAATACCGCGTCATGTCGATCGCAGTGCAGCAGATCCCGGTCACCTCCACTTTTGTCTCAAGGTCATTGTCCCGGAGATAATCGATGATCCCTGCTGCCGGTGGCACATTGTGGCCGATAACGAGGATGACCGGCTTTTTGGTATCGATAGTGCCCATGCCCATGTCAACGATGGGCGACTCAGGGTCTGCTTTTGGTAGCGCATACGCGGAGATCTGGGCAAGGTCAGCAATCTCCATACCAACATGATCGATCATTCCCGCGTGGAACACTTTTGACTCAAAATCAAGGCTGCTGCCTTCCTGCCCGGTGTGTGTGACGGCGAGGAGCTGGGTCACCTGCTTCTCGCAGTAGTCCAGTACCTCTTCGAGGTCCCCGATCGTTTTGGGTTTTATCCCGCAGACAAGGCGTATATGGGGGGCTTCCACCTCAACGGCATTGCCACCAACATCAAGAGGGTAGTCACGGCCGAACTTTTCGATCACATGCTCAACCAGTTCCCGGGCATGGCCGGTATGGGTTGACGTCCCGATACAGGCAGCGAGCAGGACAATACGGGACTGCTGGGCGGCCATGTTTATTCCGCAGGCCCCCCGCTTGTTCCCGGTCAGGTCGCACTTTCCATAGGTGCAGAGGCAGCAGAGATCGCAGAACGGCAGGTAAAACGGTTTGTACCGTGCCAGGAGCGTATGGTCCCATGCCCTCAAAGTGGACAGGGTCGGAAACGGGGTTGGTCCCATCGGTTCATTCCAGGTGTCATGTTGTACCGCCCCAATGGAGATGCTGATATTCCGGAAGCGTGCGATATCTGAATCCAGTTCTTTGATACTGAGATTGACACCTTTCCTGCTCAAGGCTCTCACCACGGTTGTATTTTAACAATACATTGAGAGATGAGTCTGATAAGGTTATCGAAGATGCCACCCCCGTGGGATACTTCTTATTATCAAATCCCCGCTGCTTCAGGAAGTGTCAGCTTCTTGTACCTTTCCAGGATTGCAGTTGCTGTTCCGAACCCCTTCTCCCGGCCCAGCACCATCGAACTGGTTTCTAGAGGTCCTGGTGCGAACATTTTTGTCCCCTTGAAAAGAGATATCAGGTTCTTTAGATTCCGGAGAAGTCTGTCAGATATTTTCAGGTTCACGCAGGATGGCATCAAGGATTAAGGAAACGGACCGGAATGCCGGCGAATCCAGCGGAGTGTCCAGAAGGGATCTTCCGCCGATTACCTGTTCTGCCACAAACTGGTCCTCGTTTACTTTACCCCCGTATGGGAGACCTGTTTCAGCGGCAACATGGGCATTGAGGAAACCGGGAAATGCATAGCCGCCGAGAACAAAAAACCGATCAAACCGTATGCCGACTTCCTGTATTACCCGGTGCGCCCGCCGGACATGTGCAAACGATTTGCGGGATGGTCCGATGATATCGAAGATTATATCGACATTGTCTGCTATCTTGCGGTTGAGATGCTCCAGGCCGCCCGGGGAGTCGACCAGGATATACCGGTACTGCCGTGTGATCGAACCAAGCGCGTTTTTCAGAGCAGCATCCGGAAGGCAGTAACAGCCTTCAATCCATTTTGTCCCGACTGCAAAAAGGTCAAAAGAACCGCCTTCGTACAATCCCTCGGCCCACAAACGGTTCTCGATCCGTTTGGACGGGGCAATACCCACTGTTGTGCCACCCTGCGCAATGAAGGTCTCGGAAAGGAGTTCTGCAATGGTTTTTTTCCCGGCAGCCTCCAGGTCCACGCCCACCATCTCGGCAAGGTTCTGGTCGGGGTCTGCATCCACGAGAAGGATCGGGGTGGCATGTTTCCCGATCAGGTACTTTGCCATCAGGGCAACGAAGCTGGTCTTTCCCGTCCCCCCGCGCCCCATGGTGACAATCGTTTTCAAATGTCTCCACCTCCGTAATTCAGCGTTTTCCTGGCAGTAACCCGGTTTCGAGAGATCCGCCTAGACGGGCAATCTCACGGATTGCAGCAGAGTGGCTCGCATCAAGCGGTGCACCGGTGATCCCGCTGTCGGAAACCTCCTGGTCGAACGGTATCATGGCAAGGATAACAATCCCGCTCTTTTCCGCAAATGTCCGTACTGCCTGTTCCTGTGAAGGGCTGGCTATCCGGTTACCGACAAGGCCGACCTGCCGGATCGCGGAGTCTTTTGCCATGCGGCAGATGGTCTTTGCAACTTCCAGAGATTTCTGGTTTGCATCCGAAACCACCAGCAGGGTATCCACGTGCTCTGCGGTACCACGACCAAGGTGCTCGATCCCGGCATCCATGTCAAGGATGACCACTTCATCGCGCTCAACGATGAGATGCCGGAGAAGCGCTTTCACGACGGAGTGGGCCGGGCACGTACAACCGGAACCCATGGAGCGAACCGTCCCCATCACCATCAGGTGCGCTCCGGAAGGTGTATCAACCGCATACTTGCCGATGATATCGTCAACGGTGAACGTGAGCCGGAAAACACCAGCAAAGTCCGTGCCGGTCTTGAGCCGGACCAGCTGGTCGTTTTCGGCAATGGGGATGATCTTTCCTGACTCATCAAGAGAAAGTCCCAGGGTCAGTGCTAGGTTGGGTGAAGGATCTGCATCAATGGCGATGACTGGAAGTCCCTCGGCTGCAAACCCTGCAGCCAGGCTGCCGGCAATAAAGGTCTTTCCAACTCCGCCTTTTCCGGTAACGGCAATTTTCATATAAAAGATCGCCTTTTTGTACCAGAATAAAATAGTCAATCCGGCCAGATAAGTGTACGGATGGGGATACTCTCAGAAGGTAATAATCCCTTAATAAAGCCGAAAGCAGGAAAGTGCTGGTGCAAAATCCAATCACCTGCAAGAAACCGTTTGGTGTCTCCTATGATTTTTTTTGTGATTCACGTAGAGAAAACCCTGAGAATATTCAGAGATACCTTTCACAATATCATCATAATGGTGGTGATGACGATGATTGAATCTGAACTCGGACTCTTAGAGGATGAGCGGGAATTTCTCCCGGGTTCAGACCATGATATTTCACCAGACGTTTATTGGCAGAGAATCAGCATCCCTCAACACGTGGATAGACACCGTACCGTTAACAATTCGTTTACCACGATCTGATCTCTTAAGGCCATAACCCTGTGAAATGAGGCTGTAATAACTTCGGAATTCGGAAAGGTTGATTGCGATGAACACGCCACCTCAAGGAACTATTCAATCCTTCAAGGATACTCATCTCGGTCCCCACTCTTTTCCGATAACGATACTATTTTTACCTGCCTTCCCTCATACGACCTGCCCAAATACTATCACAGTTTGAGAATTCCTTGCGAGTTTGGAGATTCTTCCGATTTCTCTTCCGATCCCGGGTATTGTTGGAGTTCTATCAGGAGCATCCACCCAGCCACGGATTTTTTCGTGGGGGTCGTTATGAGGGGACTTTTTTTTTAATCGGGACCGTTCATCCGGGAATCACAATAAATATAGAGATCTTAAGAGATTATTATTAGTATCAGGATTAATCATGCCAAATCGAAATGGTGTATATTCATGATGGAAGAGCCTAAAATCTGTCCAAAATGTGGCACCCCGGTTGCGCCGGGGTTGAAATTCTGCGAGGCCTGCGGCACCAAGACCGGGAGCCTGCACGTCTGCACGAAGTGCGGTGCACCGCTTGCACCGGGGGTGAAATTCTGTGAGGACTGCGGTACGCCAATAGCCCCGGATGCAGATCCGGCAAAACCTGCAAAGGAAGACGCCCTGCCGGCTATGCCGGCCCCGAAGGTGCCTGAACCAGGAGCGAGCCTGAAAACGCCGTCCCATGGAAGACCCCCGGTAAAGGAAACCCCGGTGGAAGTCCGGACAGCCACCTCTGATGATGCAGCAACGGTTTCACCATCATCTGAAAAAAAATCCATCCAGAAAACCCCGGATTCTGCTGCACCTCCCGTGGAGGAAACGCCGGTGGAGGTCTCAAGTGTTGCCGCCGCGGTTGCCACCTGGACCGGACCTGAGTCCGTGGATGGTGAAACAGGAGTGCCAAAGGGGTCCAGCCCGAAAAAACCCCTGTCCAGCCTGACAATGCTCGTTGCCGGGGTAATCTTTCTTGCCGTACTGGGGGTTCTTGTGTATTTCGTGGGACTGCCCCTGCTTTCTGGGTCCGCTGTGTCTGTACAAAACCCGACCTTACCTCCGGTCGGAACGAATTTCGGAAGTACCCCAGGCAGCGTTTCAGCAACACCGGGAACAACGGCATATACGACACAGTCCGTACCGGTCTCGCTCACCGCAGGTCCGACCCAGGTACCCCCCACCAACCTTGGTCTCATCATCGATGTTGAACGGGATGCGATCACCCACATGATAACGGTGACGTTTCAGGGGGGTCCGGGTCAGTATGGCGTAAGGAAACTGATAGTCACCCTGACGAAGTCTGATGGTACCGCTGAAACGAAAGAATTCAAGCCGGAATACCGGGGAACCTTTATCACGCTCCTCGGAACGGAAAAGGCTGATCGCGTCGAGATCACGGCCAATTATTACAACGGCGAATCGTTCAAGGTTGTTGACAAGGTCTTCGAGTACAAGAAACGGACAGGCAGTCCTTAATCCTTTTTTGGGGGCTCCGGCAAAAACACGGGTAGGTTACCCTTCACGTTGCGAGGTTGAGGGGCCCATTTTCTGGTTCACCAGCAGGATGAGGTCATCCATGGTGATTGCCCTGCTCAGTTCGTCTGCAGAGATGAAGAGAATTCTGGTCTTCTTCTGGGTATGAAGGAAGACTGCGGGCAGAGGTGTGAGCAGCGGCCCGAATTCCTCCTCGTATTCATCATGGTAGAGGAATCTGGCAGGTATGCTGAGCTCCTGGATATACCGTTTCCACCCTTTTTTTACACCAACCGGGCTCGAGATGAGGGAGAGCAGGGTGCATTCGGGCGCTTTTTCAGCACTCAGTTTCTGAGAATAATCCTTGATAGCAGAGAGGTTACCCCGGTCACAATGAAACACAAAGATCAGGAGCTGGCCGGACCGCATAATACAGATTACTCACGTTGCAAGGATTAAGGATTTCCGTCAATTCACCGGCAATGGATCCGGTATCAGTCATCCTCGTCCGTTTTCTGCTCAAGCACCATCATCCGGGGATAGAACCCGAACTTCTGGTAAAAAGCCCATGTGGCTTCATTACCCTGGCCCACTGAGACCCGGTTCCTGACCGTTCCCAGGGAATCCATCCAGGCAAGCTCACGGGAAACAAGGGCTGTGCCGACACCCTGTGACCGGTACGCAACCTTCACAAACAGGGATTCCACTTCACCGGTATGCTCCGCTGATACCGAAGAGACGCAAATACCCTGCATACATTCCGGTTATCGTGTCTATGGCAAGATCCAGCCGCAGCTGGCCGGTCTCATGGATTTTTTGGAAATACCATTTCCGGTCTTCAAAGGTCATCCGTGCAAAGGGCGACCTGAACCTGGATGCCGCGCATGGTGATGCTCGTTGAGCTGCTGCCAGAGGGGACGGTTAAGATCTATTTCACTGATATCGGTTGTCCACTACAGGACCTCGTTCATCGGTTCAACATAAGAATTAAAACGATAAATTATGATGGGTAATAATTCCATACTATTGAAACAAGTGCAGATATGACAGCGCGAGGGTTATTCCATGCTTGACATCAGGTTCGTCCGGGCTCATCCGGAGATAGTAAAAGCAGATTTACAAAAGAGAAACGATCCCGGGAAGATTGATTGGGTTGACGACCTGCTCAAGAAAGACGTGAGATCCCGGGAACTCAAAATTGAAACGGATACCCTTCGCCAGAGGCGCAATACGATAGCGAGGGATATCAATGGAGCAAAAAAAAACGGGCAGGATGCAAAAGATCTCCTGGCAGAAGCAGCTGCTCTTCCGCAGAAGATCCGCGCCTGTGATGACGAGCAGGAAGAGATCAGAAATCTGATCCATAATTATCTTATGCGTCTCCCCAATATCCTCCATGACAGTGTTCCGGTTGGAAAGGATGATTCGGAAAACGTTGAAATAAAGCGTGTCGGTACCCCCCGTCCTCTTGACTTTGAAGTTAAAAATCATGGTCAGATCGCTGTCGATAATGACTGGGCTGACTTTGAACGGGCAACAAAAATTGCGGGCGCCGGTTTCTATTTCCTGAAAGGCAGCCTTGTCCTGCTGGACTTGGCACTCCAGCGGTATGCCCTCGACCTGCTGGCCAAAAAAGGCTTCACTCCGGTAATTCCCCCGTATATGATCAACCGCTCCTCGTACGAGGGGGTTACGGATCTCGGGGATTTCGAAAAAGTGATGTATAAGATTGAGGGAGACGATGCGTACCTGATCGCAACCAGCGAACACCCGATCGGGGCAATGTACAGCAATGAGATCTTTGAAGAGAAAGATCTCCCCCTCCGCCTTGCCGGTATATCCCCCTGCTTCCGCCGCGAGATCGGCGCGCATGGACTTGACACAAAAGGGCTTTTCAGAGTTCACCAGTTCACCAAGGTAGAACAGTTCGTATTCTGCAAACCGGAAGACTCGTGGACGATTCACGAGGAACTGCTTGCCAATGCCGAAGAACTGTTCTTCAGCCTGGGTCTGCCCTATCGCGTGGTCAACATCTGCACCGGGGATATCGGAACAGTTGCCGCCAAAAAGTATGATATCGAGGTATGGATGCCGAGGGAGAATACGTATAAAGAAGTGGTATCCTGTTCAAACTGCACCTCATACCAGGCAGTACGGCTGAATATCAGGGTCCGTGATAAAAAGGACTTTGACTCCAAGCAGCACATTCACACACTTAACTCGACGGCGGTTGCGACCTCCCGGGTTATCCGGGGGATCCTTGAAAACTACCAGCAGAAGGATGGATCGGTGGAAGTCCCGGAAATCCTCAGACCATACATGAACGACCGTGGGTTTTTATGATAGCGGAACAGGTTATATATTAAATCCGGAAATTCATATCAGCTTCAATCCGGAAATCCTTATCTGCTGATGCCCGCGTATATATGATATGAAGGTGGTTGTTTGAGTTATCCCGAATTATACAGCGACGAGCGCGTTGTCCTTCAGACGCAGAATGTAAAAGTGAAGTCCGTATTGTTTGAAGTCGTCCTCACCACACGCCGCCTCGTTCTCATCGACACAAAAAAGAACTCGATCCCTCCGCAGGAGATCAATCTCGCTACCCTAAAGGATGTTGAGAGCGGTGAAAATGCCATCCGTGATCCAACAATAACAATCTCCATCATCACCATCAGCGGGAATACCCGCCAGATGGTTCTCACCTTCTCCAAGATCAGTGGAGGGGATAGAAGACGAGAATGCGACGAATGGACCCGAGCGCTCCGGGCGAACATCACATCAACCGTATACCATCCGGTAAGCCAGGTGCCTGCACCAAGAGAGACCGAACCGTCCCCCGCGGCACAACCACCGGCATCTGCCCCTCACCGGATCGAGATAACGAACACCCCGCCCCCGAAAAAGCGGATCGAGATTGCCCGGCCCATGAAGAAGATCGTGGATGCTGCGCCGTCAATGCCTGTTCCCGTTGAAACCACCTCTCTTCCCACCGGCTCATTCTGCAACCGGTGCGGAAATCGCGTCCCGCCGGAATCTGTGTTCTGCAACCGCTGCGGTACCCCGGTCATACAGGAAACAGATACCAGGATCCCGCCTGTGGAAGAGGAGGCTGTTGTGCCGCAGGAGCCCGTATCAGCTGTACCGCAGGTACAGCTCCCGATATCTCCGGTTTCCCCGTCAGCCGTGGATAATCAGGATAGCCGGATTGAAGAGGTAATCCATACAATAGAGCCACTGATAGAAGATTCCGTCCCGCGGACAGCACCGGCCCCGCTCGTCCCGTCAAAACAGATCCAGTACGGACCGCCAGCAGACACGACTGAATCTGCGCCCGAGGTCCCCGTGGCAGAAAAAGTCGAAACCCCTGCTCCAGCAGCTCATGAGGGAGATGTGAAGTGGCCGGTCCTGTCACAATCCGGGGAACCGGACACCCCAGTGCCGGCCGTTGCTCCGGTCGATCAACCCGCAATACCCCCTGCTCCGGCAGCACTGCCTCCGACGCCGCCCCCCCGGAAAGTCTCGTTTTCCCTCATCGCGGTTCTGGCACTGGCCCTCCTTGCCGTTATCGCCGGGGCATATGTTTTCACGCAGGGTCAGAACTCGACTCCCATAATAACCCCGACTCCTGATATAACGGTATCTGCAACAACCGCTCCCGTCCGCCTGACAACCGTGATACCGACAGCCACCCCCCAAAAAGTGACACCCAGTTCAGCTCAGATTCCCAAAAGCGGTGTCTGGGTGATGGTAACGTATTCCGGTAAATTTTCCGGAGAAGTAGGCACGCCCGGGCAGTTGAGGCATGTCGAAGGCAGCGGGTCCGGGTTCTACCAGATATCGACATCGACAGGCCCGGTTGTTGTATCGATCCAGAAATCAGACGGTTCGGCTGCCGAGCTTGCAATTGATGTGTTCAAAGACGGCACACTCATGAAACATACAGCAACAACATCTCCTAAGGGAATAATCGAATTTGAGGCTACCCTGAAGGAAGAGACGCCCACAACAATTGCTGTACCCTGAGATCCATTCTTTTTTTATATATCCTAAAACCGGTATATAGACTGGTTCGGTCGTTGCCGGGAGGGTTAGTCGGTATCAGATCTGATAGTGATACATGCGTTATTCACGAATGCGAAGTACAACGGATCCTTCCCCTGGCTCAGCGTCAGTTTCCCGGAAAGCGCAGGGAACCCTTCTCACACATGAACCTAACGGAGAAATGATGATCTGGCGATGTGGATGGTATTCCATAGCAAGGGATCAACCAGGGTTCGTAATTCCTCACACACTCGTTTGCCTTTCAATTTACTATTGTAGTATATAAAAACTATGAAAGTAAAAAATCGAACAAATACAAGGTTTTATTACTTATTAGCGATATCAGATTCATTAAGGAAGGTCCGAACCAGCACACACACCTTTCCACAGAGCATCGGGTCTTCCGAAGTCCTCATGAAGGGATTGATCAAAAAGGAGGGATGTCGTGAAGAAGTGCATTCCATCGCAAAAAAGATTGAAGTGGGGTTTTGAAAAGATCACACCATATGCCATTGCATCATCGTTTCACGGTGAGAACCATGCGAGTCCAAAGATCAGTATGAGAACAATTCCCTCATCTTTTTCTTTTTTTCTCCGGGACATCCACGGTATCTTAAACCATAAATGTACAAGAACCACGGATTCTGGGTCCGAATGAAATCGTATCGAAAATGCATGAAGATCCGCGAACCTGGACGCTCGCGATTCATGATATGAGGGATCGCAAGCATGGGCAGCCGGGTATTAGTTTAATCAAAACATCAAATAGGCTATCTGGGAATCTGACAATGAAAACGGGTGCCCGCATTACGGTGATTCTCTTCATCGCGCTTCTGTTCCTCTGCACGGTTACCAACGGAAATGAGGAGATCCTTGCCGCACACAACGCGTTCCGGAGCGAGGTAGGTGTTGACCCGTTAATGTACAATACCAGTCTTGCAGCCAGTGCCCAGGCCTGGGCAGAGCATGATGCCGGTATTGGTTCTTTGGACCACAGTGATCCCGAAGGGAACTATGGTGAAAATATCGCGCGATGGCAGGGTGCATCCTGGACGGATATTGTTGATCTGTGGGGTGCAGAACAATCGTATTTCCTGTTCGGGCCATTCGGGGATACCAGCAGTACAACCGGCCATTGGTATGATATCGGCCATTATACCCAGATTATCTGGAATACTACCACGCAAATCGGTTGCGGGAAGGCTGCGAATATCACGCAGGACGCCGAGTATTTTGTATGTCGGTATTATCCTCCGGGAAATTACTTAGGGCGTTACCCGTATCTGCAGATAGCAGAAAAACCCACGGCAGGTATCTACAAAGACGGCAGCTGGTATATTGACCTGAATGGCAACGGCGTGTGGGATGCCGGTGACCAGAACTACGGGTTCGGTGCCCCGCTCTGGACGCCGGTTATTGGCGACTGGAACAATGACGGATTAACCGAGATCGGTGTGTACCGCGACGGTGCCTGGTACCTGGATTATGACGCGTCCGGATGGTGGAGTACCGGTGACAAAAACTTTGGGTACGGAGCCCCGGACTGGACCCCGGTTGTCGGCGACTGGAACGGGGACGGCTACGACAAGGCCGGTGCATATAAGGATGGAGCCTGGTACCTCGATTACGACGGCAGCGGCACGTGGAATGCGGGGGACAGGAACTACGTGTTTGGCGGAGCCGGATGGACACCGGTTATCGGTAAATGGACCGAGGAAACCACAAATATCGGCGTGTTTAAAGATGGCATCTACTACATCGATTATACCGGTGACGGTGCCTTTGGTGCCGGTGACAAGGTTATTGTATACGGTAATACCGGCTCAATCGCGGTTACGGGAGACTGGAACGCCAATAGCCTGACCGAGGTCGGTACCAAGAATGGCAATTCATGGGTACTTGACTACGACGGGCTCGGTGCTGTCAATGCAAGCACGAGATCCTACACCTTCGGAGCAGCAGGCTGGAACCCGGTCATCGGAGACTGGAACGGGGATGGAAACGACAAGAGTGGTATCTATCGGGACGGTGCGTGGTATCTCGATTATAATGGCAACGGTGTATGGGACAATGGGGATAAGAATTTCGCGTTCGGGACGACCGGGTGGAGACCGGTTATCGGAAAATGGAGTTAATCATTGTTGTATCAACTTAGCCGTATCAGTTCTCATCTCACAAGGGGCCCCCCTGGGATTGCCTTCACCCAGGAGGAGGCCCATGGCGCATGCGATTTCGCAGGCCGCGCTCATAGGTATATCGCACATGAAGGAGATGACTTCCCGGAATAAAAATGAATGAGCCCGAGCTACCCCCATTCTTATGGAGGTCAGACCAACAGGATGCTGCTATGGGGATTCGAACCCCAGTCGCGGGCGTGAAAGGCCCGCATGATTGGCCGGACTACACTATAGCAGCGACGCGCTTTAACTAATTTTACCTCACGTCATAAATAGGTTATGGAACCCGGCTGAGTGAATCAACCCGGTATACCAAGCATGCATCTGTGTTTATGGTCGATATACTGGTCGCCCGAATATCATGGTGATAGTAAAGATGTGGTTGATTCGATGGGTATTTCACGAGGATCCCCAGCTGGTGCGCTGCCAGATAACCGTGGAACAAGCCAGAAATGAGTGATGAGAAGGTGTTTTTCCGGTAGATTCCTGACAACGACGGCGTCAGGTATGAAAGGGTATCGCCCCATTCTGGCGCTGTCCCCGTTCACGAATGGACGTTGTTTCCTGTACGGGATCGTGGAGAAATTTCCCGTTCTGGCAATACCTGGGCATCGTAATGCGCGATTGAGGCCCGGAGGGAGGATCTCGTGCCTTGAAAAGAGGATTTCTCCAGAGCAAAAAAAATAAGCACTCCATGCAGGATGTCCTGCTTGGTTAGATGCTTGATACAAAAGTTATTTCTTTTTTATGGGGTATCCTTCTTTTTCTGTTACCGTCCTGAATGCGGCCATCAGCTGGCGGGTCACCGGACCGCATTTCCCGGTACCGATCACGCGGCCGTCAACCCAGGTGATCGGGGCGATTTCGGCGGCGGTACCGGAACAGATGAGCTCATCGGCGGTATAGAGATCGAAATACCCCATGTTCTGCTCCCTGACCGTGATTCCCAGGGAATTTGCAATCTCCAGAATAACCAGCCGGGTAACACCACGCAGGTTGTTCAGGGTCGGGGGGGTGAGGATCTCGCCGTTCTTGACAACATAGAGGTTGTCACCCGAACCCTCGGATAAGTAGCCGTTCGTATCGAAGAAGATCGCTTCGTCACCGCCTTTGTAGTTCGCCTCGATCTTGGCAAGGATGTTGTTGAGGTAATTCAGGCTCTTGACATTGGGAGGGAGCGAAGCTGCGGAATTGCGGCGGACGGAAACGGTGATGCCCCGAAGTCCCTTCTCGTACAGGTCCCCGTACATCGCGCCCCACGCCGTAGCAATGACCACGACCGATGGTTTTGGGCATTTGCGCGGGTCAAGGCCGAGATCACCGTAACCGCGGCTGATGATCGGGCGGATATAGGCATTGTCGAGCTTGTTCCTCCGCAGGACCTCGCAGATGACCTCCGCCATCTCTTCCTTGGTCAGCGGGGGGGTAAGATCGATCGTCTTTGCCGAATCATACATCCGGTCCAGGTGCTCCTTCAGACGGAAGACTTTCCCGTTGTAAGCACGGATGCCTTCAAAAACCCCGTCTCCATACAGGAACCCATGGTCAAAAACTGAAATTTTTGCCTGGTCTTCCGGAAGAAATTTCCCGTCAATATAAATTATCATACGTAATTATGCGATGTCGTGGCTCTTGTAGTTTTTTCTTTTTTACCCGCACATGCACCATGGTATTGTTTCCTCCTCCCGAAGAACAATACTGTAAAATACGGTAACGTGTGGACGGGAAGACCCCTAAGAACAGGTACCTGGGGCCGGTCATCGCATGGCCCGGCAGAGACCGACGAAATGCCGGAACATCCCCATACTCGCAACCGGGTGAAGGTGAGTGTAGCTGCCCAGCGTATTGGCGACCACCGCTCCATCAGAGTTATCACGGATGCCTACTCCCCGGGTGAGCCGGTAGGCAAACCGTGTGTCCTTTTCCAGTACTACATCCGAGTAATGGAACTCATGGCCCCGGAATGAGGCGCTTCCCATGGGTGAATCCGCACCCGAAGTGCCTTCGACATAGCTGACCACGCGACGCGCCGGCATGAGGGTCTCCCCGGCAAAGATGCCGCACATTGCTGAGGACTGGTCGTCATCGGACCCCTGCCAGCCTTTTTTCAGCAGCATCCGTTCCGTGAGGTACATCAGGCCGCCACATTCCGCGTAGAGAGGCACACCGTTGTGCGAGACCTCTCTGATCGCCTCACGCATGCGGTCGTTTGCCTCCAGCTCGCGGACAAAGAGCTCGGGATACCCGCCGCCGATGATATACCCGTCAGCTTCCGGGAGCCGGTCATGGACCGGGCTGAACGGGATGAAATCTGCGCCAAGAGAATGCAGGATGTCGAACAGGTCGGCATAATAAAAATTGAACGCCTCGTCAAGCGCAATACCAATTGTTACGTCCCGCGCTGGTGACAGGTCGAAGGAGGGAGACCGGTCGTTTTGTCTATCGCAGACTTTCATGAGAGATACAAACCGGTCAAGGTCAACATACTGCCCGATCATCTCCGTGATGGCAGCTATGCGGGCATCAAAGTCCCCCCTTCCGGTGCCTTCGCGATAGGGAACGAGGCCCAGGTGGCGCATGGCCAGCTGCATCTCCTCCATGCGGGGAATTGCCCCGATAACCGGTACACCGCAGTAATGCTCGATGGCAGTTGTTGCCTTGGCTTTGTGGGACCCGCCCCGCGTGTGGTTGAGGATGACACCGGCTATCCTGACGTCCGGGTCAAATGCCTGGAAACCTCTGACAATTGCTGCAGAACTCCGGGTGATACTCTGCGCAGAGACCACGAGAATAACCGGCAGGTCGAGCGACTTTGCTACCGCTGCCGTACTTCCGACATCGCTTAACGCCTCCGCCCCTTCATACAACCCGCGGACGCCCTCAACAAGGGCCATGTCAGCACCCCGGCACCCGTACTGGAATATGTCATGGATTTGCGGGCCCGAAAGCGCGAAGCTGTCGAGGTTCCGGCAGGGACGGCCGGAAACGCCCGCCAGGTAGGACGGATCGATGTAGTCCATACCCACCTTGAAGGTCTGGACCCGGTGCGATTGTGCAAGGAGACCCGCAAGCGCAAGCGTGATGCTGGTCTTGCCGCTGCCGGACCTGTCACCGGTGATGAGGATCTGCCTCATACCAGGCTCCGGAGCACAGCCCCGAACTCGCTCTCAACGATACTCCTGACCCCGAGCGTCTTCGGGTGCAGGTCGATCTCCACCAGGACGTGCTCGTGGCCGAGTGCATGGAGCGGGGCGACCTGCCGCGGTCCGTTCGTTATGGAGAAGCACTCGATTCCCTGCGTGTATTCCTGCGGGATCGCGTGCGGGACACCGGCTATCAGGGCAAACTCGGGAGCGATCTCCTGGATCCTTTTTCCGAGGGTATCCCCGTTAGCGCCATATTCGTCCAGCGCTCCTATGAGTTCCGGTTCCACTCCCTTCACCGTCATACCCGTAAGGATATTGTCCGCATCCGCCCGGGTCTTCGGGAGCCCGCGCTGCTCCAGGTTAGCAATATACGTTATACCGGGATCCGGGCATACATCGTGCAGGGCGATCAGTTCATCAGCAAACATGTACGCGGTCTCCTTCTTTGCATTCAGGATAGCAACTCCCCGCTTCCCGTCCCGCGCCAGAGCAAGCAGTCGTTCTGCTGCCCTGTGCTTGAGGTCGCCCCGCAACGGTTCGATGTAGGACTGGCTGGCAGCGCCCCGCAGGCGCTCAACTTCGGTAGCTTTCCCCATCATGAACCGCTGCCGTTCGAGTTCCGCGAGCGTGATCCAACCGGCCTGTTCTGCAGATTCAAGGGTCGAGAGCACGCCGGCGATATTCTCAATATATCCGGCATGGATATCCACCGCTATAGTGGGGGTCGTGATCCCGGCGCTGTCAATAGCGGACTGGAGGTCCTCGCCGATGATCATGGAGACGCACGTACCGATGACTGCCATGCGGCCTGGCAGGAACGTATCCTCGGCATACCGCAGAACGTCCTCGAGGGGTTTCTGGCCGCCGAATATGAACTCGTTATCAGCAAGCGAGGTCGTGAGTACCCGCATCCCGTCCTCCTCCAAGAGCCGGGCATGCTTGAAGGAGCAACCGGACGGGCCGTGGAGGATGGCAACGTCGACATTAAGGTCGCGGGCGGTGTAGAGGGCAGCAACAATGGAACTGGGGCGCGGGTGCATGTATTTCATGGTTATTCAGTTATCTCCAGGTTTTCACGGACAGGACAATCGACCCCTTCGGCGTGATCCGGACTGCAGCGTCCCTGCCTTCCTCCAGGGTCGTGCAGACCGCATCAACCTTCCCCTTCAGTGATGCATAATGGTCGGTTTCCGGGCCGGGGAACCTCCCCACCCAGACGATATGGGCAGGCCGGATCGTCTCAATTGCATCTGCGATCTGGTCGAAAGAAAATCCATCGCAGACCGCCCCATCCCCTTCCACCTGCCCGATGACGAGCGTCAGGTCTCTCGCACCGGCACACTTCCGGGCATACCGGGCAGCGCACAGGGTCGTTGCCTCATTCGTGCCACTGTTCGCATTATCAATAATGATGATGTCATTCTGTTGACAAAACGACATGCGACCGGGCAGTGCGGTGAAGGTATCGAGCGGGGTCGGGTTGACATGCAGGATCATGGCAGCAGCTGCGGCGAGCATGAGCGCGGAACGGTAGGGCGGGAGAAGGAAAAGGGGATTTTTCAGGATATAGTGTATTCCTTCCATCTCAACGGTACAGTGCGTGCCGTCGCACCGGGCAATATCGCCGACATGGATGACCTGTTCCCGATCAGAGCGCACCCCTTCTGCAACCAGCACGTGCTTCGCATGGCTGGTCGAAGCGATCTTCTCTTGGATTGCACTTCTCTTTTTCCCGGCAAACGGGTAGGTGTTTGGAGATGTTATAATGGCAAGGTCGCCCGCACCGGATACACCGAGCGAGATCTCGCATACAAGCCAGCCTCGCATACGGCTGGCGCACCGGGCTGCTGCAATCTCTGATGCTGGCGTAATACTTTTTTTAAAGAGCAGCTGGTTTTCCGGGTACCTGTAGGTTCCCGTGGAAGTATGCAGGACGCCGCATCCCGGAAGGAGATGGGCAAGTGCATGTGCGGTGGTGGTCTTTCCCTGTGCCCCGGTGATCTCGATCATTGGACGGGGCAGGTAATTCCGGAGAAGCTGGCGTACCGCTTCGTGGTGGGTGATGACAGGCTCGGTGCGGTGCGCGAGAAGCGGGTGATCCGGGTCCAGGTGTACCGGTGCTACGACAAGGTCATAATGCCGTTGCTGTGCCTCGCGCATTTCCTCCGGTGTGGTACCATGATAGACATCCACGACAGCAACCGTATGACCTGCCTCCCCATAAGCAGCACCGAGTTCCCTTCCGCCGTGGATCGTATCCAGTACCAGGACATGCATATAAAAAATTTTAGAGAAGTGAGAGCGCTTTGTTCGCGTTCTTGACCATCAGTTCGGCAAGGAGCGGGTCGCTCCCGATCGGGTCGGCATACAGGAGCGGTACTGACCTGCCGTTCAGGATAAAAGTTCCTTTCTTGATCCCTTCGTTGAGCCCGATCTCGCCAGGAATGTCTTTTTCTATGTGAACGCCTTTTGCAAGGAAGAGGGGGACGACAACGAGTGCCTCGATCGGCTCGTGCCGGAACGCCTCCAGGGATTCCTTTATTGTCGGCCGGTTCATATTCATGAAACCGCATTTCACGATATAACCGTTATTTTTTGCTGTGATATATGCGGCAGTCTTCTCCACAAGTTCCTGATTGTAGGGCATGGTACTGCCATGTCCAACGAGTAACATTCCCTTTTTACCCATGTATGTAACCTCAAAGTGCTCTGTGCAGGGTGTTTTATGATAAGGTGCGGCGATACCGATCCTTACGATATTTCCACGCTGTATGAAAAATAGGTGATGCTCGTAATAATTTTTATCGGTTTTACCCCGCTTTTCGTAGTACGATAGTGGTACATAGCGGAAAATAACAGGAATACCGTCCCTGGCAGGGCTATTGAGGCTTTTCCGCACAGAAATCAAAGAAACACTTGTTATAATTATTGCAGACCACGGAACGTGCGAAAAGGTACCGGCAGATCGTACGTGGGAATCCTGAAGCCAGACATTTCGTTACAAGACCGGGAATACAACCGGGGAGGACAGGGAACCTGACGATCTCAGGGCGGGTGAAACCTGCACGCGTCAGGCTGTCCACCAGCTGCTCCCGGGTTGTCAGTCTCTGCAGTCCGTTGTCACGAGTGAACGTTCCCCCATCCTCCACCATGCCGATCGTGGAGCCAAAGAAAATCCCGCCGGGCCTGAGGGCAGAATATGCATTCTCCAGGTAGCGTGCGTATTCTTCATCATCAGCAATACAGTGGAGAACGAAATTGGAATACACTGAATCGAACTCCGGCATGCCGAACGGGAATATTCGGGAAACAACAAAGATGCCGGACATTTCCCCGCGGTCACGGTATAAATCAAAGCCGAGGTTTATCGCAGACGGGGTAATATCAAATGCGGTTATCTTCTCTTTTGGGAACCCGTCTCTGATGAGCTGCCGGACACCATCCCCGGTTCCACAGCCGTAATCCAGGAACCTGCCGGCCTGTTCCTGCGCGCGGCGATAGAAGAAGTGGTTTTGGATCCGCGGGTTCCCGGCTAATATGAGGGTGAAGGGATAGACGAGGGTTTCCTGACGGTACTTCTCAACGAGCAGATCATAATATCCCTCCGGGTAGCTGATACCCCCTTTTTCGATACGTTTCATGGCTAAAGAGAGCTCCCCCTCGAGGGTCTTTCCATGGGGAAACATGAAAGCGTGTGTTCCATCCATCCTGCAAACCGATAGGTTTGAACTATATTCAAAGGTAACGTTTGGTGCCCGCCAGGAATTCCAGTCCCGCCATACACCTCTGCAAAACCACCCGGGAGATGCCACGAGCGTTCTGTTACCCGAACGGCTGTCATGGGCAGTAAAAACCCGGAACCGGACCGTACTCAAGGACCGGCGGTTCCCCGTTTCCCCGTTAATCTTACCCTTCGGGGAGTATGGGTTATGAGGGGCCCGAACCATCACCTCCCATTATGACCCGGCATAAATACTCTCCAGATTCCGGATACTGTTTCAATTCCAGACAATCACCAGGTTATCCGGGACGTGCTGCGTCAGGAAGAATCCCGCAGCTGGTGCGGCATCAGAACGAGAAGGGTATATGCGATGCTCATCTTGTGCACAGGAGAACCCTGAATTGCGACCCCTTATACCAGTGATTTCTTTTCGCATGGTGATCCATATGATGGTGATGAGCGATTTCGAGCGGGAGATGGTCGGGTGCCTGAACCGCTTTTTTTCATCACACCATATCCTTGGGTATGCCTTCCGGCCTCACCAGCGGAGGCATGATACCCGTTCCATGGATGTGCTGGCTGACTCCCCCGATCCCTCCGGGTATCTGGCGCTCGAGTGCAAGTCCATCGGTGAACGGAAACTCTACTTCTCCCAGCATTTCCGCGTAGATAAGGACAAGGTCCATGAGGTGGACGCGATCTCGGATTTCTTAAAAAAGACCGGGCGCAGCGGTTATCTCGCGGTGGAGTTCCGGCAGGGGCCGGGATATTCCAGCGAGGCGTTCCTGATACCGTGGGAGGTGGTTGCAGGACATTTTGCAGTCAGCCGGGGGATTACCATCGAGGATGCCCGCTCCTGCATCGTGCTTTCCAGGTCAAAGGAAGGCTACCGGATCGAATCCCTGAATACAAAGTAATTTTATGCAAAAGAAGCAACGTATATGAACTTATGATGCATGCCTTTGAACGCTTCGGGCTCCTGATCAATG
>CAZCZK010000010.1:0-25491 GCA_964503195.1 uncultured Methanoregula sp.
ACCCCCTGTCTTCTGTTTTACGCAGCAAGCGCGAGGTCTCACGCCTGCAGATCCTTGTCGAGATCGCAGAACACCAGCCGGCCGTGCGGCAGCAGGAGATCGCTGAGAAGATGGGCGTGACCCCCCAGGCGATCTCCGAATATATCCGCGAACTCGTCGAGGAAGGGATGGTCTCGGCAAGCGGCCGGGGCAATTACGAGGTAACGAAGGCAGGGATCGAATGGGTGCTGGCCAATGCCGAGTCTCTCGAATCCTATGCCCGGCATATCCGGCGCGACATCATCCAGCAGGTCTCGGTCTGGACTGCTATCGCTGCGGAAGACCTGAAGGCCGGCGATGTGGTCGGTGTGTACATGAACAACGGGTTTCTCTATGCCGGCAAGTCCCCGCTCTCCGCAACCGGTTCCGTGGTGGCTGATGCGAAGAAAGACCAGGACGTGGGGGTCGCCCACCTGAACGGGATCATTGAACACCACGAGGGAAAAGTGCACGTCTGCAAGGTCCCCCGCATCCAGCACGGGGGTTCCCGTAAGGTGAGAAAGGAGAAGATGCTCGAGATCACGGGGGGGGCCGGCATGGTAGCTGCTGTAGGGCTTGAAGCCTGGATCGCCCTGAAAGCCGCGGGCAGGACCCCCGACCTGTTCTTCGGGGCCCGCGAAGGCGTTATTGAGGCAGCTTTCCATGGGATTGACTGCGTGATCGTGATCGTGGATGAGGAATTCACGGACTTCTTAAAAAGGCTGGAGAGCGTGGAACTCTCGTACGTGATCCATGACCTGATCGCACCATGAAGATCCTTGTCCAGCCCCAGAAAGGCGGCACATACAAACTGCTCTTTTATGATGGGCGGCACACGCTGGGGGCAGCGTTTGTTGAGCTGATGGAGACCCCCCGGGGGCCCCGACCCACCCGTTACCGGGTGAAGTGGGGGGCAAAAAAGGACTACCACCACACACCGTCCAAGGAACTCGTTGCCCATCTCCGCGATGCGGACGTGCGGATGGTGAAACCCGATCCCCCGTTCGAGACCTTCCTTGCCGATTTCCAGGTCCGCGTCGGCACGGTGGATGCCTGCCGCATGTGCCTCTTGGACGAGCGGTACACCCCGCTCGATGATAACAATTCTGTCACCTTCGGCAAGGGGGAGCGGATCTGCCTCGACTGCGGGAGGCGCGAACTGCGCCGGGAAGTCTCCCATATCGGGCGGCTGGGACGGGATGGCATCGCCCATCTCGAAGACCTCCTGCTCAAATTCCGCAATCTCGATCGGGTGCTTGCAACGCTCCAGCCCGAGAAGGTGACGATGGCTTCGGCCTTGTTTGACAAGCTCGAGGCGCACCCGGTCATGAAAACAGCTCCCGTGGACGAACTGCCCCTGCCCCGCCAGTTTATCGAGGCGAGCGGCGTCACGCAGCTCATGCCGGCACAGCAGCTCGCGGTGGAAGCCGGGCTCCTCTTCGGCAAGGACCTCCTTGTTGTTGCCGCGACCGCGAGCGGCAAGACCTTCATTGGCGAGATGGCAGGACTCAAGAACTACCTTGAAGGGAGGGGGAGGATGCTCTTTTTGGTCCCGCTCGTTGCCCTCGCGAACCAGAAGTACGAGCGGTTCACGGATCGGTACGGGAAATTTGCCAAGGCCGGTCTCCTGACCGGTGTGAGCCGGCTGAACCTTCCCGAGACCCGGAAGGTGGGGGACCGGAACCCGCAGGCCCCGATCATTGTCGGTACCTACGAGGGAGTGGATAATATGATCCGCTGCGGCCGGAAGATGACCAGCATCGCAACGGTCGTGATCGACGAGGTGCAGATGCTCGAGGACAATGACCGGGGGCACCGGCTCGACGGCATGATAGCCCGGCTCAAGTACCTCTGCCCGCAGGCCCAGTTCCTGTACCTCTCGGCAACGATCGGATCCCCCAAGGTTCTTGCAAAAAAACTGAACTGCACGCTTGTCCAGTACGCGGACCGGCCTGTCGGGCTCGAGCGCTACCTGCTCTTCGTTGAACGCAAGGGAAAGATCCCGGCTATCAAACAATTTACTACCGAGGAGTATAAGCGGACGTCCTCCAAGGGTTTCCGGGGCCAGACGATCATCTTCACCAATGCCCGGTCACGCTGCCACACGATTGCTGACGCCCTTGGAATCCGGGCCGCCGCGTATCATGCAGGGCTCACATCCGTGGAACGCCGCGATGTGGAGACCCGCTTCCTCCAGGGGAAGCTGATGGCCGTGGTTACGACAGCAGCACTGGGGGCCGGTGTGGATTTTCCGGCCTCGCAGGTGATATTCGATGCCCTTGCCATGGGCCGGGACTGGCTGTCGGTGCAGGAGTTCAACCAGATGGGTGGACGTGCAGGCAGGCCGGACTTCCACGATCTGGGCCGGGTCGTGATCCTGGCGGAGCCCGGCGGGAGCTATTCCCGTGATAACCCCGGGACCGAGGAGGAGATCGCGATCCGGCTCCTGAAAGGGGAGATGGAGGAGGTGGCTCCCGAGCACGACTTCGAGAAGAGCTCGGAAGAGTATGTTGCCAATGCGATCTGCTGTGATGGCGAGGAGGCGGACCTCAACCGCATCAACAACCTGATGGTCGGCAGTATGGAACCCGTGCTCCCCGACCTTGTGGCTCACCGCCTCGTGGAGAAGAAGGGCACGAAACTGGTCATGACACCGCTCGCCCGGGTCATGGCCGAGCATTTCATCGGGATGGAGCGGCTTCTGGAGATCCTCCGCCTCACGAAAGTGACCGATGACCCCCTTGAGATCATTGCCGAGCTGGAGAGTGAGGACGTGCACAGGGAAAAGAAGGCGGATAAAAAAAAGAGTGGCAATAATACTAAGAGTTCCGGCTCACCCCCCCACGTGCGGAAGCGGAGATAAGGGAAAAAATACATTGAGCGTCAGATCCACCTCAATTCCTTTCATCCCCTGTAATCCGTTGGATTTTTTTGCGTAACGCTTATGAGCCGGCAAATCAATGCTTGACCATGGATGAGGACGAGGATCAAGACCTCCAGGTAGAAAAGGACCTTGCCAATCTGACCCGTACCCTGACCTCCGAGAATCTCAATCCCTCGGTTATGTTCACCAAAAAGCGGGGCATACGGTCATGTACCCCGGCCATTGAATCAGCGCTTGATGAGAGTACCCTCACAGAACGGTTAAAAAAAGTCCAGATGCCGGAATAATTTTTTTCGTTTATTTATTTTTAAAGAATCTTTTGGATTTGTGGAAAGGTCTGACGTTTTCGCGAGTACCCCCCTGTTGAGATGACGATTCATCCCTGCAACCTGCCATGAGCCCCCCCTGGGGCACCCCCCGCGGCGGGTCAATACCCTCATCATTTGGGAAAACACGGAACTGCCCCGTGCCCCGCGAGGGGGCCCTGATGCGGGAGCTCTCCTAGCTGCAATTTTCATGGTTCTGGAGTGAACTCCTGGTTCATATCCGTTTGTCTGGCGTAAAAAAAGGAAAAGGAGTTTCTTCAGGAGGAAATCGTGGGTGTATTTGTTGCAACC
This sequence comes from uncultured Methanoregula sp., assembly GCA_964503195.1. Taxonomy (GTDB): domain Archaea; phylum Halobacteriota; class Methanomicrobia; order Methanomicrobiales; family Methanospirillaceae; genus Methanoregula. The sequence goes on from CAZCZK010000010.1 coordinate 3,520, forward strand.
CAGAGGGTTTCGCCCTTCTTGATAATAATCGCTCCTTTCATATCGGGATATTTTGGATCCATGAATTCATAGGTGCCCGTCGCTTCACCAAACGTGTACCCGAAACGAGCGCCGGTGATCAGCTCTGCTGATACGAATTTTCCGGTTGCTCCCCCGGTTGCTTTCACGATGTGAGTGACCGCATCATCATTGACCCAGGTAATCCCGGTTCCCGGAAGGACGGTCAACTCAGCGGGAACAAACGTATTATTTTTGATATGGATGGTGGTGATCTTTGTCGAGGCTGTCATGCTCGGCCTGGGGGTTGCAACAGTCGTCACGTTGGGAGTACCGTTTGGTGCGGCAGTCGTTGCTACTACTTTTTGGGTTGTTGTGGGCAGGGGGGTATTGATCACGGTCGGGACTGCCGTTGGAGAAACCGGTGTGCTCGTGGTCGCTGTTGCCTCAGGGGGAGCCTGTTGCGTAGTACATCCGCTGGCTGCGATCAGGAGCATCGCCAGCATAAACAACCCAATATGCATTTTCATGAAATGAGATTGAATCTGGCGTGTAATTAAATTTTTTGCCCGCGATCCTGTTTTTTTCTCATTAGCGCAGGAATTTATGTCGCAGATTGGAAACAACGGGAAAAATCAAGCCCTTATCAGGTTTTTCCTGATACGATCGTTTTTGCCGTACGACCAGCAGCGGGAAGAAAGTTAATGAGCCTGTACAATCCTACTCTCTCCTATGGCCGACCAGTTTATCCTGACGCGGTATCGTACGGACTGCTACCATTGCAGAAAGAACGCCGACCAGATCATCAGGGCCGTTCCGTACCAGGCCCAGGTAGTCTGCGACAACTGTGGGGCAACCCGTGTTTTTATACCCCGGATTGAGGATGTCAGTAAAGAAGGAACATACACGAAGATCGGCTGTTACGATCTCTGGAAACTTATCGAGACAACCGGATGCAGGAACTGCCATGTTACCGGTCCTCACGACCTGACGATCGGCTGCCGGCACTTTATCGTCAGGTGCCGGAACTGCGGGTTCACCCATTTCTACAAATTTGATCTCGAATACATGGCCAAAGATGAGCCTGAAACCTGACCGGAACCATTTTTTGGATACATCATGGTTTTTTCCCACAGTCGCAGGCAACCAGCGTGGTATAGGTATCCGCATAATCTCCAAGCACGGCACAAATCCGGGTCTTGAGCTGCGGGTTTTTTGTCAGGATGAAAAAGACGATCTCATTGTCGGTGATGGTTTCAGGTCGCGAGTGGGTGAGCGCGGTAAGATCCCTGCACCGCTTCTGGATATATCCCTCTCTCGTCACCCGGGGAAGATGCTGGTAGATCATCAGGACGGACTGGTGGTCCATACGGTCGAATATTTTTTTTACCTCTTCAAATAACAGGTGCCGCTGGGTAGGGTTCTTTACTTCCAGCCCGGTGTCGGGATCGAGAATGCTCGAACATCCTGTTGAAATAATTCTCGCGATGCTCATGTGAAAAGGTGTTTTTATGGAGGACATCGACGATGATATGCTCTTTTTTGAAATAGGACTGAACCCCGTGAAAGTATTCCAGGTCATCGTTAATCTCCTGGAGCCTGCCCAGGTCCTCCATGAGCTCATGGTTCTGGGTACCTGCCCTCCCCGTCTTCTGTGCAAGTCCGAGATCTTTTGTTGCGGTCTTTTTCTTTCCGGTTGCTGGTTCTTCTTCAGTCAGCATCGGGACGAACGTGAAGGTTGCGAGATCCGGAAATGCTTTCATGATATGGCGGACAAGGTCGAACTTGAACAGGTCGCGCACATCGCCAAAGAACAATCGGTTCATTGAGCCCTCCTCAAGCGATGATCTCTATGGGAGAGACAAAAAAGGTTGCGGGAAGTTCAGAAGGGAACGGTTCCTGAAAGGTGGAGAAAAAATCCTTTTGGGAGATCTTTTGCTCGCTCATGCAAGGCCCCCCGCGGCGGATCAAGTACCGGAAGCATAGTTGAAAACACCTGGCGGCCCTGCCGTGTCCCGCAGGGGTCCTGAAGTGGAGAGCCTCACATAATTGCGATTTTCATGAATCGGGTCCGAACTCTTTGTTCATGCCTGGTTCAACAGATCTAAAAAAGTTACTTCTCTTCCCGTACCATCTCGATTGCTTTCTTCGGGCACTCGTTCGCACAGATACCGCAGCCCTTGCAGAAATTCAGGTCGATTTCAAGGTCATCATTGATGACGGCATCAGGACAATAGGCTGCGCAGAGCCCGCATGCATTGCACTTCTCCTTGTCCACCACGGGCTTGAATACTCTCCAGGTTCCGGTTTTCCCGGCTGCTCCTTCGGTTGGCCTGCTTATGGCCAGCCGCTCGCGTTTTTGCATGGAGGTCATGCGCTCATCTCCTGATAGGCAGTATCCGCAGCCTTGACATTCCGCTCATCGGCAAACATCTCCCGGATAGCCTTCTTTGCCGAATCCACCGACACAATTCCCATTTTTGCGAGAGCACCAATAACCGGTGTATTGAGGATCGGGCTTCCGGAAACAACGAGTTTTTCTCTGAGGGCGATGCCGGTCAGATCAACATAGCTCGAAGTGTACCCGGAAAACTCCTTTTTCTGCTGGCTGTTGACAAGGACTCTGCCTCCTGGTTTAAGCCCCTGCAGCACGTCAACGATGTCCATGACGGTTGCATCGAGCACAATGACCATGTCCGGCTTTTTGATCTGGCTGTAGATCCGGATGGGCTTGTCATCGATCCGGACGAACGAGACAATGGGTGCTCCCCGGCGCTCGGCACCGTAGAACGGGGCGGCGGTTGCATATTTGCCATCGTGAATTGCTGCAAGGGCAAGGAGCCGTGCGGCGGTGACGCCCCCCTGCCCGCCACGGGAGTGGATACGGATCTCAAACATTGCCGTTCACCCCGAACCAGAACTCTGTACCCATACGGCGGTTCCGGATAAAATCTGCAACATCTTCGTACGTGACTTCCTGACCGCCGATACCGGCTATGACACTGAATACCTCTTCCTTTGTCTGTGCCATGATCTCTGTTGCAAGGATTCCACCCCTCCCAAAAGAGTAGTCGCGGTCGATGACAACGACCTGTTTTCCTTTGAGGTTCAGCTTCGGGAATGGCCGCAGCCAGCGCAGGCGCAGGGAACCTGCTTTAATCCCTTCCTTACGGAGCAGGTCGATGGCTACTTCGGCTTCTTTCCCGAGCGTACCCATCGCGACAACGATCACATCCGCGTCCCCGCACTGATACTCCTCCGTGAACCCGTAATTCCGGCCAAAACGCCTCCCGAATTCTCTCTCGGTCGCTTCAATGACTTTTACAGAATCCCGCATCGAACGCTCAATATCCCAGCGCATCCTGAAGTGCTGGTCAGGACCGGTCAGCCCGCCATACCCTGCCGGGTTTTTGACGTCAATGGCGTGGGGCAGGTGGAGAGGCGGGATATAGTCGCCCGGTTCAACCGTATCGAGTGGCTGCATGATATGGGAGAGGAGGAACCCGTCGAGGTTCACCATCACCGGCAGGAGGACGTCATTGTGTTCGGCGATCCGGAATGCCATCAGCGTAGTGTCGTAGGCTTCCTGCACGGTGCTCACGTAGACCTGGAGCCAGCCGGTATCGCGCTCCTGCAAGGCATCGGTATGTTCCGCCCAGATATTCCAGCCGGGCCCGAGCGAGCGGTTGACATTTGCCATGACTATCGGCAGGCGGGCACCTGCTGCCCAGTTGGTCATCTCATGCATGTAGAGGAGCCCATGGGAGCTCGTTGCCGTAAATGTCCGGGCGCCGGTGATACTTGCGCCGATGCAGGCAGCCATCGCTGAGTGCTCGCTCTCGACCGGAATGTACCGGCTCTTCAGCTCGCCGCTGGAAACGAATTCCGCGACCTGTTCCACGATCTCGGTTTGCGGCGTTATCGGGTACGCTGCGACGACATCCGGCATGATCTGTTTTACCGCTTCGGCAACCGCCTTGTTACCGGTTGCAATCTTCTTCATGGCTCCATCTCCTCTGCTGCCAGTTTTGCATAGGTCTTCTGGATCCGCTGCCTGAGGATATCCACCGTCCTCGGATCAATTCCCTTGAACCTTCCCTGCGGGGCAAGGTACTCCTCCAGGGGAATAGGTTTCTTCATTGCCCCTTTGGACTGGGCACCGATCGTCACTTTTCCGTATTCGCGCTCATAGAGTAACCACATGCCGGATTTAACCGCAAGCTTGCCCATTTCGACCGTCTTCTCGGTCGAGTAACGCCAGCCGGGCGGGCAGGGTGCAAGGATGTGGATGAAACTCGGCCCGCGGAAGGAGAGGGCTTTCTGGACTTTCTTGAAAAGGTCCTGCGGGTATGCTGCTGCGGCGGTTGCCTGGTACGGCGGGTTGTGGGCAGCGATGATCGCATCGATATCCTTCTTGAAATCGGTCTTGCCCGCCGGTGTCGTTGTTGTCTTTGCCCCGAGAGGAGTTGCGCCTGACCTCTGCATACCCGTATTGCCATAAGCTTCGTTATCGTAGCAGATATACAGGAAATCCGTGCCCCGCTCGAATGCGCCGGACAAGGCCTGGATCCCGATATCGAGTGTCCCGCCATCGCCGGCATAGACGATAACGTTTGTTTTCTTTCCGGCCTTCCGGAACGCGTTGCTCATCCCGGAAGCGCAGGCAGCCGCGGCACCGAATGCGATGTTATAGACCGGGATATTGAACGCGGTATTCGGGTAGATTCCCTGAATGACGCTTGTACAGCACGCGGGAATGACAAGCACGGTATCGGGTCCGGCGGCTTTGAGCACGTACCGGAGGGCAAGCGAATCGCTGCACCCGGCACATGCCGAGGTACATTTCAGCACGTATTCTTCCTGAGGTATTTCGGCGATAGTATCCAACTCCTGCTGTGATCAACCATGGATCGATGAGCGCGAATGGGCGATCGTAGATCTGTCATAATTTATCATCCCGGCTGGTGAAAAAAGTATCAGATCCGGCCCGGCCTTCCGCAGGGGCCGGCCGCATCAGGGAGCACGGAACACGAGGCACCCCTCGATACGGCTTGTCAGGTTCAGGTGAGCCCGGAGATATTCCCCGATCACATGCGTTGTTGAGGTAGCGATCAATAAAATCCCCCGCGCAAGGGGAGTTCCTCCATGGTGATATTGATATTTTTTGTTCAATTGTCCCCCTGACACCCGGTCAGGCCGCGTGTATAGTGCCGCGTGTCATTGACCTTTACGCCGGTCACCTCCCGGGATCCCAGGGATCTCTTCTGGTCATCGTACCCTGCACGGTCCGCCCCGGAACCCCTCAGCATCACATCACACTCTTATGGGCGGGCTTGCCCTGCTCCCGGCATGGAACAACAAGGTGCATAGCGAGGTCCCCCGATTCGCGAGAGACACCGGCAGAAAAATTCCCCGGCAAGTCGTTAGAATGCAGAATCGTGAACTCCTGCGTGTGCAGAGGAGGAAATCTCATGGAAAAGAGGTATGGGTTATGCTGTTATTTCCCTGCGTTGTCGTAAAGACGCGGGCGCAAAACCGGTTACGCCTCCTCCCGGCCGAACCGGTAGAGGCCCCGGGGAACAGAAATTTCGAACCGTGCACCTTTTTGTGGTTCACCGGTCTCCTGAATTGTCATATCTGATATCTCGAGTATGTCATGGACAAAGAACAGGGAAGAGCCCGTTGCTGCCCCCTCACCCCTTACAAAGAGGTCTTTTTTCCTCTCCCTGGGGATTCCGGCCCCGTCATCCTCATAGATGAGCACCAGACCTTCGGCTGTTTCGTGGGAGCTGATATGGATCTCTGTTACTTTTCCCCCATGTTGCCTGGTGTTCTCGATCAGGTGGGAGAACACCTTCCCTATGGCCGGATCGCAGTGGAGTTCGAGATCCGGGAGATCGATGCTGCATTTCACGGATCCCATCTCCCCGGACGAAACGATCATGCGCAGAACCTGCGGGAGGTTCACCCACTGCGGGGATTGAATACCTATCTCCCGGTATTCTGTTGTATACTGGAGATGGCGGGAAATGACCCTCAGGAGGTCATCTTCGCGGTCGATAAATTTTTTCAGTTTTTCGTCAGGGACAAGGTCTTTGAAAAGCCCACCATATTCACGGAGACCGGTAACCTTGTTCTGGATTTCATGCCAGGCTACGATATTCATCAGCTGAAGTTTCTGGCTGGCAATATGGAGCGCCCGCGCCTCTCTCTTCTTCTGTGATATATCCCGCGAGATGGCGATGACAAAGGTCTTTTCCTTGAGTTTTACAAGTCGTGCGCTGATCTCCACCGGAAGGAGCGAACCGTCTTTTTTTATCTTTTCGGTCTCGAATCTGGCCACTCCCCTTGTCAGGAGTTCCATCATGATCGCGCGGGACTGCTGGGAGAAATTTCGGGAACAGAGATCACGCAGGGTCTTGTGCACCAGTTCGTCTTTTGCAAAGCCGGTCTGGCGGGTCGCCATGTCGTTGGCATCCACGATCTTTCCCGGCATACCGGAGGGGGTGATCCCGAAGAGGTATATTGCATCATTGGAGTGCTGGAAAATTAAGCGGAACCGCTCCTCGCTCTCAGAGAGTGCCTGCTCGGCCTGTTTTCGTTCATGGACCAGGTGAGTATTGATAACGATACCCTCCACTCCCGGAACCCCGAGCAGGTTTACCCCGACGGATTCCACGTACCGGTAATTCCCGTCTGCGGTAACCATCCTGTACTCTGTCGGCGTTCCCGGGTTTGTACGGGTAGAGACCTCCCCAAGATCAGCCGCAACGCGTTCACGATCATCGGGATGGACAAGGTCAAGGAGACACCTGCTGTTCTGCGATCCCTGCGGGTACCCCAGAATTTTCGAAAATGCCATCGTGCTGCAGACCAGCCGGTTTTCCCGGTCAAGGATCTGGATGATCTCCGGCGAGTTCTGGATAAGAGCGCGGAACCGGGTCTCGCTTGATTTAAGATCGGCGTCAGCTTTCTTCTGTTCAGAGACATCCCGGAAGAACACGGTCAGCCGGTTCTGCGCCAGCGGGACCGCATGGATCTCATAGATCCCGGATATATCTTCGGTCCCATGGTCAAACGCCTCGTTGTGGAATGGTGCCCCGTCACGTATTACCTTGCGGTATATATCGGGGATCCCGGTTGAGGCAAGCGCCGGGAACGCGTCCTCAATAGTTTTCCCGATAAACCTGGTGCAGTCGGTCCCGAGGATCCTGCTCGCAGACTGGTTACCCCAGACAAATACCAGGTCCTTGTCATTGCGCAGCTCGTACACGACCGTGCCATACGGGGCGGCATCGAGGACAGACTGCAGGCGCCATTCCGCGTCCCGCAGGGCAGTCTCTGCTTTTTTCTGCTCTGTCAGGTCGACGCTGAAGCAGAACAGGTTCGTACTTCTCCCCGGGATTTTTACCACTGCGTGGCTGATAAAGACCGGCACCCGCGTCCCATCCTTGTGCATGAGGTCAGATACGGGTGATGGCGTGGGGGTGCCGGTTGCAGCCATACTGTCGCAGGTCTCTGTAAAGACCTCCCGTGCATCAGCCGGGACGAGCAGGTCGCGGACATCCTTTCCCATCGCGTCGTCCCTGGTATACCCGAATATCCTCGTGGTGGCTTCATTCCAGGAGGTCACCGTATAGTCCGGCAGGAATCCCAGGACGGCAACAGAAGGCACGCACTGGAGGAGCGTGCGGAACCGCTCCTCGCTCTCCCGGAGTTCGTCCTCGTTCTTCTTCCTTTCGGCGATCTCCCGGGCATTCCCGATGATGTCAGGGATTTTACGCCCTTCTGATCGGATCCGGGTTTTTACTTCAAACGGGAGAGAACCGCCATCTTTTGTCCGGATCTCCACAATGTTGCAGGCACCTGACCCCGAAAGGTTCTTTTTCCTGTCCAGATATTCCTCCACGCTCTGCTGGTATTCCGGGGTAACCAGTTCCCGGATATTTTTTCCAATCAGCTCGTCCGGCTGGTATCCTGAAAGGGGGAGCACTCCGGGACTTATGGATGTGATATCCCCGGAACAACTGAGGGTAAAGATGATATCACCCGAATGCTCTACCAGGCCCCTGTACCGCGCTTCGCTTTCCTGGAGGGTTATCTCGCATTTCCTCCGATCAGTACTATCTCTCTTTACACCCCAGAGATTTACCACGCAGCCATCCCGGATAACAGCATTCATGCTCGTGGCGAACCAGCGGGTGTTCCCGTTCCGGTCACGTTCCTCGGTCTCATAATCTGTACTGTGGTACCCGTTCTGAATGAATGTGCGCAGATACTCAAGCGTGCTGGGATCTTCGACATCCACGAGTGTTGTGAGCTTCTGGCCGGCAAGTTCCCCCGCCTGCTCGTACCCGTACATCCTCGCCAGTGCAGTATTGCACTCAGCAAGGTACCCGTGTCTGATGACGAGGTCGATCTGTTCATCAACGGGAAGGGTTACCGGGATCTCACAATCCGCAGCATACCGGAAAATTCCCTCGCTGCTGTTTTCGATGAACGTCCGGTACTGCTCTTCGCTCTGCCGCAGGGTGTCCTCGGTTTTTTTCCATTCCGACAGGTCGATGAACGACTCCATGATCAGCTTCCGGCCGGCAATGGTTACCGGTATATCGTTCATGAGCACGGGAATTCTCCTGCCATCTGCCGCAAGGATGAAACGCTCTGCTCCGTCCCCCCGTTCGCCCGGATCCACCGTTACCGGGCGCCTGCCGGTTTCCGCAGGGCAGATGTAACGGTGGCAGACTTCTCCGATGATCTTTTCACGGGGCGCACCGATCATCTCAACGGCACGGGGATTGGCATCTGCAATAACCTGTGTTTCTGTATCCACAAGGACGATCCCGGTATCTGCCACTTCAAACACGGTCCGGTACCATTCTTCGGTCCCCGCAAGGGCGATCTGTTCTTTTTTCCCGTCAGTGATATCGGTTACAACACCTTCAACAGCAACAGGATGACCTGCAGCGTCCCGGATAAGCGTCGACCGTAGCAGCCCCCACCGGAGGTCTCCGTTCCTGTGGACGATCTGGAATTCTGCCGGGGGAGGGGTCTTGCCTTTGATAAGGAGTTCAAGATGTCTGCCAAATGCGTCTTTCCCAAAAGAGGGGACCAGATCATACAGTAGTCCCGGTTTGTGGGAAAATTCTTCCATAGTATACCCGGTGAACGCGAGCGATCCCGGGCTGACATACTCATACTTCCCCTCAGGGATGGTCATCCGGTACAGGAAATCCGGAGAATCTTCGGCGAGCCGTCGGAACCGTTCTTCCCGTTCAGCAAGTGAACGCTCGCTCTTTTTCCGCAATGTTGTGTCAGTGGCAATGACCGCTGCCCCGGCAATAACTCCTGCCGGAGTACGAACCGGGTAATAGGAGAGATCGAAGTATCGGCGGCTCCGTGCATTGTCCCCGAAATAATCACTGATCACACCCTGTTCTCCCGCGAGCGCCTGCCGGAAGAGGCCAAGCAGCTTCTGGAGATCTTTTTCAACAGGCACGAATCCCGCAATCTTTTGCCCTGCCGCAATCTCCGAACCGTAGATATCCTGCATATCGCGGGCATGTCTTTTGTTGTAACTGGAATAACAAAACTCCGCGTCGATGGAAAAGATTGCGCTGTCCGCTCCTTCTATGATCTCCTGTACAAGCGATAAACGGAGGTTCAGCTGCTTCTCGCTGTCTTTCCGGTTCTGGATAAGTGTGCGAAGATCAGCCGGCCGAATGGACGGTTCTTGTGGTATCCCGTTCTTGTCCGTCGTGGTACTGTCACCTGGTATCTGCAGGTCATCCGATCCGGCTTTTCGCTGTTGTACCGTCATGTTCGGAAAATCCCTCCCGGTATCCGTAAGAAACATTTCTCTAATTGACATTATAATAAATGTGGTCAGATGAAGTCATCCTGGGCGGGGACGTGGCTTCTATCACTTTCACCCCGCCCGGCCCGGGTTTTATCTTCCGGTTTTTTCACAATGGTATGTGGGGAGGAGAACATCCCTCCAAAGAAAAGTCAGATTCCAATCCGGTTTCGCGCTTTACTCCTCCCGACCTCTCAAAAACCCTGAATGCAAACCCCCCCTCTTTTTGTTTTTATCCGGAATATGCCCGGGGTGGATCCCGTCACACAATCATAATATATTTAGGGATCATTTTTCTAATGTCTGCTATGGCTCTCCGTTCATTAAATCTGCCCGGCCTCGGAACCAAATACGAATTTGAAACCGAAAAAGGTGATACGGTTGCGATTTTTTTCACGAAAACCGGTCTGATCCAGATGTACACGCTCCAGAAAGGATGCAGTACTCCGAGCGCGGCCGAGATGACGCCCGTTGAAGCACGGCGGCTCGGGAATATCCTTACCGGAGCCATCATTGAAGCCGATCAGGAACGTGTGGAGATCGCGTTCTCTGCACTTGCAGACCTCCGTATCACCATCCATACATTTTATGTCCCGAAATCCGTTACCGGCAAAACCATTGAAGACCTGCAGATCCGTGCCAAGACCGGAGCCACCATTATCGCGGTATGCCGGCATGATAAAAATATCATCAACCCCCCTCCCACATTTGCGTTTGAGGCAGGCGATGCAGCTCTGGTCATCGGGGAAAGTGACCAGATAAAAAAATTTGAGCGCGAAATTATGGTGGAGTAATGGAAGGCTTCATCATTGCGCTCTTCGTATGCATGGTTCTTGCACTTATTTCCAAATATCTCTCAATTCCCGCCATACCGTTCTATATCATAGCGGGTATCATATTGGGAAAAGCGGGTTTCGGAATCGTACACTCTGACGAGATCAGCCAGTTTTTTTCCAATATGGGCCTTCTGTTCCTGTTATTCTTCATGGGACTGGAGCTGAAGCTGGAGCGGATTATCGCCAACCCCTCAAAAGTACTCACCGGTGGTCTTATCGGGCTTACCGTTGATATGGGGATCGGTTTTGCCGCTGCCTACCTGCTGGGCTTTTCCCTTATGGAAGCCTTCATTGTGGGAGCAGCCTTCTATATCACCAGCACGGCAATCGTCATCACCTCGTTAATTGAGAACCGGAAACTGATGAGCGTGGAGGCCGAAACGATCATATGGGTGACCGTTTTTGAGGATCTTGTCCTGATTATCATCCTTGCTGTTCTCTCTGCAAGCGACCAGAACCTCCTGCTCTTTGCGGTCAAGATTGCGCTTGCCCTTGCTTTGATTTATGGCATATCCTTTTACGGAAAGGAGTTCCTCGTCTCTATCCTTGAGCGCAATGATGAGATCCCCATCCTCTTCACGTTTGCTGCAGTTCTCACCACGGCATCGATCGCCCTGTATCTGGAAATCCCGGAAACCCTGATAGTGATCACGCTGGGTGCGGCCTTTGCCACAACGGACCCCGATGCATTCGAGCAGCATGCCCGGCCGTTCCGCGATGTTTTTATGGTCATTTTCTTTGTATTCTTTGGAGTGACGATCGACTTTGCGAGCGGGGTAAACTGGTCTATTGTCGCAATCATCTGCGTGCTGGCAATCCTGAGCAAACTGATCTCCAGTATGATCATCGGTCTTGTCATCCATCACTCAGCCCTCTCGGGTCTCGAGATATGGTCAAACATGATCTGCAGGGGCGAGTTCTCGATTGCGCTTGCCGTACTATACGGGTCGCCGATCATCGCAACAACCATTGCCACCATGGTCATTGTGACGTCGATTGTCGGTTCGTTCACCGCAAAGTACAGTACATGGATGCGTCGGGGAATCCTCAATCACAGCAGGAAAAAAGCGCTCCTGCACCGGCCCCATACTGGCAGGTAGCACCTCTTCGATCAGTACCAGTCCTGCCGAATGGATTCTGGAGTGGATTCTCTTTCCCTACGCAACCTGAATAAAAGAAGTATCATGGCCAGAGCGGCTACGCTGTCCGGCGCTTATGTATGGACCGGCTCAGGGATTCTGCCGGGTTTCCGGAAGGAGCTGCGGGTCCTGGCCGCGTTTGGTGATAATCCGCTGGACAACCAGGCGGGAACTACAGAGGTCGTCCCCGGGAAATTTCCCGATACGCACGATCTCGGGCGTCAGGCCTCTCGTCGCAAGCTGCCGCGAAAGGGTCCCGGCATCGAACATCTGGTTGAACCCGATGGTAATCACATCAGGACGGATCTTCTCAATCGGCAGGAACATGTCGGTCTCGTCACCGAGCATAGCATGGTCCACTGGTTTTAATGCAGCAACCATGGCAAGACGCTGGTCTTCAGGAATAATCGGGTGGGGCTTGTGCTTCACATTCGCGTCGCGTGCCACGATCACGAACAGCTCATCCCCGAGTTTTTTTGATTCTTCCAGGTAGAACAGGTGGCCCGGGTGGAGGAGGTCAAAGGTGCCCGTTGCAACAATACGGCGGGCGGTCATGCGACTACCTCGAGTTCGTGGGGTTCTCCGTCAGCGGTAAAACACCGCCAGTCAGTCTTCCGGTACGGGTACCCGATGATCAGGTGGTATTTACCGGTCCGGGGAAAAAACCTGAGATCCGCATCGGAAGGGCTGATAGCACCACGGGGATGGCTGTGAGCACTGCCGGCCACATGGGTATCGAGCGGCATCATGTCATAGAAGAGCGACGCGGAATCTTCGCGGACGAGCGTGCCGGGGAGCAGATTGACTTCATCGATCAACCCGTTGCGTTCAAGGAGGAGTGCCACGAACTCGTTGGGATGACTGTCCTGCGCCATCCGGAGAAGAAGCGACAGAATGTCCTGTTGTATCCCCTTGATTTTCATAGTCCGCTCCTGCTAATGGCACCCTGGGGTGCTGTATCAATCCTGTTCGTCTCGATCACAAAAAAACTCTCCTTTTTAAAAATGGGGAGGTTATTTCTCGACCTTCGCAAGATCTGCGCTCAGATCCTGTGAGAGATTGACGCCGGTAAACGCACCACTGGTTGGCAGGAGCATGGTAAATTCCGGTGTGATATCGTACTCGACCATGGTGTTTATTGGTACGGTGAGATCAAGGATATGTCCCCCGGTCATCCGGTCATCGCTGATGAAGTGGAGATGGTATCCCGCAACATTGATCCCTTTGAAAAATACCGGGGTATAGAACCCGACTACGGTACCGGTGGTATCAGAGTACGTGAAGGCCGACTGGTTTGTTGCCGCATTGGCAAGCGTGGGGTAGGGTTTGTGCTGTGCCGGTATCGCCCGGACTTTCATGGCGGGGAATGTCCCGTGCATCCGTACCGCGTAGACCATATTTTCGGTCGGAAGCGTATCTTCCATTGCTGAAGAGAAGCCGGAAAGGTTCATCGGCCTGTCGGTGCCCGTGGCATGATCACGATCGAAGTACGTCACCGTTGCAAACGGGGTTGTCTGGTGGTCGGAGGCCGTGTATATATGACCATCCGCCTTTGCCTGGTAAACGATATTGTCCAGTACTATCATCTCCCCGTCCAGTGCATCGAAGGTTCCTATCCCAAAATCGCCATGTTTTTTCAGTTCCGCAACCGGCTCTACCCCATCAAAGACGCCCTGCATCAGGGCATCGATAGTCGATACCTGGTACAATACCTCACGATCGCCTGGTACCCTGGCAGCGCCCGGCAATTTCGCAAAACTGGTATAAACCGCTGCTCCGGCAAAGACGAGGACAATTGCAAGTCCGATGCCGAGAAAAAACTTCGTATCCATAAAAAACAGGAATATTATTTTTTACCCGTCACCTTGATGACATGGTAGCCGAACTGGGTCTTGACCGGCCCTACAACGTTACCCGCATCTGCGGCAAATGCTGCCTGTTCGAACTCGGGAGCCATTACCCCTTTACCGAACCACCCGAGATCACCGCCATTTTTACGCGACGGGCAGGAGGAAAACCTCTTTGCGACGGCGACAAAATCCTCGCCGTCCGTGATGCGTTTGAGAATGCGGGTTGCTTCGTCTTCGGTCTTGACAAGGATATGGGATGCGCGAACCTGTGGTGCCATGTACTACAGGTACTTTGTTGCAGGAGATAAAAGTTAAGTACCGGCGATTTAAAATTCGCCATCCTGCTCGAAGCTCCGCCCGAACCGGATCGCGAGCTCCGCCTTATACAGTTCTTTCCCCAGATACCCGGCATGGTCGAGAAGCGTAACATCTCCCTGTGACAGGATTGTAGAGAGAACATCCTGCCAGTGCTCACCTTTTATGGCGTTTCCATGAATGACTGCAATGATCCGGTTGTCTTCAATCCCTATCCGGAAATTGCCTTTGGGATCATAGGTAATCTCATCCGGCAGGGGACGGGCCGGTTGTGCGGTCTCATATACGAGCGGGGGTTCCCGTCGTCGCCGTTTTTCCTTGAGAACGAGAAGGTCGATGCCGATATCCTTGGGGTAGGGACGATCCTTTGCAAGCATCATCATTTCCGTAGCCCTCCGCATTTCCCCTATAGACCCTCGCGTTTTATCAGAATGCTCGCTCGTGAAGACGATCGATGCACCAACCTCAGCGGCAACACCGGCAAGGAGTGCGTTTACCCCGATTGAATCTGCGTCCAGCAGTTCCACAACATTACCCGCGCCAAAAAAGGTCGGGCAGCCGAATTTTCTGAACCTGCACAGCGAGCGGGTTAACCCGGAACCAACCGGCTGGAGGAGCGGGTCTGCTATGATACACCGGACACCCGCTTTTTTTGCGAGAAGAATATTTTTTGTCAGGGTACTGTCCCCGGGGACCACAACGGCAGCCACGCCAGCTTCCGCCACCTCTTTTCCCACAACGGGTATATTGCGTTCCTGCAGGCTGAGCACAATATCGGCACGGCTGAGCGCAGCCCGTATCAGGGACGGATCCTGCGTATCAACAGCGAGAGGTGCTTCGATATCCCTTACCTGTGAAAAAACCCGGGTCAGATCATCCGCTCCTGCATCGAACCCGAAACCGAGGTCAACAATATCAGCCCCGGAAGAAAGGCAATTCTCAACCGTGCGGCTGATATCCCCGCACCGGTGTGCATCCATGATCTCCGCCAGCACCTTGATGCGGGAATCACCGCCGATTTTTACCCCGCGGATAAGAAAATCAGGTCTTGCCTCCTGCTCCTGCTTTTCGATCCTGTGCAGGGCGTCTTCGGCCTTTCTGGCTGCAAGGAATTCATCTGCAGGGATTGTACGGGAAAGCTTCTCGGTACCGAGCAGCGGCAGCACCATTGCCAGGTCTGCTGCGTGGCGGGGCCCGCGATAGATGGCGATACCCGTCTCGCGCTCTACCTGATCGAACGATGCCGTGCACATCCCGGAGATAACAACGCATCCATACGTTTTGTTTTTGAGAAGCAGGCGGAGCGCGTGGGGGGTAAGAAACGAGGCAATTTCACCGGTCACCACGACATCAGCGTCATATCCTGCTGCAGCGCGTCTCACCAGCGATTCGGTTGCAGATCCGGTGGGAAGGAGAATGCGCATAAGTTTCCTTAATACCAGAGAGATAAAAACACTATGATCAGATGCTTACCTGCGATTTGCATGTGCATACGAACTTTTCAAAAGACGGCGAAAGCAATGTCGAAGAGATCCTGAGACGGGCGGAGGTTGTGGGGCTTGACGCGATCGCTATCACCGATCACGACTCTGTCGATGGCGCAAAGAAAGCGCTCGCATGTCCGACATCAGTTCTCGTGATCCCGGGGATTGAGGTCTCTACCAAGCAGGGGCACCTCCTCATACTGGGGGTCACGGATCTGATTCCTGCGGGGCTTGACGTGACTGCAACGGTGGAGATCGCCCGGCGGATGGGAGGTGTAGCCATCCTCCCCCACCCCTATCATCTCTGGCGTCACGGGGTTGCCCGCAGAAAGAAAACCGGCATGGCCATCGTGGATGCAGTCGAGGTCTTTAACAGCCGCTATATCGTGGGATCAGCAAATACCAAAGCAGCACGGATTGCAAAACGGCTGGGAAAACCCTGTGTCGGCGGAAGCGATGCCCACAATGCACGGTTCATCGGCTTCGGGAGGACCTTTGTCGATGCTGAGAAAAACGTTCCTGCAATCCTTGATGCAATCCGTGCCGGAAACGTATCCTGCGGCGGAAAAAAGACGCCGCTGCGCACCTACACACGCCAGTCGATCAACAGTACATGGAAGAAGATAAAAAGGATAACCCGGCACGTCCAGCTCCGGTGAGATTAGCCTTTCGGGTATCGTATCTGGGCAGCCGGTTTTTCGGTTCGCAGATGCAGGTCTCCAGCCGCACGGTGGAAGGGGAGTTTATTGCGACCTGCCGGCGGCTGAGCCTGTTTGAAGACTGGCGGCAGGCTGGTTTCCAGTCGGCCGGGAGAACGGACCGTGGCGTCCATGCCCGCGGGCAGGTTATTGCATTTACCACGGATGCGCCCGATCGTGCGATCGGGACGATCAACCTCCAGCTGCCGCCGGATCTCTGGTGCTCTGCCTATGCGGTCGTGCCGGAAGCGTTCCACCCGCGCTTTGATGCGAATTTCCGGACATACCGCTATTACTTTTCAGATGCACCCCCCAGAAACGAGGAGATGGAAAAGGCATCCCGGCATTTTCTGGGCATCCACGATTTCTCGCACTTTGCCCGGGTGAGGGACAAGAATCCCCAGCGGAATATCCATGCAATCCGCATAGCGGAAGAAGACGGGTTCGTGTTCCTCGAGGTGACCGCGGAAAGTTTCCTGTGGCACCAGGTACGGTGTATGGCGGCCGCCCTTCTTCTCGTCGGGAATGGCGAATCAACGGCAGAATCCATTCAGCGGTACCTGCGGGGGGAGATCGAGAAACCGTTATCTCCTGCCCCTGCTGAAGGACTGGTGCTCTGGGATACGGATTGCGGCTTGAGCTGGATAAAACTCACGGAACGGGAACGGAGCCGCACGTTCATGGAACATATCTGCCGACACCATGCTCTCATGGAAAAGGTGTGCTCTGTGCTCAGGCCCCCGTGAATGTATTTGGGTTTTTTACCTGCGCTGTTCAGGACGATCGGTATGGCTGTTGCAGGATTTAATTTCCCCCGAATTCGCGATCGATCCATGCAGCTATCCCGTCCCTGACCTCCCGGTATCCCACAAGAACTTCTTCGTCATTGCCTGCGGTCAGGTGAGGATCGGTAAAACCCTGGTGGGTCGTCTTTTTTGCCCCCGGGACTATGGGGCATACCGCATGGGCATTATCACAGAGGGTTATGGCACGATCAAAAGGTATCCCTTCGAGTTCTGCGAGAGTTTTTGAACGGTGATGTGAGATATCAATCCCAATTTCCTGCATCACTGCTATCGCCCGGGTGCTCACTTTCGACTGCCGGGTGCCGGCACTGAAGACCTCATACCGGTCTCCATATTTTGCCCGGAGCAGGCCCTCAGCCATCTGGGAGCGGGCAGCGTTTGCCGTGCAGATAAAAAGGACGCGTGTCTTCTCCATTATCTCTCCTCGCAACCGCAGGATTTTTCCTGCGCCTGACTGCAGCAGGAACCGTCGTCCCCCCCGCAGGTACACTCCGTATCCATATCCTTACCCCGCAGGGCGGCACCGATCATCGCCCAGGCACAGCCCACCCCGCTCTGCACCTCGATTGCCTGTACCGGGCAGTTGAGAGCGCATGCCCCGCACTCCATGCAGGAGGCCGGTTGTGCCAGGTTGACATGATCCTTTCCTTCGGCAAATACGCCGTGCGGGCAGACCTGCGTGCAGCGTTTGCAGTTTATACACCGATCGGGATAGTATTTCAGGCTGGTCTCTCTATAACAGTCAAACATCAAATCACTCCCAGAAAACGGGTTATCGCAAGAGCGATCCCGATGACAACCCCCGTGCCCGCCATCAGTGCCATGGCCGGGACATAGCGGAAGATCTCCTTTTTAACTCCCGTCCGTGATGTGAAGGTCGTGCAGCCGGTAAAGTTCAGGGAAAAGTACGCAATCACTGAGGGAATGATGAGGAGTGCAGTCATTGCTCCCGCCGCATTCGCCCAGCCGGGCAGACCAGGATTTGTGCCGAACGATACGGCAAAGGGGATAGCGATGATGAGTCCTAATACCAGCCCTTTGGTGGAAAAGTCCTGCGTGGGAATATACGGGAGAAGCATGGGGAAAAGAACCGTTCCGGCAAGTACCGCGGATACTGCTGCAAGTGCAGCAACGGGGCCTGCAAGGAGCCAGAGGAAGGCTGCTACGATGACCATCGGTAGAGCAGTATGGACAAACTCCACGGGAGTCAGGACCAGCCGGTCTTTCAGCGGGAACTCCACACGCCGCATTACGGGTGTTGCTTTGTGGGTTTTGAGATACTCCGGCAGATCGGTTGCCCGGACCGGGCCGTACTCGACAAGGAATTTTGACCTCCGCATCACTTCCGGCCATGCGATCCCCGGAGCCCCGAGCTGAGGTACGATGATCTTCCGGTGACGGACAATTTCGGGAAGGCCGGTACACCCGATCCTTCGTACCAGTTCTTCCGTCCCGAAAGTCCCTTTTCCGGCTGCACACCAGACATTGATTCCCCTGGTGTCCAGCACGAGGATCCATGCATCTATGCCGGCAAGGGCAGCCCGCAGGGCATCGAAACTGAGCGTATAATTTGCTGAAGCAAAGACCGGGGTGTCCAGGTCCGGGTTCCCGAGACGATAGAGGCCGGGCTCAACCCGGTGGCTCTCCCGCCTCCAGCCCCAGCGGGCAAGGATGTGGTCAAGCCGGCTGGCAAAGGTGACAGTACTGGTTGTTGTATGAATTTCTGACACTGCTCTCGTATCTGTCAGACTACTGCACGATTGTGTCTGCGGATCCGCCGTGCACGAGCAGGATGATCCGGTATTATCTTCTCTCTCCATATCTGCAAAGCCTCATTTTTTCTCTGGTTCCTGCATCAGCGGCCCGAGCAGATCCTTCACCATCCCGCTCAGGTTCTCGACTTTCATAAGCGCGAGGCAGCATATATCCCCGTCCCGGCTCCAGCTGATAAGAGCGAGTTTATCTCCGGTGAGAATGCCAGATTTTTCCCGGACCTCCTTGGGGAGCACCATCTGTCCCCGGTCGTCTATACTCAGAACTGCCTCCACACGGCATCCGGATCCTGGCGCACACCCGGATGTTGATCCGGATGAATTGCACCCGGGACGAGTATTTTTCTTTGTCATACATGTTCCGGAGTAGTGTACGGATTCTCAATATTTAACCTTTTCAGAAAAATCAGAAAATTCAAAATTTCCCTTTTTGGTGGCGTTAGAGTATGATGATCCTCATTTACGGACTGTGGCTCCGCAACCCCTTTTTCCTTTAAGGACAATCTTCTTCCCGGCAATGGCAGTGTTTGAATGTAACCGGTGCGGGAGATGCTGCGTGAGTCTTGGCCCCCATGTTACTATAGAACGCCAGCAGAACGACCGGGATTATTACTGCCGCAGTGTTCTCGACAACGCGTTCTTCTATGCCCATGTGGACCCGGAGTACCATGAAGAGATCGCCGATGAATTTGAATCCGGGCAGATCCCCCCGGCCGAACCGGAGAAAAAAACATGCTGGTTCCTGCGGAAGAATCATGAGGGGGAAGGAACGGCCTGTGCGATTTATGGAAGCCGGCCTCAGGTCTGCCGGGATTTCCGTTGTTACTGTATGATTGTCCGTGACCGTAACGGGGCAGTCTGCGGGAGAGTAACCGGAAAAAACTCTCTCCGCACGGATAATGTTACGCTCCAAAAGCTCTGGGATGAACAGGTACTGTCCATACCGTACGGGGAGTTTGCATCATGGACAAAACTCGTGGCCGGGATCCTTGCAGAACGTGGATATTGCGCAGATCCCATTGAATGAGGGGATAGTCCCATTCTCGCACCTCATTTATCATAACCGGTTTTCCCATCATGATCGCTCCCGGGGGCTCCAGCACGTTGTGCTTTTTGCCCCCGTCACTTAAGACGGCTGATCGAGAATCTTAAAAGAAAAGGGGTCAAGGCGGGCTCCCCGCAGGCTGCCTCCCTCTGTGGGGGAAAGAGGGGGTCCCCCTCATATGTAGTGAATAATAGTAACCTGGTTACTGGAATAAAAAGAAATTCTGCCAGAGAAAATGTGGACTTTTTTTAGAGTCCGTTCCGGAAACCTTTATTTCCGTAGTTTTTCAATCGTGACTACAGAATAATTTTGGGAGTGAGGGCTTTTTTCATCTGCGTGACGTATTTTTTCAGGTCTCTCTCCATTTTGTCCGGATTGTTCTGATCCTTCCCGACAATATCCACGATGGCGCTGCCGACAATGACCCCGCTGGCACCTGCCTCTGCACAGATCCTGGCATGTTCCACTGTTGCAATACCAAACCCGATTGCGAGCGGGAGATCTGTGTGTTTCCGGACCTTTTGCAGGAGACCGAGTGCACCGGAAGATACGGTGTCCCTGACACCCGTTACGCCCAGAACAGCGACGAGGTAGAGGTACCCGTGTGCCCGGGCGGTGATCTTTTTTATCCGCTCATCGGATGTAGTCTGGGTAATGAGGAAGATCGGATCAATCCCGTAGTGGAGAGCAGTCTCGTACACATCATCAGATTCCTCCACGGGCATGTCAGCGATGAGGATGCCATCCACCCCCGCGTCGGCAGCTTCCTTATAGAACCGGTCGACACCTCTGTGGTAGACCATGTTATAATAAACGAGGAAAACAATGGGGACCCTGGTCTTTTTCCTCAATTCCCGGACAATCTCAAAAGCCATGTCAACATTTGTTCCCGCGGCAAGCGACCGCTCGTCTGCTTTCTGGATTGTCGGGCCATCCGCAACCGGATCAGAGAATGGGATTCCCAGCTCAAGGATATCGGTACCCCCGTCAATAAGTGCCAGGGCTGCCCGGATACAGGTACCCTTATCCGGGTCTCCTGCTACGATGAAGCTGATGAATGCCGGTCGTTTCAGCAGGTTAAAAAGCGTTTGAATCCGTTCCATCACCGTTTCCCCTGGATTGCTGCCACTTCAGCTACATCCTTGTCTCCACGCCCGGAGAGATTGACAATGACAATATCATCCCGGTCAAACCGGTCCGCGTTCTTCATGACCCATGCCACGGCATGTGCAGATTCCAGTGCCGGGATAATCCCCTCTTTTTTTGAAAGGAACCTGAATGCAGCGAGGACGTCCGGGTCATTCATGGCAGTATAGGTCACCCTTTTTTCATCCCTGAGCATTGCATGCTCGGGACCAACTCCCGGGTAATCGAGACCGGCGGAGATGCTATGGGTCGGAAGTATCTGACCATCGCCGTCCTGCAGGAGATAGGAGAGCGTTCCATGGAGCACACCCGCCTCCCCGGCACAGAGCGTAGCCGAATGCTTCCCGGTATCAATTCCCTCTCCCCCGGCCTCCACGCCGATCAGTTCCACGTTATCCTCAATAAAGGGGTAGAAAATTCCCAGGGCATTCGATCCCCCCCCAACACAGGCAACGATCGTATCCGGGAGACGCCCCTCTTTCTTTATGACCTGTACCCGGGTCTCCCTGCCGATCACGGACTGGAAGTCCCGGACCATCCGGGGATAGGGGTGTGGGCCCACCACGGAACCGATCAGGTAATACGTTTCCCGTATGTTTGCCACCCAGTCTCGCAGTGCCTCATTGATCGCGTCCTTGAGCGTGCGGGTCCCCGAAGTAACCGGGATTACCTTTGCGCCCATCAGTTCCATCCTGAAAACATTCAGCGCCTGCCTCCTGGTATCCACCTCGCCCATGTACACCTCAACCGGTATGCCGAGCGCTGCTCCGACAATGGCCGTGGCGACCCCGTGCTGCCCGGCCCCGGTCTCCGCGATCAGGCGCTTCTTGCCCATGCGCTTTGCGAGCAGGGCCTGCCCAAGGGTGTTGTTGAGCTTATGGGACCCCCCGTGGACAAGGTCTTCCCGTTTCAGGTAAACCCTGCACCCGAGTTCCTGCGACACGTTCGGGCAGAACGTGAGCGGGGTCTCCCGTCCGGCATATTCTGTCTGGAGGGAAGCGAGACCGCGGGCAAACTTCGGATCACCG
>CAZCZK010000010.1:25591-31779 GCA_964503195.1 uncultured Methanoregula sp.
AGGACGGCTTCCCGTGCGTACCCCGGATCGAACAGCCGACCCTTGCCATGACTTTCGTCAACGATCACAGCATCGCAGTCCTGCGTCAGCGGAGAACCCCGGCCTATCACCCGGATCACCCGGGCATCCGGGTCTTTGCTGAATACAAACGGGTGTGATATCTGGATTGCGTCCGGTTTCAGGGCAATGATCTGGTCCAGTTCCTTCCGTGATTTCGTATGGGTGACTGCTACTGTGGTGGTGAACGGGCCGACTGCTGTAAAAATTTCTACCGCCCGTACGGGTGATACACAGCGTTTTGAATCGGAAAAAAGGATGACTCCGATGGCATTGGCACCCGCGTGTTCAGCAAAACGGGCATCTTCCGGGCGGGTGATCCCGCAGATTTTTACGCGCATACAAACTCCTCCAGTTTCTTCCCCGGGTGATGATGGGACATGATGGAAGAACCGATCAGGAATGCATCGCAGTACTGTTTCATCTCCCGAATATCATCAGCCGATTGCATACCGCTCTCACAGACTATCAACCGTGTCCTCCCCCTTATCCGCTCTGACAGGACCCGGGTTGTTGACCGGTCAATACCGAGTGTTACAAGATTGCGGTTATTAATCCCGATAAGGATCGCATCCGTTGCAAGTGCCATGTCAGCTTCGTCCGGTGTACGGACTTCCACGAGCGGTTCGAGACCATACTCAAGGGCATGGTCAACGAAATCTGCCAGGTTTCTTTTGAGTACTGCAGCGATGAGGAGCACTGCGTCAGCCCCCAGTGCGTAAGATTCGGCTATCTGCCGCTTGTCAATAATGAAATCCTTTCTGAGTACCGGCAGGCTCACTGCCGTCTTCACACGCACTATATCCTGTGCAGTCCCCCCGAAGTAGTAGGGTTCGGTGAGTACCGAGAGAGCGGTGCATCCCCCCTGCTTCAGGACCCCCGCCATCATTGCCATATCCACATTACGCCGGATGATCCCCCGGCTTGGCGAGGCACATTTGATCTCTGCTATGATCGCGTTCTTCCCGATCCGGTTCCGGATCGCCCCTGCGAGACTCACCCGGTCGGGTTTTGCCTCTTCAGGAAATGACGCGGGTAACTGTGCCACCCGCTTTTCTGTCCGCATGAGGATATCGTCCAGGATCATGCGGCACTCCGTGTTGCTGCTTGAAGAGCATCCAGTCGGGAACTGGCATTCCCGGAATCGATGGAGGATGCTGCGCGCCAGATCCCTTCATGCAGGTCCCGCGCCTGTCCGCCGGCATAGATCGCCGCCCCCGCGTTGAGGAGGACAATGTCCCGTCCCGCCCCCCGCTCCCCCGCAAGGATCTCACGGATGATGCGGGCATTCTCCTTCGGGTCCCCGCCACGGAGGTCAGACAGACCGGCAGGGGCAATCCCGAACATTGCCGGGTTCAGCATATACGTGGTGAGGGTCCCTTTGTCCAGTTCGCAGACACTGGTATCCCCTGTCGTCGTGATCTCATCAAGACCGCTCCCATGGACAACCATGGCGCGCGACAGGCCAAGGATCCTGAGAACTTCCGCCATCGGACGGGTCAGGTCAGGGGCATAGACCCCAAGGACCTGTGCCTGCGCCCCGGCCGGGTTGGCAAGCGGGCCGAGAATGTTAAAGACGGTCCGGCACCCCAGTTCCTTTCGTGCCGCCATGACATGGCGCGTGGCTGGGTGATGGTTTGGAGCAAAGAGGAATGCGATACCAACCTGTTCGATGATTTTAGCCTGGCGCGCGGGATCGACGTTGAGGTTTACACCGAGTGCAGAAAGTACATCTGCAGAACCACAGTCACTACTGACGCTCCGGTTCCCATGCTTGACAACCGGGACACCGGCACCCGCCGCAACCAGTGCTGATGCGGTGCTGATATTGAATGTGTGTGCACCATCACCACCTGTACCACAGGTATCTACCAGTGTTTTATGGATCGCAGGAGATACAGTGACCGCATGGCGGCGCATTACCTGGGCGAACGCTGCGATCTCTTCAGTGGTCTCTCCCTTCATGCGAAGGGCGGTCAGGAATGCGCCAATCTGCGACTCTGTCGTGTTGCCCTCCATAATGGCGCCCATGACTTCCCCTGCCTCCTCTGGTGAAAGATCCCGCCGTTCGATAAGACGGTAGATGGTTTCTTTGATGTTCATGAAGGCACACCCTGCAGGTACAGGAAATTGCTGATGATCCGGTCCCCCTCCAGGGACAGGACACTCTCAGGATGGAACTGGACGCCATTAATGGGATAACGAGAATGCCTGACTCCCATCACATACCCATCGTCCAGGCTGGACGCGGTTACTTCCAGATCATCCGGCAGGGACTCCCGCTGTGCGACGAGCGAGTGGTACCGGGTGGCGGTTAACGGTGTCTGGACCCCGTTAAAAATTCCTTTACTATTGTGGCGGATCCGCGAGGTCTTTCCATGCATAAGGTGTGATGCCCGGATTACTTCGCCCCCGAACAGCGTGCATATGGTCTGGTGTCCAAGACAGACTCCGAGTGTCGGGATGGTCTGACTCATCGTCTCCAGAACCTCGCGGCAGACACCGGAATCCTTCGGAGTACCCGGTCCCGGGGAGAGGATGATCCGGTCACACCCGCTTTTTTGTAGTACTTCAAGTGGCGTATCGCAGGGAAACACCACCGGGTTTCCACCCAGCCTTCCCACCTGCTGGTAGAGGTTGAAGGTGAAACTGTCGTAACAGTCCACGATCAGGACGTTCATGAACACACACCTGACCGCTCAATTGCCCGTATCATAGCTTTTGCCTTGTTCTCGGTCTCGGTCCACTCGTTTTCTGGTACCGAATCGGCGACAATCCCGGCGCCGACCTGCACGTATGCAGTCCCGTCCCGCACGATCACGGTGCGTATAGCGATGGCGAAATCGAGGTTCCGGTCAAGCCCGATATACCCCACTGCACCCGCATAAATGCCACGGGGTAACGGCTCCTGGTCGTCAATGATCTGCATTGCCCGGATCTTCGGCGCCCCGGAGACCGTTCCTGCAGGGAAGCACGACCGGAATGCATTGAAGCAGTCAAGGTTATCCTTCAGCGTCCCGTTCACGGTCGAGACGATATGCTGTACATGGGAGAATTTTTCTATCGTCATGAATTCACTGACTTCAACTGACCCAAACCGGCAGACTCTCCCGAGATCGTTCCTTGCGAGATCGACAAGCATGGTATGTTCAGCACGCTCTTTTTCGTCATTCAGGAGATCCTGCGCAAATTGTCCATCCTCTGACGGGTTTTTGCCCCGGGGGCGTGTTCCCGCAATCGGTACGGTGGTTACCTTTCTCTTCTCCACCCGTACAAGCATTTCAGGGCTTGCCCCTATGACTATCTCGTTACCGAAATCGAGATAATACATATACGGGCTCGGGTTGATCTCGCGGAGTGCAGCATACACGGCAAAGGGATCCTCTCCAATCCGGCATTCGATCCGCCGTGAGAGGACGGCCTGGAAGATGTCACCGGCCACGATATGCTCTTTGATCAGATCAACTGAGTGTTCATATGCATCCTTTGATACGCGTGATGTGAAGGATACAGATTTGCCGGGAGCTGAAGGTTTTTCAGACCGTGGATTTTTCCCGGAGGTGAGTGCGCTGATTTGATCAGCGAGTGCCCGGATCCGTACCGTGCATTTTTTATATTCCCCCTCAATATCCGTATCATACGTCAGGAACGGGCTTGAGAAGACAAACAGCTTCTTATCCCGGTGATCGATAACGATACAGTCCTTTGTGAACATGAAAGAGGCATCGTGCAGATCATCTGTACTCTTGAATGATACCGGTTTTCCTTTCCTCACTTTCTCAAACATTGAGTAAATGCAGTCGTAGGCAAAGTAGCCGACCATACCCCCGAAAAAGCGGGGAGCCTTCACGTTCATGTAATGGAATCGCGAGAGGACCGATTTTATCTTCTCAAGAGGATCCTTACCCTCCGGATCCCGGGCAATGGACACGAAGGGCTCCCTCCCCTGCAGGTTCACAGTTTTTCCCAGGGTGATGACGAATTCCGGGTCAATGCCGATGAACGAGAAGCGTGCGAGCTTCTCGCTGCCTTCCATGGATTCAAGGAGGAAACCGCACCCGGTTCGGGTGCCCGTGTAGATATCGAGGGGCGAGAGATCCAAAAACGGGAGCTCAGCACAGAGCGGGATCACCAGCGGCTTCGGCTGGTTGTTCACTGCTGTGATGAACTCCGGAAGTTGCAGGTTGAGCGGAATTTTTGTTGTCATAGTCTGGCTACCATATCAACGGGTTCCTCGAATGGGGGGGGATATCTTCGGTGATTCTGAATGCAATTTTTTGTAAAAGGGCCGTTTGATCGTAAGTACCGGCACCCTACGAATTGTCTTTCATAGATATCTTCTTTGTACATATTTATACATTGTTGTATTTATTTGTCTAGCATTGCTTTTTATTTTCTATTTATATACGAGGTTGTGGGACAACGCAGCGGAAAGCCGTGGGGGTCCGTGCCCTGATAATGCTGATTTTCCGTTCACGAGGAAAAAGGAGTCTTTTAATGTCTGGAATCAAAAAAATCAGTTTTTATACCAGAGTTTTAATTTTTCCCATGGGCTGGCTTCATGTCATAACTGGGATTCGCTGTCAATGGTCCCGGGTGTCTGACTATGACGGGAAGTACCCGCATGCGATCGTTCCGTAATCCCCGCAGGTACCATTCTCCTTCCATTCCTGTTATAACGCAAGCGGTGGGGATAAAAAATGAACAGGTCGGCCCAGAAAAAGTGCCGTCTTCCACGAAAGGTTGCCATATTCTCTGTCCCGTGCTCTCCCCCCGATACGGCAATGATTCGTCCGCTGCGCGGAGGTGGATGCACTCCTGACAGCGAAGGTATCAGAGCCACTCACGTTTGCAATTGACCTGAAGTGACGATGCGATTCCCTGTGGATTGTTCGTATCGTACTGCCAATAGAAAATTCAACAAGGCTATTTAATACGACCGGCAAATCCTGTACAGAATTTTTGAGGCAGATCTATGCTCTGGAACCGGAACAACTCAGTCAGCTGGGTATTTGTATCGCGGATGACGGGAATTATCTGCTTTCTTATTGTCGTTGTTCTGGCAAATATCCTGACCTATTATGTGGAGAGCCCGGTCTATCATTCTGGTGTGACCTTCCTCAACGAGAATTTCTGGCTGCTTCTTCTCATTTCGATCATCCTGCTGGTTGCAGACCTCTTTGGGGCGTTCCCGTTCCCGCTCAACCTTCCTGCCCCGATCATCAGAGCATTTGGCAGCGTGTTCTGCATCGCATTTGTTCTCAGCGTCTTCCAGTGGGTGGACCTATACTTTAGAACCACTCTCTACCAGTTTTTCTGGGTTCTTGCATTTCTTGTTGTACCGCTCGTCTTTCTTATCGTTCTCGCCACCGGCTATTTTGATATCATGCGCAGGCTCTGGTGGCAGCCGAACCTTGATGACGATCCCGGAGTAAATGTCGTTCATAAGGACACCATTGGAAAAACAGAATCACCATTATCAAATGCGAAATCGTGGGAGGAGATAGGAGCAGAATTCCGCATGATGCTGTTCGATATCATCCACCGGTTTCGTCAGGAAATAAAAAAGAAACAATGATCCGGACAATCGTGGTTACCAGTCCGGGTTTTCCTCAAGGAATTTCTTCTCTTTTGTAGCGAGTTCTTCAGCACTTAAATTCGCCGGCATACAGATGCATCGGTGTTCAATGAAAACACCGCCTCTGAATTTTCCCTGAGTATCACCCTGTCTGCATGCGCCATAGACCTTGTCATCGCAGTCATGATAAACCTGCGGGAGTCCCTCCCGGACTGCACAATCCTTAGCCTCTTTCCAGGATCCTGCCATACCAAAAGTATCAGTTGACCGTTATCTTGAGACTATCTCTTACCAGGCCCACAGACCCCGGAAGGAACGCGAACAAGGGAAAACCACAAAAAAGAAAAAAATTTTAGATTAGAACCGGGGTTTCCGGTGCTTGGGCAGGCAGTCCCTGCAGTAGACCGGCCTTCCTTCAGTTGGTTTGAAGGGGACTTCGCACTCTTTGCCACAGTCTGAGCAGACTGTTTTTGTCATTTCTCTGGGACCGAAATTTCTCGGGCCACCAAAACTCTTTCTTTCCATTGTATTACTCATGCAGTTTTGATCTGCA
>CAZCZK010000011.1:0-30654 GCA_964503195.1 uncultured Methanoregula sp.
TTTCGAGTTCTTGTGCCAAGGAAACCTGGCCAAATCTCATGATGACCAGGAAAAGAGAATAAAAAGCCCCAGCCGTGATTTGAACACGGGACCTGCTGATTACAAGTCAGCCGCTCTGCCAACTAAGCCACTGAGGCGCCATATGATTTTGTCCGTGGATAGTAAAAAAGGTGGTGCCTTCATCTCCCCGTGCCCGGAATAACGATGACGACCGTCGTTTGAGCACTCGTGATTTACCGCCATTTTTCTCCCGTACGCTACCAAAACAGATTAAACGTTCCGGAACGGACGTACTAGTAAGATGGCACAGCTGACCGTAGACATCGGGGGAAGTCCGGGGATCAATTGTCGCGGTTTCTGCGAATATTGTTATTTTAAAAAAGTCCGGGGTGTTCAACCGCTGGGGTGCCGGTACTGCCTGCCGTTCAAGAAAGGATGTGACTATTGCACCCGGGGGATACGGGAAGAGTATACCGGGTTCAAGGATCTCAGGACGGTTGCAGAGGAGACCCTTGCAAACCTCCAGATGAAGCAGGGGGATCTGGAGCGGATCACCATCAGCGGTGGCGGGGACCCCAGCTGTTACCCCCGGTTCCGGGAACTTATCGAGCTCCTCGGGAGCATGGAAGCCCCGCTCCATATCGGCTACACGAGCGGCAAAGGGTGGGACGACCCGGCCATTGCCGATCTCCTGATTGAAAACGGGCTTTCGGAGATATCCTTCACGGTCTTTGCCACCGACCCGGCACTCCGGAAGAAGTACATGCACGACCCGACGCCGGAAGCCTCGCTTGCGATCCTTGAACGCCTCTGCGAAGCTGTCGATGATGAGGGGAAAAAAAAGGTCGATGTATATGCAGCTGCCGTCATCCTCCCGGGGGTGAATGACGGGGAGGTGCTGGAGAACACCTGCCAGTGGCTCCAGGATAAAGGAGCCAAAGGCCTGATCCTGATGCGGTTTGCAAATACCACCGGCCAGGGGCTCATCCTCAACAATGGTCCGGTCATGGGCACGCAGGACGTCCAGAGCGTTGGATCGTTCCGGGACATGATCTCCGATCTCAGTAAAAAGTTTGCCATGAAGATCTCCGGCACTCCGCTCTGGGACCCGGAGATCGGTTCCCCGTTTGCACTCCTTGATGAGCCGTCGCTCGTGGAGAAGCTCCCCCGTGTCACAAAACGGGCGAGCGTGATCAGCGGGAGTATTGCATCGCCGTTTATCGAGCGTGTCCTCCGGGCCTGCGGGTCTGCGGTACCGGTGGTGCCGGTAAAAAAAGAGATCGCGTGCCTCCTCACCATCGACGATCTTCGCACGCTCGGGCTCTCCCGCCTGGAACCCGTTGTGATCCTACCGGGGCGGTCATTTGTCCACGATGCAGAAGCAGCGGATGTGCTCTCCCGTGACGGGGTTACCCGCGAAATCCTCCGCGGGCCGGAGATGCTGACTGCCGATGCAGAAACGAGCATGGGTATGACCAGGAACCAGGTCCTCGATCTGGAGATGAACGGGTTTGCTGACCTGATCCGCACTATCAACCGTTACGGCAGATGATAAGGAACAGCCGGTTCTGATGACTCGATCCTTCCGGGTTTTCCCCTCTACTCCTCCCTTGATTATTACCCTCAGGAGTACCGGCGTTCCTCCGAGCGGGGATGGTGTTCATATAATGTTTTTTTTATAGAAAACGTTTTTTTTTGCTCGGTAGAATCGTACATGAACTCTGGAGCATTCGCACCCAAACCATGAAAATCGCAGCTATGAGGGCTCCCCGCGTCAGCCCCTCCACGGGCACCAGGGTGTCCCCCGTTGAGGGCCGGGAAGCATGGGGATAATCCCTCTTTTTTTAGGGAATACTTCCTTGTCGCAAGGTAGTACCCCGGCGGCAGGAAAGCAGACTGCATGGTTCATAAGGAACCGTGAAAATGCGAACACCCACATCCGTGTTCTTTGTACCCTGCGGGGATGGTGTCTTTCGTGTCGAAAAAAAGGGATTAGATGATTGCTGCGGTGATGCCAATCACGCCGGACTGGATAATGACTGCAACGGCAATGATCACACCTGCCATCTCGAGAGCAACAGCAACGTTGCCTTTCCTGAGTTCCTCGAACTCCTCGACACCCTTTGTCAGCCGGTCGAGTATGTTGAGCGCGAGATAGATCGCCCCGATAGCGAGTACGATCCCCAGAATGAGCTGGATAATTGCGATAACAACGGCAAGGATGCCATCTGCCGAGAAGATACCGAAGGTCAGGGCCTTGTTGATACCCACCGATAACCCAGATACACCGGACTGGACCACCAGCGCGATGGCAATGAATACGGATGCAACAAAGATACCGACAGCGACATTTCCTTTTGCCAGCTCTTTTTCCTCATCGATACCCTTGGTAATCCAGCCAAGTACCGAGAACCCGATATAGAGGGCTATCACGGCAAAGAGAATGGCGATAACCAGCTGGACCAATCCTACTATTGCATTTTCCCATAAAACCATCATTCAACCTCTTGTTACGGTATGCTGTTAGATGAAATTCTACATAAATATATCGCCGTGAACTCAAAATCAAAAGCCGAATACAGCCCTGTCTTCCAAACCCGTCCGCTATCGTGCCGTTCATAAAAAACCGGCTAACGTGCGGGTGTATTCAGTAAAAAGGTATGCTGCGAGAGGGTTACGATCCCCCGATCTCCAGATCTCCCGAAGCAAAAACGCGCGACTGCACGTCAGAACCCTATGAGTCTGGCGCCCTAACCAGCTAGGCCACCGCAGCACAAAAAGTGCATAATAAAAACGCCGTAAAAACTCTTAAAGGTTCTGATATCCTCTTTTACCGTCACGATTTTTTCTGTTGCAGGACCAGGTTGACTGCCGCGGATATTGCAGCGATCTTTTTACCCTGCTGGAATGAGCCGGCCAGGGTCTGCATCCGGGTCTCTTCATCCCTCGTGTACCGGTCAAGGGTATCGAGAATGTGCTCTTCCTGGAGGAAATGGGTATGGGTATTCCCGTTCATGAACTGCTGGTTGTTCATGATGGCATAATGGAGCGGCAGGGTCGTTTTCACCCCGAGAATAATATATTCCGAGATGGCCCGCTGCATCCGTTTGATTGCATCCCGCCGTGTGCTGTCCCATGCACAGAGTTTGGCGATCATGGAATCATAGATGGGCGAGATGGTGTATCCCATATGAATGCCGCTGTCAATCCGGATACCCGGTCCCCCGGGGGAGCGGTACCGGACGATCTTGCCGGGATCTGCTGCGAAATTGTTGAGCGGATCTTCCGCATTGACCCGGCATTCGATGGCGTGCCCACGGATCGAGAGATCTTCCTGCCCGAAGGGAAGGGATTCGCCTGCTGCAATAGCCAGCTGCTGCTTGACAATATCTACCCCGGTGATGAATTCGGTGATGGTATGTTCGACCTGGAGCCGGGTATTCATCTCCATAAAATAATACTCCCCGTTGCTGTACAGGAATTCCACCGTCCCTGCATTGGAGTACCCGGAAGCCTCCACGACCTTGAGGGCAGACCGGGCCATCCTGCTGCGCAGTTCCGGTGTCATGATGGAGCAGGGGGCTTCCTCGATCAGCTTCTGGTGCCGGCGCTGGATGGAACATTCCCGTTCATACAGGTGCACGGCGTTGCCGTGCTCGTCAGCGAGCACCTGGAACTCGACATGCCGGGGCTTGAGCAGGTATTTTTCAATGAATACCGTTGCATCCCCGAATGCAGACTGGGCAATGCGCTGGCTTTTTGTGATCGCGTCTTCAAGGGTTTTTTCGTCCTGCACGATCTGCATGCCGATCCCGCCGCCCCCGGCACTTGCCTTGACAATGACCGGGTAGCCGATCTCCAGGGCCACCTTACGGGCTTCGTCGACCGTTTTTATCCCCCCGTCAGTACCGGGGATGACCGGCACGGCTTTGTTCCGCATCATCTGCTTGCTCCCGATCTTGGAGCCCATGGCCTTGATGGTCTTCCAGCGGGGGCCGACAAAGATCACGTTCTCGTCCAGGCAGAGCCGGGCAAAGCGGTAGTTCTCGGCGAGGAACCCGTACCCGGGATGGATGGCTTCTGCACCGCTCTTTTTAGCAATGTCAAGGATCCGCTCCATGTTGAGGTAACTTTTGGACGGGTGGGCCTCGCCGACCGGGAAGGCCTCGTCAGCATATTTGACATGGAGTGCATTTTTGTCAGCATCGGAGTAGATGGCAACCGTATCGATGTCAAGTTCGCGGCACGCCCGCATCACCCGGATGGCAATCTCGCCGCGGTTGGCAACCAGGAGCTTCTCAAAATATTTCATTGCACCACCAGCAGGACATCGCCGTTCTGGACAACGTCGCCGGTATCAACAAAGATCTCGATGACCTTGCCATCGACCGGGCTGTGGATGGGGTTTTCCATCTTCATGGCTTCAAGGACAACCAGGGTATCTCCTTTCTTCACGGATGCGCCCCTGCTCACGGGTACTTTGAGCACCATCCCCTGGATGTTGCTCTTGATGCCGCCTTCGATCTCACCACGGGGAATCTTTGGTATGACGGCACTGGCCGCTTCCATCGCAGTCCCGCCAACGGAGATGATGCGGATGGAGAAGACTTCGCCGTCCACTTCCACCTCCATCCGGTCCGGCATCTCGGAAGGCGGAAGGGCTGCAGGCTGTTTTTTCGGGATCTCCTCCAGCATCCGCTCACCCTTGAGGAAGGATGGCGCGATTGCCGGATAGAGGATATAGGTGAGGACATCCTCCTCCTTGTGGATGAGACCGGCTTTTGTCGCTTCCGCTTTCATCTTCTCGTACGCGGGCTCCAGCAGGTCTGCCGGGCGGACCGTGATCACGTCGTCATACCCGATGATCAGCCTCTGGACCTCCAGGTTGACCGGCGCAGGCGGCTTTCCGTACAGGCCGTGGATATAGTCCTTGACCTCCTTGGTTACATTCCGGTAGCGTTCCCCGTTGACCAGCACATTGAGTACTGCCTGGGTCCCGACGATCTGGCTGGTCGGGGTGACCAGCGGGGGATACCCGAGATCTTTTCTCACGCGGGGAACTTCCGCAAATACATCGTTCAGCCGGTCCAGTGCGTCCTGTTCCTGCAGCTGGGAGACCAGGTTTGAGATCATCCCGCCCGGCAGCTGGTACATCAGCACGTTGCTGTCAACCCGCTCGGATATCGGGTTGAGCAGGCCGGCATATTTTTCCCGGATCTGGATACAGACATTCCGTGCCTCCCGGAGCCTGATCAGGTCGATCCCCGTTTCCCGGGAGGTACCTATCAGGGATGCCACCACGCTTTCCGTGGGCGGCTGGGAGGTCCCCATGGCAAAGGGCGACATCGCCGTATCCAGAATGTCAACACCTGCATCGATGGCAGCCTGGTAACTCATGGGTGCCACCCCGCTGGTGCAGTGACTGTGCAGGCAGACCTTGGCGTCCACGGCTTTCTTGATGCCGGTGATCAGGTTCCGGGCTGCTTCCGGCATGATGAGACCCGCCATGTCCTTTATACAGATGGAATCGCAGTCAAGGGCATAGAGCTCTTTTGCCATCTTGATGAAGGTCTGGTTGTTGTGGACCGGGCTCATGGTATAGGATATGGTGCCCTGCAGGTGCGCTCCGGTCTTTTTCACCTGGTCCATGGAGCGCTTCATGTTCCGGATATCGTTGAGGGCATCGAAGACCCGGAAGATATCCACGCCGTTCTTATGCGATGCTGCAACGAACCGGTCGACAACATCATCGGCATAGTGGCGGTAACCGACCAGGTTCTGTCCCCGGAGGAGCATCTGGATGGGGGTATTCTTCAGCTCACCTTTGAGGTCGCGGAGACGATCCCAGGGGTCGTCATTCAGAAACCGTATGCAGGTATCAAAGGTTGCGCCCCCCCAGGCTTCAACGGAAAAAAAACCGCATTGATCGAGAGCCCCTGCAAGGGGGAGCATATCCTCCGTCCGGAGCCGGGTCGCGATCAGCGACTGGGGCGCATCGCGAAGGGTTGTGTCCGTGATCTTAACTTTACGGGAAACGACAGGATCCATGGGGGGCCTCGCCGGGGTGGCAGGAACCAGTCCAGCATCTCAAAACTTCAATGGTAAAGTATAAAAAATTCACCAACGGGAACGAAGGTGATGATGAATACCATGCATACTGCCGCAATGGCAGCTGCAAAATCCCCCCGGGAGATCTCAAACGCCGGGCAGTACATCCCGCCACGGGTATACCCTCGTACCGCCATGAGGTCTGCCGTCTCGTCAGCGTGCCTGAGCGCACCCTGGATCAGGATGCTTCCGGCCGGAACAAGACTCCTGATTCCCCAGCGGCCTCCTTTGAGTTCCTGTGCCTGCCGGATTCTTCGGAAATCAGCGAGCATCAGGTCCAGGGACTGCATCCCCAGCTCCGCGGTCATCCCGAGATCAAACCCCGTTTT
The DNA here is from genome assembly GCA_964503195.1 of uncultured Methanoregula sp. Lineage (GTDB taxonomy): Archaea > Halobacteriota > Methanomicrobia > Methanomicrobiales > Methanospirillaceae > Methanoregula. Next base: position 6,438 of record CAZCZK010000011.1, read on the forward strand.
TTTCCCGAGCATCCAGGTGCCGAGTTTGAGAAATTCACCCTGGCGGAACCCGGTATACACCCAGGCCCCGATCAGGACAACCACGATCATGCGCAGGCAGTAGGAGATACCGCCTCCCCCGGTGAGTTCGAGGACGAGGCCGAAGAAGGCAATCAGGAGGATGGCCGGCCCGATCATCCGCCTCCTCCTGAGTACCTGCAGGGGACGGGAGAAGGCCAGCCACCAGAGAAAAACGACAGCCGCTCCCGTGAGGCTGGCGAACGCGGCAAGGGAGAGGAGCGCAGCAGTTCCCGCCCGCAGCCTTATGTCCTCCATGCAGCCTCCCGGAGATCAGCCCGGGTAATATTTGCCGGGATCCTCCCCTGGGCAAGGAGAGTTTTCACCAGGGGTGGTGCATGCCCCCAGAGAGCAAGCGCCGACGGCAGACTGCCCCGGTCATGCAACGTTGCCCCCTCGAGTTCCCAGATCCGGTCAACGCGCGGGAAGAAGGCCTGTTCGTGCGTCAGGATAACCGTGACCCCCTTCCTTCGCCGTGAGAGTGCCGTACACAAACGCTCTTTTTCCGCACAGTCCAAAGAACTGAACGGTTCATCGAGGACCAGGAGGTCATAATCCCGGGCAAGCACGCAGGCAAGGACGAGCCGTTTCAGTTCGCCCCGGCTGAGGTCAAGGGGGTTGGTTGTCTTCTGGTCTTCCAGACCGGCAGCCATGAGTACCCGTGCAGGATCAACCCCCCAGCTCAGGCATTCGCTGAGAAGGTCCTGGCCGCTCACATGGAATTCAGGAAACTGGAAGAGCATCATTGCCGACACGATTCCGTCGCGTTCAACCGTTCCCGAGGCCGGCAGCAGCTGGCCTGCCAGGAGGAGTGCCAGCGTGGACTTCCCGCTGCCGACATCCCCCGAGACAAGGTGGATGCCCTCCCCGAACAAACCCTCTGCAGAGAGGGAGAAGTCCCCCCGGACTGCCACTGCGCGGGTAACCGAGACCTTCATGTCCGGCACCTCCACGACAACGGGTAGAATGCCGTTCCGGCACGGGATGCGAACACCTCTTCCGGCGTCCCGGCACCGCTGACTCTGCCCCCTTCCAGGAAAACGACCGCATCTGCCGATGCAGCAGCCTCGGTGTCCTGGGTGCAGAAAATCACGTAGGGCGTCCGGCTGTTCCGGATCAGGCAGGAGATCTCCCTGGCACGACGCCCGTCAAGGTGGGCATCGTACTCGTCCAGGATCAGGAGCTGAGGGCGGGTGACCAGTGCCGCGGCAAGGGCAACCAGCACCTTCTCCCCGCCGGAGAGTTCCTGCATGGACCGGCCCAGAAGGTGCGTTATCCCCACCGACGCCATGACCGATTTCACGCGATCGTCTGTCGCGGGACAGGGAAGGTGGCTGAACCGGAGCGGGGACGCGATCTCCTCAAAGACGCTGCCGAACAGGATATTCCGGTCCGGAAACTCGTTTACCCAGCCGATCCCGGCGTTTCGTGGCGGTATGCCATCGATGCGGATTCTCCCGGATTCCGGCAGGGTGATACCTGCCAGCAACTTCAGGAGGGTGGTCTTTCCGCTGCCGTTTGGGCCGATAACCCCGGTCATCCCCGGCCCCAGGTGGAGGTGTTCGATGGAGAGCTGCCGGAACCGGAGTTTTTCAATTGTGATCATGGCAATCGCTCGGCAATCAGGTAGACGGCGCCGGCCTTGAGCACGTCCCCGGCGAGAAAGGGGAGGGCACCAAACGAGAACGCAACAGGAAATTCCCGGCCAAGGGATACCATCAGCCAGCCGATACCAACGGTATAAATCACGAGCATAGCGAGAACAAGCCCCAGGATCCGGATTGGCCGCGACGGGTGCTCGTAGGCAAGACCGGTCAATAATGCAGCACCAATAAACCCAACCAGGTACCCTCCGGTTGGTCCCAGGAATACCCCGATCCCGGCAATACCGTTATGGAAGACCGGGAGCCCGAGCGCACCCAGGATAAGGTACAGGGAAACGGGGATCACCGCGGAGCGTTTCATGACCGTACCCGCCAGCAGGACGAAGAGTGTCTGGAGGGTAAACGGGACCGGGATGACCGGAACAGAGATCCAGCTGCCGAGCGTGATGAGGCCAATGAATACGGCGGAATAGGCTATTGTTCTCGATCGGTCAGGGTCCCCGAACATCGTCAACCACTTAGGAAAATGATGGTTGACGGTAAAAACGTGCCTCTGGTTTGATCCCCTGCATTCTTTTTCAGGAAATCCCCGGCGCTCTGCGGGTTTCTGCCTCCGCCACCGGGGGCTTCCCCGTTGCGATACCAACGTATCAACGGTAATTGCTGACAGGTCATGGCAATGCGCCCTCAGCCGACAGGGACTGGTGGTGCATGAGGGACGCTTCCTGAAAAAAACGAGGTTTTCCCGTGAAAAACGAAAATACCCTGAACCATTTTACGGTGTTTCCAGATGCATTATATTTCGGAACGATGAACCCCGCCCCCCCAAAAAGGGACACCCCTGCGGCGGATCCGGTACCTGCAAAAACGGTACAGGATCCGGGTGCGAACTCTTTGTTCATCCCCGGTTCTCCAGAGCAGTATTTTCTGATTTTGATACTCTGTGTACCGTTACCCGGGCATTTTTTTACGGCCGGTGGAAACAGTCGCCGGCGATGACCCGTTCGAGCTTGCCGTTGTCTTTTCGTATGATGAGCGCACCGAACTCGTCGATATCGATCGCATCCCCCTCAAAACTTTTCTTGAGGGTGCGGATCTGGACGCGGTTCTCGAGCGTGCAGGACAGGCTTTTCCATTCCCGGATGATCGCTTCGTATTCACCGCCTTCCAGAAGGTGATAGTGGCTCTCGAATTCATTGAGGATCCTGGCCAGGAACGAAGCCCGGTCAACCTCATGGCCGACTTCAGCACAGATGGAGGTAACCTGGTTCTGGAGGGCAGGCTCAAATTTTTTTAAGGGGACATTCACATCGATGCCGATACTGAGCAGGCAGTAGTGCACGACATCGGATTCCGCAGAGAGCTCTAAGAGGAGCCCGGCAACCTTCTTGTTGCCGATAAAAATATCATTGGGCCACTTGATGAGCGCACCGAGGTTGAACTCTTTTCGTATTGCCCGGACAACCGCGATGGAGCCTGCCATCGTGACCATGAAAATGCGGTCAACGGGAATGGCGGGCTTTAAGACGATGGTGATCCAGATGCCGCCGCTGGGGGAGATCCATGCCCGACCCATCCTGCCGACACCGCCGGTCTGCTCTTCAGCAATGATCACGAGACCCTGGATCTTGTCCACGGGGCCTTCGGAACAGAGTTGTTTTCCCACCCCGATCGTTGAGAGGGTATTCTCGAGATACCGTACCTTCTTGCCGATGAACTGAGTCCGGAGTTTTTTATGAATCTCGTACGGCAGCAGCTTGTTGCTGGTGCGGGTGAGCCGGTACCCCTCTTTCTGCGATGAGGAGATGTCGTACCCCATGGTCCGGAGCTCATTGATGTGCTTCCAGACTGCAGACCGGGTGATCTTCAGTTCATTGCTGATGGTCTCCCCGGAGATAGGAGCTGTAGCCCGTTCGAGAACCTCAAGCACCCTGAATGCGGAATCCGGCATAGATCACCGCTTCGCATTGATCTGATCCCCGGGGAGCGGGCAGGGGTCTTTACCACACACCTGTTTGAGGATGGCAGTCTGGTGCTCCATGAGCGTGGCAAGGTCGAATATGCCGGTGATATCCACGACGCCGATGGCACCGATCACGTCCCCGTCCGGGTCACGGATGGGCGTGACCGTGACCGGGACCCCTTTGTACGCACCGGTCGCGGGAGTGACCTGTATCGTGCGGTTCTGTGCAATCACATCAAGCAGCACCGGGCCATTGTAGTGACGATCGACGACCCTGCCATCCTCTACCCGTATCCCGTCTTTCTCCCGGGATTTTGCGGTGACGGGAAGGCGGTGGATCAATTCATGGACTGCAAGCACGACCGGCTCGAGATCGGCTGCCTCAGCGTTGCAGGAGAGTGTATAGCGGTGCATCGGAATACCTCAATACTCTGGTCATTGTCTATCCAGATGAAGGTTGTGGAGCAGGTATACCTTGCCGGCTCCGCAGATAACCGCGTTCTCTTTTGAGGAGCGGCAGAGAACGTGCGGGGAATTTTTACCCTCCGGACCAGTTCCCGATCACCGTGCAGCCCTAACAAAAACGATGCAAGGAGGGGTCTCCTGCAGAAAACTCACGACGGGAGGCGGCAGCAGTAAGGCACCTGACCGGTGTCTCTGTGTGCGGAAGACCGTAACGATCGGATCACCGTTCGCGTTGATCCTTCTATGGCCGGAGGACCTGGAACAGGCGCGGGTTTTTAAGATGGTGGTCCTGCAGGGGAGGTTCCGTTCTGCAACCTCCAAAATTTCGCAGAACTCTTGTGACAGCCCCCCCGCTCACGAGCCATCCCTGAGGTAAGGCTGAACCTTCTGCGAGGTCTCCGGCAGGTCTCCCGGACATTCCCGCACCTGGTTTTTTGTACCGTGGTTTTGTACCCCAGAACCCGGTCACGAAGAAATGGAAAAAAATGGTAATCAGGAAGAAATTATCGTTTATTTTGTGAATTCAATTGCAATTTATCATTTTTTGAATTAAGAAACATTTAATAACAAATAAATTAAATGACAATAATGCATCGCCCGCAGCCCCGCCATATTTTCCTTCTCGCGTTGTGCATATGTCTTGGTCTTTTTCTCCCGGCTGCGTGTGCAGATGAAATGCTCACGGTACCCAATCAGACGAGCAGCCCCCCACTGACAGAAGCCCCCAATTACCTCCTGGGAGCAGTGGTGCCAACCGGAACGATCCCGGGGCCCACCCTGCCGGAACCGTCGCCGTTACCAACCGGCGTGATGTGTGAAGAGGGAGCGGCCGGTCCTTTCGGGAACTGTTCCGGCACTGCTCCCCACTATCCCCTGATGCACCGGAGCAGGGCGGATCTTGACGTGGAGGAGGCAGAGTTCAGATCCCGCGAGACCTACGCTGCACCTGCTCAAAAGGATCTCAGTGCCGACAGCGGTACGGGTTCTCCTTCCCGGAGCCTGTTGCCGTACATCTCGTATATCCCATCCGAACGGAACCAGGGGAGTTGCGGCAACTGCTGGGTCTGGGCATCGACCGGTGCCCTTGAGATCGATCACGCGGCAGAAACCGGCATCAATACGCGGTTGTCCACCCAGTACTTCAATTCGAAATATAAGAACGGAGCGGGTGACAACTGGGCCTGCTGCGGGGGGAATCTCGATATCTTTACCGCATGGTACAACACGGACAAATCCGTGATCCCCTGGTCCAACACCAATGCCGCCTACGGCGACACCGGCAGGACCTGCGGGAGTGGAGCAACTGCGGTTCCCCTGACCTCTCTGTCCGTGACCCCCGATTACGACCTGGAATCCATCTCCTATTCGGTAATTACAACAACGGGTGTCGGGCAGAGCGCCGCGATCGCGAATATCAGAAGCGCCATCGACAATAACAAGGCTGTCTATTACTCCTACCACTTCGGCAGCAGCGGCTGGACCGCGTTTTTTGATTTCTGGAGTCACGGATCGGAAACGGTGATCTTTGATCCGGACAGTTTCGGCGGACAGGAGGATGCCGGAGGGCACGGGGTCCTCATCGTGGGGTACAATACGAGCGATGCAGCCAACCCGTACTGGGTTGTCCTGAACAGCTGGGGCACCACTGCCGGAAGACCGAACGGGCTGTTCCGGCTCAAGATGAACATGAATTATGACAACAAATACACCTCCAGCGGCAGTACGGCCTATTCTCAGCACAAATTCTACGTGCTGGATGCAGCGTTCAAACCATCCACGACGCCAAACCCTGCACCTTCCGTCAGCAGCATCACGCCGGAGGCGGGCCTGAATGCCACCTCCCTTCCCGATGTGAATCTTACCGGGACGGGTTTTTATGGTACGCCCGGGGTAAAACTGAACCGTACCGGTTTTTCTGATATACCCGCGACCACTGTGACCGTGGTATCCCCGACCCGAATCACCTGCACGTTCCCTCTCACCGGCCTGCCTGCAGGCGTCTATACGCTGGTGGTAACGAATCCCGACGGGAAGCAGGGGCTTCTCGTGAACGGGTTCACGGTTGTGAGCCCGGTGCCGGACAAGATCGGCATTTACCAGAATGGCAGCTGGTATATCGACAGGAACGGTGATGGGGTCTGGAATAGTGGGGACGAGAACAACGGGTTCGGTGCCCCGCTCTGGACCCCCGTTGTCGGCGACTGGAACAATGACGATACCACCGAGATCGGGGTGTACCGCGATGGTGCCTGGTATCTCGATTACGATGCATCCGGCTGGTGGAGTGCCGGTGATAAAAACTTCGGGTACGGGGCACCCGGCTGGACGCCGGTTACCGGTGACTGGAACGGGGATGGAAAGGACAAGATAGGGGTCTATAACGACGGGGCCTGGTACCTCGACTATGATGGCAGCGGCACGTGGAATGCGGGCGATGGGAACTTCGCGTTCGGGGGAGCCGGGTGGACACCGGTTACCGGGAAATGGACTGCTGACAAGAAGTCCAGCGTAGGGGTGTACAAGGATGGAGTCTACTACCTCGATTACACCGGAGACAACGTGTTCGGTGCCGGTGACAAGACCATCATCTTTGGTGGCATCGGCTCAACAGCAGTAACCGGCGACTGGAACGCTGATGGCAGAACAGAGGTAGGGACGAAGACCGGGAGTCTGTGGAGGATTGACTTTGACGGTCTCGGTGCAATCAATGCCAGCACGGAATCCTCTTCGTTCGGTGCGGCTGACTGGAACCCCATCACGGGGGACTGGAATGCTGACGGACAAGACGAGATTGCTCTCTATGAGGACGGCGCATGGTATCTCGATGAGGATGGCAATGGCGTCTGGGATGCCGGAATTGACAGGAATTACGCGTTCGGCGCGACCGGGTGGATTCCCGTGGTCGGGAAGTGGAGTTGACCCGCCTCACCGTTTACCAGGTATTTTACGGGAAACCCTTTTGAGAAGAGGCCGGCGCACCCCGGGTCTTCACTCCCATCATTGTGGCAATCCCCGATCCGGATGATGACGTATCGGGGAACATCCGGACTTCATCCTGATGCTTCCTGTCCTCCCTTGGGGACTGGCAGGGCAAGAGAGTCGCGAGATACGATTCAGGTTTCTTATGTCTCTCAAAAAAAACTGCTCTGGAGAAGGTATGTGATATTCAATATGACACTCCAGGGGACTCTGCCCCCGCCGCATGGGATCTCCCGTTTGCGATTGGGCTGTATTTCCTGTACGCAATGGTAGCGACATTTCCCGTCTGGGTAATACCGATGGCATCGCACCGCACCCCCGCCCCACGGGCAGGGGCGATCATCACGTGAAAAGAGGATTTCCCCTGAAAACAGCCATGATGCCAGAAGGGCCACAAGCACACAGGATGAAAAAACCTGAGGCATTTCCCTGTTACATTGCATTGAACAAAGGTGATTTGAAGAGTTTTCATTCTCTCAATAACGTGCGATGAATGCCGCCGCCCCCAAAGGGATGCCCCTGAGGCGGGTCACCGTAAGCATTCTAAAAAACACGAAACTGGCCCGCCATGCCCAACAAGGGAGCCCTGAGGCGGTGGCCCTCATATCGGTGATTATTATGCTTCGGGTGTGAACTCTTCGTTCATGCCCGGGTTTCCAAAAAAAAAGGGCACGGGTTGCTCAGATCCAGCCACCGGTGACCGGCGTCCAGCCGGCAGCACCGAACCCGTAGCTTTTGTCACCGGCATTGAAGGTGCCGTCACCATTAGAGTCAAGGTACCAGCTTCCCCCGTTGGAGACACCGATCTCGGTCTTGCCGTCAGCTGTCCAGTCACCGACAACCGGTTCATACCCGGCACTGCCGAAGGTATAGACCTTGTCACCGGCGTCCCAGGTCCCGTCGCCATCCATATCAAGGTACCAGCCGCCGTCTTTGTACACCCCGACCTTGGTTGTTCCGTCACCCGTCCAGTCGCCGAGGACCGGTGTCCATCCGGGAGCACCGAATGCAAAGTTCATGTCTCCTTCACTCCATTTGCCTTTGCCATCCATATCGAGATACCAGGCCCCTTCCTTGTAGACCCCGATCTTATCTTTGCTTGACAGGGAAGAATCGGAGTCGTATTTCCACTGGCCGGCGATCGGGGTCCAGTTGACATCCCCGAACCCGAAGTTCTCGTCACCGGTGCCCCATTTCCCGTCGCCGGTATAGTCGATATACCACGACCCCCAGCGGTAAATGGCGACCTCGTCCTTGCCGTCCCGGTTAAAGTCACCGATCACTGGCGTCCAGCCGGTTGTGCCGAAGGCGAAGTTCATGTCCCCCTCGCCAAAGACACCGTCACCGTTGAGGTCGAGGTACCAGGCCCCGGCCCTGTACACCCCGATATCGCTGACGCCGTTTCCATCCCAGTCGCCGGTGACGGGTGTCCACCCGGTGGTGCCAAACCCGCAGGTCTTGTCCACGCCGACGTTGTATACCCCGTTACCATTGGAATCGAGGTACCAGTTGCCGTTGCTGAAGATACCGATCTGGGAGAGCGTCGGGGCCCTCCAGATCAGGTCATAGATATAGGTGTCGTACCCGCCGAACGTTTCAACGCGGTTGTAGTGGGTGGAGTAAATGGCAGGAATCGCATCATTGGTGCCAAGGTACAGGTTGCCGCCATCGGTGTACGGCTCCGATTTCCAGGAAGAACCCCCGTCATAGGAAACAGTCCAGTGGAACCCGTCCGAAACCGTTGTTGCATTGGTGACAAGATCGATCCGGTTGAACCTGGTTGTCCCGTCATCATAGTTCCGGACCGAAGCACTGACGAACGAGTAGCTGGCAATTCCCGTGTCCTTCCAGTCCTCCCATCCCCCGGTCTCGCTCCAGTGCCGCGTCCAGACGTGGTGGTTGGATGCTGCATTGGCATAGATATCAAAACTGTCCGATGCTGCCGAGATGATGCTGGCACCGTACCTGATGGCAGTCGGGTTCGCGATGACCTCGCCTGCCGACCAGTTCCCATCAGTGCGGGTACGGTGGATAAGGTAGTCGGAGGCATTCAGGTACACCAGTTCGACATTGCCCTGCTTCCGGGATACGGCACCCGGGGTCGAGTAGACCTCGTTCGAAAATCTCGGTTCAAGGCCGGACCAGGCCCCGTTCCACTCCATCGTATAGATGCCATGGGTACCTGCCCCGACATAGAAGACACCGACATGCGACGCGTTCTCTGAGAAGGCTGCCGGTGAATATACCTTGCTCAGGATGTCGAGCACGGTCTCCGGGCCATCCCAGGAGAGGTTGCCCATCCCCTTGGTAGTGGTGTTGACATTCTGCCCGTCGAAGTAGAAGAGCTCGAACTTCCCGGGAACCCGGGATACGACCGCGGGCGTGGTTCCGTTGTTGATCCTCTGCGATAATTTGAGGTACAGGTACCGCCCGGTGATCAGGTTGCTGGAAGCGTCCTCTGATGGCAGCGATGAGTCCGCTGAACGAATGACGGGTACAAGACCAGCCCTGTCGTCAGCTGCCCCCGTACTGTTGGCAGCATTCACCTCCGGAACCGTATGCGGGATCACGATATTTCCCGGCGACGTTTGTTCCCTTGCACCGCTGTTCTCCTGTGCTGAGACTATCCCTCCCGCGATCAGGGTTATAATGACCGCAAGGCAGAAAATATGGCTGAATTTCATATCCTGTCACATCCGCTGGTAAAAATCGTATCCAGTAATGGTACTACATAGCCATTTTTCATTCAGATGAGATGAATATTGTGATCGGCTGAATCCTCGTGGCTTCTCCCATTATCCCCCGTAATACGGGTATTCCGTGTCCCTTCCCGTGCCATCGGGATGCATAAAAGTGCTCTTTTTTACCCATTTTTCTCTGGAAACACACCCTCCGGGCCGCGTTGTTTCCCATTGGGAGACAGGATGTTATTGTAATGCAATAACGGGGGCAGCCATGAACTCCGGTGATCTCTCTCTTCACCATCCCGTTATGGGGGGAGGTGGCATGTCGGCATACGTGTGGGAGCGTCAGAGTTTCCGAAATAATCTCATACGAGAAAAAAAAAGAACCGGTGAGCCGGTTATTCAGATCCAGCCGCCAATGAGGGGCGTCAGGTCGGGAGCACCGAACCCGTAGGTTTTGTCTCCGGCATTGAACGTGCCGTCACCATTGTAGTCAAGGTACCACGTTCCGCCATTGGAGACCCCGATCTCGGTTATGCCGTCGGCTGTCCAGTCCCCGACAACCGGCCGGTACCCCGGACCGCCGAAGGCGTAGTTTTTGTCACCGGCATTCCAGGTGCCGCTGCCATCATTATCGAGGTACCAGACCCCGTTGTTATAGACCCCGATGTTGGTTGTTCCGTCACCATTCCAGTCCCCCTTGACCGGGGTCCAGCCGGGAGCACCGAAGCCGTAGGCACCGTCAGTCCCGTCATCATATGCCCCGTTGCCGTTCATATCAAGATACCAGGCCCCGTCCCTGAACACAGCGACTTTGTCATAATTTCCACTGGATCCGGCCGTATTGTATTTCCACTGCCCGGACAGCGGAGTCCAGCCGGGTGCACCGTACCCGTAATTCTTGTCACCGGCGTTCCATGTCCCGTCTCCGTTATAATCAATATACCATGAACCGTCCCGGTAGATGGCGACCTCGTCCCGGCCGTCCCGGTCATAGTCACCGATCACCGGGAGCCATCCGGCTGCACCGAACGCAAAGTTCATGTCACCGCCATCGAATTTACCGTCCCCATCGACATCAAGATACCAGGCCCCGTCCTTATAGATGCCGATCTCGTTCATCCCGTCCCCGTCCCAGTCACCGGTAACGGGTGTCCACCCGGTGGTGCCAAATGCGTATTTCTTGTCAGTACCGGCGTTGTACACCCCGTTGCTGTTGGCATCGAGATACCAGTTGCCGTTCTCGTAGACCCCGATCTCAGACCGTGTCGGGGCTCTCCAGATCAGTTCCCACAGGTTCCCGCTCCCCCCCGTAAATTCCACGCGGTTATACCGGGAGGAGGCAACGACCGGCACTGAATCCCGTGTTGAGATGACTAATCGTCCGCCTTCGGTGTAGGGTTCCGGCCTCCAGGTTGTACCCCCGTCATACGAAACATTCCAGCGGAAATCATCGGAACCTGTTGTTGCGTTCGTGATGAGATCGATCCGGGAGAACGTGTTGGTCCCGTCATCATACGTTCTCACGGATGAACTGACAAACGAGAAGCTGTCCATGCCCGTGTCTTGCCAGTCCCCCCATCCCAGGATCGGGTTCCAGTTCCGGGACCAGACATGGTTATTATAGGGGGCGTTAGCGTACACGGTAAACCCGGTCAGGTGTTTAATGGCCGATGACCGGGGGACCAGGCTGGCACCGTACCGGATCGTATGCTGTGTCGCAATGACCTCTCCCGCTGACCAGGTGCCGTCGGTGCGGGTCTTGTGGATCAGGTAGTCTGATGCATTCAGGTACACCAGTTCGACATTCCCCTCGTACCGGGATACGGCTGACGGGGTGGAGTATACGTCCCCGATAAACCCGGATACCTGTATACCGTCGGACCAGCCTGCTCCATTCACCCACTCGGCCATGTAGAGGCTGTGTGAAACCCCCCCTACATAGAAGACGCCGACATGCGACTCATTCTCAGAAAAGGCTGCCGGGGAATAGGCATGGGTCAGGAAATCAAGCTTTCCTTCCCAGTCATACCCCTGGGTGTCACCCTGCCCTTTCGAGCTGGTGTTCAGGTTTGGACCGTCGAAGTAGAACAGGTCGTACCATCCGGGAAACCTCGATATGACCGCAGGAGAAGTGCCGGCATCAATGTTGAGCGGGTATGTATTGTACAGGTACCTCCCGGTATTCAGGCTGCCCGAGAGGCTGCCCAAGCTATCCCCGGACGGGAGGGACACATCTGCTCCCCCCTCCGCAGGCAGGTCGGCATCCTCCTCCATGATTGCAACCGGGGGGTCATAAGGGAGCAGAGCATTCCCCGGAGGTAGTACACCCGGACCTCCATCTGCTGTGGTCTCCTGCGCAAAAACAGTCCCGGCGGCAACCAGGGTTATGATTACTGCCAGGATGAATACATGAACCGTCCTCATATCGTGTCACATCCGTTTTTTTTTTACCAGAATTTAAGAGATTATATGATACAGCCTTTATTCCATCAGGGGATATGAATATTGCGGTCTGTTTCGATGCTCCGGACTTCTCACGAACGAATATACGGGGGATTACCTTGCATCAACGGAACCGTGAAAAATCCTGCTCGGGAGAAATCCTCTTTTCCCGTGATGAGCGCACCCGTGCGCCAGCCCTGCCCCCTTGAGTGCCCATGGCTCAACACGATGCCCTGGTATCACCGGAACAGGATCCGCGGTTCCGTGCAGGAAATACGGCCCCATCGCAACCGGGGGAGTCTATAGCAGCGGGGTCTGCCCATGGCATTTCAGCCGATCCCTGACACGACCCATTTAATAGGAAAAACGGCAAAAATATCCCTGTTATTATCCTGCCCACCGGGTCAGGGCTTCCAGGAGATGTCACTGCTGACAGGAATCAACCGATCTTTTCTGGGCAAGCTGGTACTCTCTGCAGGCGTTCTCGTCAGTTGCGTCCTTCTTCTCTATATCATCCTGCACATCGACTGGGAATTATTCGCCTCAACCCTCCGGACGCTGGATGTGTTCTGGCTGACCGGTGCAGGCATCCTGATCCTTGCCGGCGTGGTGGTGCGGTCGTTCCGCTGGAACCTGATCACCGGCGAGGATACGGTCCATTTCTGGTCTTTCTGGAAATCTGCCAACCTGGGATACCTGGGCAACCTGATCTATCCCGCCCGGGCCGGGGAGATCATCCGCATCATCGCGCTGAAACGGTTCACGGGCTTATCTGAAGGCCGGATCATCGCCAGCGCCGTCGTTGACCGGCTGGCTGACGGGCTTATGCTCCCGCTCTTCATCGGTATCCTGCTCCTCGCAGCCGGGGACACGATCGCTATTCCGGCCGCAGTATCGGTCTTTGCCCTGGTCTTTATAGGCCTCCTCCTGCTCCTGCTCGTCTTCATCGTCTGGGGCAGGAGATATGAAGAGCACCTTTTCCGGCTTTTTGCCTGGTTTCCCAAGGCCTGGGTCGAAGCCCTTTTCCGGACCTACGGCAGTCTCCACAGCGGTGCATCCACCCTGAACGACCCGGTGCGGTTCTTGAACGTCGCCGGCCTGACAATCCTCGCCTTTCTTCTGGATACCGCAACCTTTTTTGTCCTGTTCCTCTCCTTTGGCTGGAACCTGCCCGTTGTCGCGGCAGTCATCCTCTGCATCTTTATCTTTGCCGGCAGTGCCCTGCCCTCCGTGCCCGGCTATTTCGGGATCTACCAGGTGGCCTGCATCCTCGCCTTATACCCCTTTGGCATCTCCACCACGGCTGCCGTTGCCTATTCGCTGGTGATGCAGGGCATGACCTATGGATTGTTTTTAAGTATTGGCGGCTGGATTCTATTCCGGACGGGGATCTCGCTGCGGACCATGAAGCCAACGGACATTGAACCCTCTGAGGTGGGCTGAACCCGATGACCGGACAGCTCCTGTCAGACCGGAAAGTGCGGATCCTCAGGAACAGTCGTGCCTTGACGGATGCTGAAGAGCAGTGGCGTGGCAGGAACCGGTACTTCCGCGGGGAACATTTCCGGTACCTCCGGTTTCTGATCCCCCGCGGGCTCCGGGTCCTCGACCTCGGCTGCGGGACCGGCGACCTGCTTGCATCGTTAGGGCCGTCCTTTGGGGTCGGGATCGATTTCAATGAAGAAGCTGTCACAAAAGCTCAGGAACGCTACCCGGCCCTCCGGTTTATTGCCGGCGATATCGAACAGGCAGCAACGCTCAAAGGGCTAGAGGGGACGTTCGATATCATCATCCTCTCGGATGTGATCGGGGAACTCGATGACATCCAGACCTTCCTTGAACTGCTGCACCGGCTTGCCACTGCGGAGACCCGGCTGGTCATCACGTATTACAATACCGGGTGGGAACCCTTCCTGAAGGTGGCGGAGCTGCTCCGGCTCAAGCGACCGCAGGTTGAACAGAACTGGCTCTCCTCAGAGGATATCAGGAACCTGATCGGGCTCTCGGGTTTTGAAGTGATTAAGCAGGACTGGCGCATCATCTGCCCGTACAACCTTCTCGGGCTTGGCCACCTGTTCAACCGGTTTATCGCAACCCTCCCCCTCATCCGGATGTTCTGCCTGAGGACCTATGCGGTAGCCCGTCCGGCTGTGCAGCCGGAGACGCGATCCCTCTCGACAACGGTCCTGATCCCCTGCCGGAACGAGCGGGGCAATATTGAGCATGCACTCACCCGTATCCCCCCCTTTTGTACGGACATGGAGATCATCTATGTGGAGGGGCACAGTACTGACGGGACCCTCGAGGAGATCCACCGGGTGATCGCTCTGTGGCCCGGGCGTGATATCAAAGTCCTCTCTCAGCCGGGGATCGGAAAAGCCGATGCCGTCATGGCGGGGTTTGGCATTGCCCGGGGGGACATTCTCATGATCCTGGATGCCGACCTGACCATGCCCCCGGAAGACCTGCCGAAGTTTTACGAGGCCCTGGCAAGCGGTAAAGGGGAATTTATCAACGGTTCCCGCCTGGTGTACCCCATGGAGAAGGAAGCGATGCGGTTCCTCAACCGGATCGCGAACCGGATCTTCTCCATCCTGTTCACCTACCTGCTGAACCAGCGGTTCACCGACACGCTCTGCGGCACGAAGGCGCTCGAGAAGAAACATTACCGTGAGATCGTGAGGAACCGCTCGTATTTCGGGGATTTCGACCCGTTTGGGGATTTCGACCTGATCTTTGGTGCAACGAAGCTCAACCTCAAGGTCGTGGAGGTCCCGATCCGCTATGCGAGCCGCCAGTACGGGACAACGCAGATCTCGCGGGTGAGCCATGGCTTCCTGCTGGTCAGGATGGTCGTGTTTGCCTTCCGGAAACTGAAGGCATTCTGACCGGGACTCCTGACCATGCAGACAGACTTTGCCAGAACTGTGCTCGAGACACACCGGAACGTGTGGCGGGAAAAACCGGTTCTCCGTGACCTGTACCAGACGTACTTCGATGAGATACGCACATCCTGCATCAGCGGGCGGACCCTCGAGGTCGGGTGCGGCTGCGGAAATTTCCGGCAGGACTCTTCAGATACCCTCTCGCTTGATATAGTCCGGGTGCCGTGGCAGGATATCCAGGCGGATGCACACCGGCTCCCCCTCCGCAGTTCCTCCCTGGCAAATATCGTCCTGATCGATGTCCTCCACCATCTCGAGGCGCCGGGCGCATTTTTGGAGGAAGCAGAACGGGTCCTCATTCCCGGCGGCAGGATTATCCTGGTCGAGCCCGCGATAACGCCGTTCAGCCGACTCGTGTACTCCCTCTTCCACCATGAACCCGTGCTGATGGGGGCAGACCCGTTCACCGGCCCTGCCCGAAACTCCGCACGGGAACCCTTTGATGCCAACCAGGCGGTTCCCACGCTGCTGTTCTTCACCTGCCGGGAACGGTTCAGGAGGCACTTCCCCGGCCTCGAGATCCTCCGGCTCCACTACCAGGATATGTTCGCCTTCCCGCTCTCGGGAGGGTTCCGCCCCTGGTGCCTGCTCCCCCGTCCCGTCTTTCACTATCTATTTGCGTTTGAACAACGAATACTGCCGGTACTGGGCCCGTATATGGCGTTCCGCCTGTTCTGTGTGTTGGAAAAGACGGCGGAACCCGGCACGGGTCCCAAGAATACGCAGGAACCCCCCACCGTATGATCACCATCAGAACCCGCACCAAAATTGCCCTGGCACGCCTTGCCTGCACCTGCATCCTCAGCCTGAGGAAACTTGCGGGGCTCTCGGGTCATGCCGTTGTCAGCCGGCGGGGGATCACCTGGGACCTTGACCTGCGGGAAGGTATCGATTTCTCCATCTACCTGCTCGGGGGTTTTGAAAACCGGACCCTGGACCTCTATAAGGAGGTGGTCCGGCCGGGCGATACCGTGCTGGATATCGGGGCAAATATCGGGTCCCATACCCTGCCGCTCGCCCGGCTCGTGGGGGAGAGCGGGCGGGTTATCGCGTGTGAGCCGACGAGGTATGCGATCGGCAAGATGCGGGCAACGATTGCCCTCAACCCGGACCTCGCCCCCCGGATAACCGTCCTCCAGTACATGCTGACCGCGGATGAGAACGCAGGTCTCGCGCCGGCGATCTATTCGAGCTGGCCCCTCTTCGGGGAGGAGGAGTCCCTGCACCGGGACCATGGCGGCAGGCTGATGGAGACCACCGGGGCTGCCACGTCAACCCTCGATGCGGTGGTGCGGGACCTCGGGATCGGGAAGGTGGATGTGATAAAGATCGACGTGGATGGCAATGAACAGAGCGTCCTGCAGGGCGCTTTTGAGACCCTCTCGCGCAATCGTCCCCTCATCCTCATGGAACTTGCCCCCTATCTGTTCGATCCCAAAAGCCGGTCCTTTGAGAGGATGATCCAGGGTCTGGCAGGACTGGAGTATTCGCTTCTCGATGCAGATACCAAAAAGGAACTCCCGCTCGATGCCGGAGCACTGAGAGCACTCATACCGGCCGGCGCGACCCGGAATGTCCTCCTGCAACCGGACAAGCGACAGGGTGGATGACCGTGATGCCGGGCGATCGGTTCGTGGCCCTGGCGCAGGGACTTCTGGGCGTCCTCATCGCCGGTATTGCACTTGCCCTCCTCCTCTTTGTCGGGCTGTATGCAGAACCGGTCCACGGGCTTCTCCCCCTGTTTTCATCGTTAAGCCTGGTCCTGTTCTGTCTTTGCCTCGTCATGGGTGCCCTCGCTGCGTACGGTTCCCGGACCGGTCGCCGTCTCCTGCCGGCACCGGTGGGGAACCTGCCCGAATGGCAGCTCCTCCTCCTGCTGACCCTTGCGGCCGGCCTCTTCTGCATACCGGTCCTCTCTGCCTGGAGCACGGGGACTTTCCTGCAGAACAATGCCGGGGGCCTGCTGCCCGTTTTTGATGCCGGGGCCTATTACCATGGTGCTGCCTATGTCCTGGATACAGGGACGCTCGATGCCTGGAACCAGCGGCGCCCGGTCACATCCCTCTTTCTTGCGTTCCGGCTGCTCCTCGTCGGCTTCGACCTGCGGCTGGCCATCCTGCTCCAGGCAGCGCTCCTGGGGGGTATCGCGGTCTATGCTGCCCTTGCTGTCTCCCGGACCATTGACCGCCAGTCCGGCCTGGTCATGTTCCTTGCCCTCTTCTCCCTATCAGCCTTTTTTCTCGCGGAAAACGTGAGTGAACCCCTGGGGCTCTTCTTCGGATGCCTCTCGTTTCTCCTGGTGGTTCGGGGTCTTGCCGGAAGGAGTTTTTTAACGTACCTTGCCGGGGTTTTTTTCTTCACGGTCGGGTTCATGATCCGGCCCGGGCCGTTCCTCTTTTTCCCCGTCCTGTTCATCCTTGCGGGCCTGTTTTTTCACCACAAGGACTCGTTCTCCTGGAAACATGCGGTCTTCACCCTGCTCCCGGCCGGCCTGGGCGTGCTCCTCAACCAGAGCCTGTTCTGGTTGTTCGGGGATGGCAAGGGACTGGCATTTGGCAACTATGCTGCCATCCTGTATGGCCTTGCAGCCGGCGGAAAAGGCTGGGAGCAGTACCTGGTGGATTTTCCCGTGGAGACTGCCACCCTGCCCGAAGGCCAGATGTATGCCTTCATCTACCAGAAGGCCTTTGCGCTGATCGCTGCCGATCCCGGCCGGTTCATTGGGGCAATACTCCAGGGGTACCTGAACGCACCTTCCCAGTTCGTTGACCATATGATCCGGATCCTCACCCCTGCGCCACGGCTGGCGGAGATCGGTCCGGTCCCGCTCCTCGTGGTGGTCCTTGTCATGGTGTGCCTGATCGGCGGCATGGCCCGGTTCTTCCTCTATTCTTCCCGCGATGATCTCCGGCTCCTCATGTCCCTGACCCTGGTCTCCACCTTCCTCTCGCTCCCGTTCTTCTTTACGGACGGGGGGATCCGGACCCTTGCGGTGATCTTCCCCACTCTCGCTCTGGGGATAACGCTCTCGGTCCTTGGCTGGCGGTCCGGCGCTGATCTGAAGGTGAGGAGCAACGCCCCCTCACCGCTCATCCTCCGGGATATTGCCGTTCCCGTTGCGGCGGGGCTCCTCGTCCTCTGTGCGGTCTTCTGCGTTCCCGTCTTCGGGCCGGCCCTGGCTGAGACCATGACCGGAGGGCCGCCTCCCCCCCACCTGATCACCTGTCCCGAAAACGAGACCAGTTTCACCATGCGGGCGGATGATGGGATGCCTTTCCTCCGTCAGTTGGACCGTACGGACCCGCGGCACACGTTCTCCCCCCTGATACGCCCGGAGGTCTTCTCTTCAATGAGTGAGCGCACGTACCTGGACCGGTATTATGACCTCTCGGGCTTCATGGATGGCCGGGATGAACCCGTTCTTTTCTACGGGTACGACCCGGAATACCATAATACGTTCCTGGTTCTCACCCCGGACGATGTGCTGGAGCCGGAACCCCGGACGGTCCGGTTCTGTGCAGTGACCCGGAACACCTCCATCAGCCCGGGCTACCGGGTATACGGCCTGAACGCGAGCAGCCTGGTTGTATCCTAGCGGTCCGGGGCCGGCCAGGCACCCCGTCTAACCTCCGGGGGGTTCTCCCGGCATTTTTATCAACGGGAGAAAATGGGCAGTATTTATGTGATTCAAAACGAAACGGTTTGTGTGAAACCGGTGGACCAGTTCATCAGGAACCTGTTTAAAAAAGAGAAGATCCCGCTGCCTCCAGCGGACCTGCAGGACAGTGTCGGGGCAGGTTTTGAAGCGGTTGGCCGGGAATTCCTGGGGTTCTTTAAAAAATACGGTGCCCTGAAACCAGGAGAAAAAATCCTCGATGTCGGGTGCGGCTGCGGGCGGATCGCGATACCCCTGACGGATTACGTTACCGGCAGCGGGTGTTATGCCGGGTTCGATATCAATAAAAAATCCATTACCTGGTGCACGGAGAACATCTCATCGCGGTTCCCGAATTTCCATTTTACCCACGCGGACCTCTACAACCATGCGTACAACCCCGGAGGGACAACGTTATCAAAGGACTTTGTCTTCCCGTACCGGGACAATTTTTTTGATTTTGTGAACCTCTCCTCGGTCTTCACCCACCTGGTGCCCACGGATCTCGAGCACTATCTCACCGAGATTTACCGGGTCACAAAACCCGGGGGACGGTGCCTCATAACCTTCTTCCTCCTGAACCGGGAATCCCTGGCGCTCATCAAAGAGAAGACCCCTGAACTGGACTTCCGGTACGAGTTCGGGGTCTACCGGACCATTGACCCGACCACCCATGAAATAGCCCTTGCGTATAACGAAGACTACGTGAAGGAGATTTTTGCACAGAACCGGTTCGGTATTAAGGAACCGGTCTTATACGGTTCCTGGTGCGGACGGAAGGACCCCGTGAGTTACCAGGACATGATCCTTGCAGTGAAACAATAAGCGCTCAAAAGATCGTGCGCAGTGTCAAACCTATTCCGGTGGAGAACACCCGGTCCCGAACAGGTTTTCCTCCCGTACACCAGACCTTCTCATACCGGTTCTGCATGAAATGCCGGGTCACGCTGCCGGATTATCAGATGGGGAACGTGTGCGGCGAAGGGGAAAAATGGTACCCGTTAAAACCGGAGCCGTTCTGGTGTTACTAAAAGACTGCTCCTTTAGAAATCCTCTTATCACGTGATGATCGCCCCCCTTGCGCCAGCCCTCCCCCCATCGGGGGCTCATGGCGCGTTGCGATGCCTTGGTAGTACCTGAACGGGAAATCTCTCCACGATTTCGTACAGGTAATACGGCTCAATCGCAACCGGGGGTGGCCATAGCGGCGGGGGCAGAGCCCCCGAGAGCGTCATAATGAATATCAAATAATTTTTAGAGATCAAAAAAAACGAAAAAAATGCCGTTTCCCAACGGTCATAACCAGGATCGGATCTTCTCCCGGATAGTTTTCGATGAGCCCTTTCCTTTGAGCGGGAGATTCCTGATATACTCGTAGGAGCGCGAGAGGATTGCAAGGAACCGCGTGGCATCCGGCCGCCCGGCCCGGAGACGCTCTATCATGCTTCTATCCGGGATATCCCGGGAAAATTCAGAATTGTCGGTCATAGGCACTCAAGCCCCGTCTTATCCCCGGGAATGAGATACGCATGCCGGAATATAACACTTTGCAAAGCATTGTTGCATGTTGTAGGGTATGGCTTTTTTCCGCTGTCCCCGCGGTATTGTTGCCGGATACTGGTTGGTGATACGGCCTGTCAGAACGACCTGCAGCCCGGCCCGGATGTTATAGGGGCATATTTATGACGTAATTCTGAAGATTTTCATCGTCCATGGCAACGCAGACCCCATTCGTGCACCCGGAGTAGGCCGGGCAGACATTCCCGCACCTGCCACAGTTCATGTTCTCGGAGGTGAGATCGTGGCACCGTTCGTCAGGACACCCGGTCTGTCCCGGAGGACAGACAATATTCATATTCAGGCATTTTCCGGCACTGCACACGGACCCATCCGGGCAGGCATTCCCGCACCTGCCGCAGTTTTCGCGGTCGGTGGCCGGATCGCTGCAGACCCGGTTGCAGAGCGCCTGGCCCCTCGGGCAACACTGCCCATCAGTGCATGCCTGTCCGGAAGGACAGGCAGTGCCGCAGGCCCCGCAATCCCCGATGTCTGCGGAGAGATCGCTGCAATGACCATTACACCAGGTCAGACCCGGCCGGCACGTTCCTCCCCCTGTCACCGGGGGGGAGGGAGCGGGAGGTTGTGGCGTGGCGGGAGTCGTCGTGGTGATGAGCGGCGGCGGGGAATCCGCTGATGGTGAACTGCATCCTGAGATCAGGACCAGCGTCATGATGCCGGTGACCAGGAACCAGGGAACGATACCATTGGTGGTTTTTTTTGTCTTCATTTTTTTACCCTCTTTTTCAACGATTTTTCTGGTGCGGATCCGGTGTGCGTTTCTCCCTTGCCCATCCCCGTATTTTCCCCCGGCTCACCGCCCGTTCAGGGTCTCCCAGGTCCGTGCTATGCCGTCCCGGAGCCCGGTCTCCGGTCTCCACCCGGTCACCCGCTGGATCCGGGAGATATCGAGCACGATCCGGGAGACCCGGGTGATCTCGGGCCGGGTATATTCCACCGGGATCTCTTTTCCGGTAACTTCCGCCATGATGGCGATCAGCTCGTTCAGGGAAGTGCCGTACCCGCACCCGATGTTGAAGACCTTCTCTTTTGGGCGAGCATGAAGAACCGCCAGGGTGGCGGCGATGGCGTCATCGATGTAGATATAGTCCCGGACCGCGCTGCCGTCCCCGTATATGACCGGGCGCTCATTTCTGAGGATCCGGTGGAGGAAAATGGGGATAACTCCCTGGCGGTTGTTGCCCCGCTGGCGGGGGCCGTACGGGTTCGCGTACCGTATGACCAGAAAATCCATGCCATACGCCTCATGGTAATAGCGGAGGTACCGCTCCAGGGTCATCTTCACGATGGCATAGGGGTTCACCGGCTCGAGGGGGGTGGTCTCCGCTATCGGTTTTCCGGTGCTCTCCCCGTAAATGGTGCCGCCGGAGGAGGGAAAGATGATTTTCTCAACATGGTTCTTTACCGCAGCATCCATCACCCGGAGCGACCCGAGCAGGTTCGATTCGGCATCGGCCAGCGGGTCCTGGAGAGCAGTGGCGGGGTTGGTTGTGGAGATGTACTGGAAGAGATAATCCACGTCCGTCATGGTCTTTGAGAGGAGCGGGATGTCCGCGAGATCCCCCCTCACCATGGTGACCCGTTCACGGAGATGGCTGGTATTTTTCATCCCCTGGCTGAACCGGTCATAGAGCACGACGTCATGGCCTTGCCGGAGGAGGGCTTCTGCCAGGTTGGAGCCGAGGAACCCGTTTCCCCCGAGGACGAGACATCTCTTACTGCCGATCGCAATCACCCCCCGCCGTATCAGGGTATCCCTGTTCTGCCCTGCAGCACGTGGTCAAACAACTGTTCATACGCGAAGGTCTCCTCCTCAATCCGCGGAGGATGGGAGATATGTTCCTTCATGGTATTCAATACCGAAGGATCCGAACAGACCGTTTCCAGCACCCGGGCAAGGGCACTGACGTCCCCTGCCGGAAACGACCAGCCGTTGATGTTGTCCCGGACAATCTCCGTCATCCCCCCGAGGTCGGTGACAATGGCCGGCACGCCATGGGCGCAGGCCGTCAGGAGGACCAGGGGGGAGTTCTCCCACCAGAGGGACGGCAGCACGAGGACATCGGTCTCGCTGAGGATGTGGGGCATACGTTCGTAGTCGTACGGTCCGCAGAACTCGATCCGCGGGTCCCTGCCGGCCAGGGACTGGAGGGTATCGTTGTAGTGGGTGTTCCAGAAGTAACTGCCATGGACCTTCAGCCGGGCATTTTCGCACGCCACCCTGCTGAAGGCCTCGATCAGGATATGTGCACCCTTGTGGGGGGTGAGGACGCTCAAAAAGCCGAAGGTGAGCGGGTCCCCCGGTGCATAGCGCCGGGTGTTCTTCCGGACAATGGCGTAATCGATCCCGAACCGGATCATCGCTGTATGGTGGAGGTCGGTGTGCTTCCGGTAAAATGCCTGCAGGAAGGTGGTGGCGAAGACCACCCGGTCCAGGCTCCCGAGAAGCGATACCGAGTCCTCGTGCCGTTTTTGGATCTTCTCCCGGTCCTGGCCCAGGCTGCACCGGGTGAGGCACCGGCTGCCCCCTTCGGATCCCGGGCAGAGGGTCCCGTCATCGGTAATGGCGATGGCTTTTGGGCAGATAAGCCACAGGTCGGTTACCGTTAAGACAACGGGGATGTTAAGGGTACGGGCAATCTTTGCGACACTTCCCAGCCGCGAGGGGTGACAGATGTGGATGATGTCAGGTTTTTTGTCTGCAATGATGCGGGTGAGCACCTCTTCGGTGTCCGTGTGAAAGATCCGGAAATCGATATCCACGGGTATGGTCTTCTGTTTTATGGCGGTAACCCGGACCGGGCCGACATAATACTCCCGGAGCAGGCAGCCCCCGATCTCTCTTGAGAATTCACTGAGATCGTCCGTGATGCCGTACGTCAGGACCTCCACGGAATGTCCCATACGGATCAGCTGCCGGGCATTATTGAGGGCCATCCGTTCGGTCCCGGTATACCACCGGGGGAAGAACTGGTGGACGACGATGAGGATATGCATGTTATACGCCCCCGCTCAGCACACGGTCGATACATGGCATGGTCGCATCCCCTTCCCGGGCACGGGAGAGGTTGCCGAGCCGGGCGCCGGCATAGATGGCGAATACTTTTGAGACCGCCTGCTTCAGGTCTTCCCTGCTGCACCGGACCGGGTGCTGTTCTGCGTGGGAGAAGAAGGCATCCAGGGTACGGGTAAAATGACTGGTCACGATAACCGCATCCGGGACGGGAACGGCACAGCAGTCCAGCACCCGCCGGAGCTCGCTCAGGAACCCCGTGGGATCCTCCTCCGGGACCCGTGCAGCCGTTCCTGCTGACCTGAGGGAGTGCTCGAGGATGTGGAAAAAATCCCGGTCATCCATGGAATCAGACAGGCGTATGGCCGGGTCAGAGAACGCGTGGAGCAGCTGGCAATACTCTGCATACAATTCCCCGGCAACCTCCGAAACCGGCCGCAGGCTCTCCGGGTTGGCCTGCAATGGCTGTCCCAGGATTGCGGGGATTGTTTTTGATTCAACATAGGACCGTTTGAAAAAGTACCCCGCATCCCGGTTGTGCGAGTGTATGACCGCCGTCGAGGTGAGGAATGCCAGTTTGTGGCCGGCGGCCAGCAGCCGGATACCCATGTCCAGGTCTTCGGCAAAATTCAGGTCCCGGAACCGGTACCGGTCAAAGGTATCCTTATAAAAGCAGGTGCAGACATCGTCAAGGACGGCGGCTCTCCTTTTGTCCATGGCCGTCATCTTCCGGAAGTCCTCTCCCGGTATGCTCAGGACCCGGTCCCTCTTCATGTCCATTGCCCGGTAGTGGTACTGCATGGAGAGGCAGGCATACAGGTCCGCATCG
>CAZCZK010000012.1:0-27953 GCA_964503195.1 uncultured Methanoregula sp.
AAAACGCTTGGGGGTATTTTTACACTCGAAATCTCTGACGTTATTCGAAATCCTCAGCAGGTTCTTCTGGATAACCCGTTTGATCGGCCGTGCACCAAATTGCGGGTCAAAGCCAAGGGTTGCGATGTACTGGACCGCTTTCTTTGTCGCCGTAAGCCGGACCTCACTTTTGCCAAGCATCTTCCGGACGTTTTCCAGTTGCAGCGCAACAACCGTCTGGATCTCGTCTTTTGTCAGCGGACGGAACATGATGATCTCATCGATCCGGTTGAGAAATTCGGGACGGACGGTCTTCCTGAGCAGGTCGAAGACCTGTTCGCGGGTACGTTCGAAGAGATCTTCCCGGTTCTTGTCGGTGACCTGCTCCAGGTTTTCCTGGATAAGGTGCGACCCGATGTTCGAAGTCAGGATGATGATGGTATTCTTGAAATCCACCGTGCGACCCTTGTTGTCGGTCAGTCGGCCGTCGTCAAGGACCTGCAGCAGGATGTTGAACACATCCGGGTGGGCTTTCTCGATCTCGTCCAGCAGTACCACGGAATAGGGTTTTCTCCGGACCGCTTCTGTCAGCTGCCCGCTCTCTTCATAGCCCACGTAGCCCGGGGGCGCCCCGACCAGCCGGGAAACGGTATGCCGTTCCTGGTACTCCGACATATCGATCCGGACCATGCTGTTCTCGTTGTTGAACAGGAATTCCGCAAGGGCTTTTGCGAGTTCTGTCTTTCCTACACCGGTCGTCCCGAGAAAGATGAACGACCCGATCGGGCGTTTTGTGTCCTGCAGGCCGGCACGGCTCCGGCGGATTGCATTGGACACTGCTTCGATGGCCTCATCCTGGCCCACAACCCGCTTGTGGAGTTCTGCTTCAAGGCCCAGCAGTTTCTGTTTCTCGCTCTGCAGCATCCGGCTCACGGGGATGCCGGTCCAGCGCGAGACCACTTCGGCAATCTCCTCAGCATCCACCTCCTCGTTCACCATCGCGGAATCCTTCTGCAGCACGGTCAGTTTTCCCTTGAGGGCCTCCATGGTCTTTTCGGCCTCCGGGATACGGCCGTAACGGATCTCTGCAACCTTGCCGAGGTCACCGTTGCGCTCAGCACCTTCGGCCTCGAATTTCAGGTTCTCGATCTCCGTTTTCCGCACCTGGATCTGGTCAACAAGATCTTTTTCTGCCTGCCACTTTGCCTGCAGCCGGTTCCGCTCCTCGGTCAGGTTTGCGATCTCCTCGCTCAGGCCCTTCAGTTTTCCCTGGTCCTTCTCCCGCTTGATGGCTTCCCGTTCAATTTCCAGCTGGCGGATCTTCCGTTCAATACTTTCCAGTTCTTCCGGTTTCGAGTTGATCTCGAGCCGGAGTTTTGATGCAGCCTCATCGATCAGGTCGATCGCCTTGTCAGGGAGGAAACGGTCGGAGATATACCGTTGCGAAAGTTCAACAGCAGCAATGATCGCCTCGTCCTTGATCCGGACATGGTGGTGGGTCTCGTATTTCTCCTTGATTCCCCTTAGGATGGAGATGGCATCGAGCGTATCCGGTTCATTGACCATCACCGGCTGGAAACGGCGCTCGAGTGCCTTGTCCTTCTCGAAATATTTCTGGTATTCTTTTAAGGTTGTTGCGCCGATGACATGCAGTTCCCCCCGCGAAAGCGCGGGCTTGAGGATATTGGCGGCGTCCATGGCACCCTCGCTCGCGCCGGCCCCGACCAGGGTATGGATCTCGTCGATGAACAGGACGATCTCCCCTTCAGCAGAGATCACTTCCTTGACTACGCTTTTCAGCCTTTCTTCAAATTCTCCCTTGAATTTGGCCCCGGCAATCAGGGCCCCCATATCGAGGGAGAAGATCTGCTTGGTCTTCAGGTTCTCCGGGACGTCCCCGTCAATGATCCGGTGGGCGAGGCCTTCGGCAATGGCGGTCTTTCCCACGCCGGGCTCCCCGATCAGGATCGGATTGTTCTTGGTTCTCCGGGAAAGGATCTGCAGTACCCGCCTTATCTCCTCGTCCCTGCCGATGACCGGGTCGAGTTTACCGCTCCGGGCAAGTTCATTCAGGTTCCGGGCATATTTTTCCAGGGCATTGTACGTATCTTCCGCATTCTGGCTGTTCACGGTGGCACCTTTTCGCAACTGGGTTATAGCGGTCTTTAAGTCTTTCTCGTTCACCCCGTTCTCCTTCAGGAGCCGGGAGGTCTTGTCGTTCACCGAAAGGATCCCGAGGAGCAGGTGCTCCAGGGATACAAATTCATCATGGGATTCCTGGGAAAACGCGATAGCTTTCTGCAGGGCCTTTGTCGCATCGTTTGAGAGGAACTGCTCCCCGCCGCTGACTGTGGGAAGAGCATCGATGATACGGTCTAGGGCCGGGATGAAAACATCGGGGTTCACGTTCACTTTTTTCAGGAGGTAGGGGATGACATTCTCGTCAACCCCGAGCATCCCCTTCAGGAGATGCGATGTCTCGATGGCCTGGTTCTGTTTTGCCGCTGCAAGCTCCGTTGCTTTCGCTACAGCCTCCTGTGATTTTATGGTGAAATTATTGAAGTTCACGGTTCGGACGCCCCCATGTGATTTACCATAGGTTAGTTTAACTTAATATATAAAACATTGTGTGATCACCTTTATAATTACCATCTGATAGAAGAAAATCTCACAACCGTTCACTCTGCAAAGACAGAAGAGGATCAGAGCGCCCGACCCCGTGATAATAACCTCAGGCGCCTGCCGGAGTTCGCCAGTCTGCCATACGGGCATGATCCGGCAACCGGACTTCGTGAATCGCCCCCAGAACACGGATACAAACGATAGAACTTCTCCATCGCCTTCTCTTCTTTAAAACGTCCAACCGGGATACATGCCACGATGCTGAGTGTCGGGACTGGCTGTTCTGTTGGAAGGTTCCTGATCCCGGACTTCCCCGGGAAATTTTTGACCACAATTATCACAAGGTGTATTCAGATCACTCTTTTCTTTTTGGCATCTCTGGTATTCGGGCATATGGTAACCTCTTGGTTAAGGAGCAGAAGACCCGCTTGTATCTCCAGGAACGCCGGATCTTCCGTTCACGACTAACACATCTTACCTGTTGATAAAATCTTTGCGTCCTTACAAAAATTGAGCCGAAGAATGTGGATGGGAGAGGATCTCCCGTCGATGAAAGCGCCGTCTCTCCCGGAAAGTTGTCCGGTTTCACCGTATACCGGTGCCATCCTGTGCCCTCATAAATCGTGCAAAAGGAGATGCAAAAAATGCAATTTGGGGACATACTATTCTTTTCATAAAACCTGCAATCACCCATGCCACAAAGATTCCTGAACACACGATCGTTGTTTCTCACAGCGATCCTTCTTATTGGTATCATTACCAGTATTGTCCCAGCAGCAGCTGAAAACGTAGCGTATCTTCAGATTACTTCGAGCCCTTCGGGGGCATTGGTGTGCCTCGACCACTATCTCTGTCTACATACCCCGACCACGTTTACGACAACATCGAACAGTTATCATGCCCTGTCGGTCTACCAGGACGGCTTCCAGATGTACACCCAGAATGTTTATGCAAGCGATCCTGCTACTACAACCTACATTGAGGTAACACTTTCTCAGGGGCCATCGCTGACCGGCAGCCTGGATCTCAATTCCAACCCGAGCGATGCAGACATCTGGCTTGACAACCTGTATTATGGAACAACCCCGCAAATCATTGGCGGCCTTTCTGCAGGTACTCACACCCTGATTCTCAAAAAAGCAGGTTACTATGATTATACGGAACCCCTCCCCATAACGGCCGGCCAGACCAGCACCCGGTCCTCATGGATGACCCCTTACACGAAGGCTTCCGGCTATGGCGATATCCAGATACAGTCGTCACCCGTAGGAGCAGCGGTCTATCTGAATAATAATTACATGGGCACGACCATTTCGTCTTCCGCGCTCTACATTACCCAGCTCAGCCCGGGATCCTACACGGTCCGCGTTACCCTGGCAAATTACCAGCCGTATACCGTGAACGCTGTTGTTACGGCGGGAGGCGTCTTTGATATCAATGCGAACCTGGTGCCGGTAACACCCGGCCCGACTCCCAACACAAACGGCCAGATCACGGTCCGGTCAAGCCCGTCAGGTGCCAACATTTACCTTGACAACGCATACCGGGGTATCACGCCACTTACCCTTGTAGAGATTCCCCAGGGAAGCCATACCATCCGCCTGAAGCTGAACGGGTACCAGGACTGGCAGTCGTCAGTGAACGTGGCAGCACAGAGCAGCACCGATGTGTCGGGAACACTCGCCGCCAATGTCCCCCAGGCAACCCCAACAGAAGCAGTCACCCAGCCTGCTCCCCTGCAAACCCGGTCCCCGGTTTCGGTTTTCACCATAATCGCTGCAATCGGGACCTTCGGTGCAGCAGCCCTGGTGTACAGAAAGCGTGAATAAGACCACCTTTTTTAACCTGGATTTTTTCAGGGCAATCTTCTTCTAAAAAAAAGTGTATTAACCCTGAAAAACGGTTCAGGCGGAAACTGCGGGGGCTATCACGGTCGACGGCACTGAACATAATCTTGCGGTCCCCAGCGGGGTGTTCAAGATGAACAGGGGTTTTTTCCTGAAACCGAATGAGACCATGAAGCTTACCCTTGACTTTAATGGGGAGAAATCAATCATCAGGAAAGGGTCGAACCAGGACAA
Organism: uncultured Methanoregula sp.; assembly: GCA_964503195.1. Classification (GTDB taxonomy): domain Archaea; phylum Halobacteriota; class Methanomicrobia; order Methanomicrobiales; family Methanospirillaceae; genus Methanoregula. Next base: position 4,683 of record CAZCZK010000012.1, read on the forward strand.
GCTGAAAATGGTGATTGCAGTGATCTTTTACCCTGAGGCAGAGATGGTAAAAAGAGCAGGTTTGCATACGTTGTGGAGATAATGGCACCACGATGCTTTGCTGCATGGTAGTGTGGAATTTTACCCAAAGCCCGGTATGTCTCTGACTGGCGGGAGCGTGTGGATGCAGTGCCCGGCACCGGTCCCCCTCACCAACAAAGGGTGTGCCGAAAATCTCCCATATTTTGCAATATCCCCGTAACCCTTTATACATAAGAATGAAAAGCAGATCTCCACAAGGGATGGAGCGTCCCGAGAGTGAAGCAGAACATACAGGGAGGTTCAATAACGCGATACACGGATAACAACCAGACCCGGGATCGTACGATACCAGACGGTCATCCCATACATGCAGGTCTGTTTATCCTTGATGGAACGATTGCGGCACCGGCGCGAATATTATTCAGAAACAACATCAACACAGGGAGGTACGCATGACGGACGGGATAGAGGTCATAACGGTCATCGAGGGCATTATAATAATGATATTCGGAGCCGGCATCTACTATGCACTGCCGATGCTCATGACAGGGATACTGGGGGCTGTTTTCCTTATCGTGGGCATGGTTGTTGTTATGAAAGGGTTTTTTAAACAGTTCAGGAATCCCTGAACAAACAAACATTTTTGACGGACTGGTCCGGGCATACCTGACCGCACCCCTCACCAGCCCCAATTCCTCGTTTTGTATTTATTCTCCAATTCGGAACGCGTAACCGGCAGGGATGGAGTCGCCCGGAACAAAACAACCTGTATCCACTTTACCGGACAACCGCTCCCTTCCTGACCATGGGGGAGACATTGCAGCCCTTCATATTGCCGAGGCAGAATGAGAATCGTTCTTTAATGCTGGGAGGGAGCTGGTCTTCCGGGATGGGAAAGAACCCTAAGGTCTTGTAAAACGGGATCAGATCGAGGGTTGCGTGGATGTAGATCGGCTCGGAACCGCAATGTTTTATCAGATCCTCTACTGCATCCCTCGCATACCCTTTTCCGCCTTCGGGTTCGGGCACAAAGACACAATCCATCTCCACGCCATCGGTATGCTTCACGTACCGGGCAGATGCAACAAATTTCCCGTCAATAAAAACTCCGAATATTCTTTCATGCACAGGATCTGCCTTCTGGCCATGGTATTGTTCCCACAGGTGCTCTGCCAGATAAAACTCGTCACGTTGCAGTTCACGGGTCTCTGTCGCCATGATCCTCTCGGCTTAATAGTACATTCCTGCCATAGTATCTTTCAAGGAGATTTCGATCCGGCATACCGACATCAGGTACCCTTTATTGGAAAAACCATTGAAGGGGTATCGTGAAGCCAACAGCAGTGCGGGCTCTTTTAAAAAAGCAAAAAGATATTTCAACACTATTCCACCCCGCTCGTGTTTTGGTGTCCGTTATATCAGCGTCTTGTGGGCTGAGTGGGCTGAGTGGGCTGAGTTGGCTGTGTAGGCTGGGTGGGCTCATGAGCACTGTCTGGGTACGTGCAATACTTCTTTCATCGGGATTAACCGGGAATGGACAAGGATTTTTACGATATCATCCGACCGTATTGAATGGTTTTTTAGGGAATTTCCCCTGAGAAAGGTTCTTTACCTCCGGACCGACTCTCCCATTATGCCATCGCAGAAATCGTGTCCCCTGAAATTCGGAACAGCGGTCAGTACTGAGGGGTTGCTCATTGATGTCCCGTGCACCGGGAAGGCGTGTGCCTGGTTCTTTGATAATCAGTGTGTCATGATCAGTATCGCAAAAGAACTCTGTACAACCCAGAAGAAAAAAACGCAAAAGGGATTGAGCGCTGATTGACCAGAACTCCCTGCAATCCGCAGGAAAAGCCGGTGCATTCCGATGCCGCCAAAAAAAAAAGAGAAGAGAAGGAACGGGTTGGTGTTAATAGTCACCCATTCCCGGGGGCATCCCGCCCGGTGGCATACCCCCGGCAGGTCCTGCTGTTTTTGAGGATGCAATGACATCGTCGATACGCAGGATCATGACCGCGGCCTCGGCGGCGCTCATGATGGCCTGTGTCTTCACCCGCAGGGGTTCCACAACCCCGGCTTTGAGCATATCGACTGGTCTCGCCTCGAATACATCCAGCCCGAAGGTCTTGTGACCCGCCTCGTGGGCAGCCCGGATCGCAACAATCATGTCGATGGGGTCGAGCCCGGCATTCTCGGCAATGGAACGCGGGATGATCTCGAGTGCAGCCGCAAAAGCCTCAATGGCAAGCTGGATCCGGCCACCGACACTGGATGCGTAGTGTCGCAGCTGGAGCGAGAGTTCGGTCTCGGGCGCCCCGCCGCCCGCGACTATCTTTTTGTTCCTGACAACTTCAGCAACAACCATCAGGGCATCGTGCATGCCGCGTTCGAGATCGTCGATGACGTGCTCTGACCCGCCCCTTATAATGATTGAGACCGCCTTGGGATTTTTGCATCCCGAGACATAGATCATTTCATGCCCGGAGAGCTTCTTCTCCTCCACAAGGCCGGCAGTCCCGAGATCGCCCTTGGTGATCGCATCGATACTGTTGACAATCGTTGCGCCGGTTGCCCGTGCAAGGTTCTCACAATCGCTCTTCTTGAGCCGGCGGGCCGCAAAAATACCGGCTTTTGTGAGGTAGTGCTGGGCACTGTCGTCAATACCCTTCTGGCAGAAGACGACCGTTGCCCCGCTCTGAACGATCTTGTCGGCCATTGCACGGACCATCTGTTCGTCCCCGTCAAGGAATGCCTGCACCTGGTCGGGTCGTGTGATATTGATCTTCGCGTTGACCTCAGTCTTTTTGTACTCAAGCGCAGCGTTGAGTATGAGGACTTTTGCGTTCTTCACCATCTTGGGCATTCCCGGATTTGCCCGTTCTTTATCAATGACCATACCTTCGATGAGTTCCGTGTCCTCCACTTTGCCACCGACTTTCTTCTGTACGTTCACATGCCCGATATCCACGGTCCCGTCCGGATCCGCAACCATCGTGACCGCCCGAACCACAATCTCACAGAGCAGGCCTTTGTACGCATCCGCACCCTTCCCGCTGATCGCCGTTTCCGCAACATGGGTCAGCATTGCGCTGTCAGCTGGTTTCACCGGTATCGCGAGAGCAGAAAGGATCTCCAGTGCTTTTATCGCAGCCTGCTGGTATCCCTCGGCAATAACCGTCGGGTGGACCTGCTGGATGAGCAGGCTTTCCGCGTTCTTTAAGAGTTCTCCGGCAATGATGACTGCCGATGTCGTGCCATCGCCCACTTCATCGTCCTGGGTCTTTGCAATCTCTACCATCATCTTTGCTGCAGGGTGCTCGATATCCATCTCCTTGAGAATGGTGGCGCCATCGTTGGTGATCGTGATGTCGCCCATACCATCGATGAGCATCTTGTCCATCCCTTTTGGCCCGAGCGTCGACCGGACTGCATTTGCCACTGCTTTCGCAGCGGCAATGTTGCTGTTCTGGGCTTCCTGCCCGCGGTTCCGTGTCGTTCCCTGCCTGAGAATTATAATAGGCTGTCCGCCAAGCTGTTGTGACATTTCATTCCTTGCTGGTATTTTTTGTGTTCATGTTCGGGCAAATCCGTTCATACCCCGGGTTTCTTGCGCAGAGCGGGTCCAAGGGTCCGGATACTCCGTATTCACGCGGCATGCGTCAGGTATCGTGGAATCATCGCCAGAGAGTCCTCCTCCCGAAAACCCTGTGCTGTTCGTAAGAATGGTATCAGTCCGACCAGGCTGCTATTGGGAGAATATATCGTCATGCCGTGCTGGGCTAGAATTGCTCTGTGGCATCATATGTCTATCTATGGAACAGATCAGAGCAAACCCGCCGGGCAAAAGGATTCCCGGTCGATCCGGACGGATTCCTGATGGTATCAGGATTCACGCACAAGGGAAGTATGCCGGTATCATCTGGTACACAGGGTCACAAACGAAGTGAAATCTTTTGGTACGCCTCCTGCCGGGATCACCCGGCGACTATACGGAGGTCAAGGTCCGGCTCGTTCCTATCAGGTTCACCACAACCCCGTACAATAGCATGTATCCTGATGATAATGAAAACCGCGCCTGGTGCGGGAGGGGTTCCCTGCTATCCCCCGGCAACCGGGGGAAAGAGCGCAATCAGGTCGCCATCATCGAGCACGGTATCCAGCCCGGCCAGGAAATGGATGTTCCTCCCGTTCCTGAGGATGTTGACCAGGTCCCTGAGGGTACCCGGCGCAGCAAACAGCAACCCGTCCAGGCCCGCGTACCGCCCGGTCAACTCGGCGAGAAGGGAACGGACGGTTGCACCTTCGGGGAGGTCCATGCGGACCTGCATGTCCATGACCTCGCGTAAGGTGGCAAACGATTTGACCGTGATGGTTATGCGGTTCCGGGTATCTGTCATTCCATCCATTTTTTGGGCTGCATCACCTATTAGTTCTTCCATTACGGAAGAAAGGCCCGGCATACCCCCCTGTTCCGCTGCCGGGCCCCGGCCTTCCCGCTTATCCGAGCCCCAGGTCCTTCAGCTTTTCCGGTGTCGGCGTTCCTTCCCTGTCCCAGCCCCGCAGGGTGTAATACTCGTCGAGCATCTCGTCCCGCCGCCATACCTGCCCCTTGACAGCCCCTTCCATCAGCGGCTCGTTCAGGAGCCGGGCCGGCAGCGTGTCGTCCTTCTTCCCGAACCCGCGCCTGATATTGTAGAGTTTCTGGAGGTTCCAGATCCGGTCGCCAATCTTCAGCAGTTCAGCGGCATCGATCTTCATCCCCGTGGTCGCGGTGAGAAGATCGGCGTAATCATCAGCCCCCAGCGCAAAAGAGGTGAACAGGCACATGCCCGACGCATCGATGGCTGCCGACAGGTCCTGGAATACCTTGACCCACTGCGGTTTTCCCTTGGTCACCAGCGGGTCCAGTTTCTCGGGAGCACCCAGGATCTCGGGCGATATCAGGTACCCGTACACGTGGTCGCCGCCCCGGACCGAGGTAGCCGTCGCCAGGCCATACCCCTGTATCCCCCGGGGATCGTACGCCGGCAGTTCCTGCCCCTTGGATGTCATTGAGAATTCGGGATGGCCGTATCTGGTTGCAAAGCGGAAGGAGCCCTCGGCCAGTTCATTGCCGATACCTTCGCGCAGGGCGATCTGCTTTACCAGTTCCAGCATGCCTTTCGCATCGCCGAACCGGATCGGATGATGGACATAGCCTTTCTCCGCCATCTCCATAAGGCAGGCGATTGTTGTCGGAGCAGAGATCGCGTCGAGCCCGTACTCGTTGCAGATATTGTTTGCCCGGGCAACGGCCTTGAGGTCATCGATCCCGCAGTCCGGCCCGAACGCCCAGTCCGGCTCGTACTCCGGCCCCTCCCCCTTCTCGCCGTCGAACTCGCAGACCCGGCCGCACTTGACGATGCAGGCATAGCAGCCCTTGTTCTGCTTGAGGATGGTAGCTGCCATGGTCTCGCCAGAAACCTTCTCCGCTGCCGCAAAATGGGCGGTCTGGAAGTTCCTCGTCGGCAGGACATAGTTCTCGTTGATGATATTAACAAGGACTGCTGTGCCGTATTTGGTCAGCGCCTGTGCGATTCCGTTCTCGGTGATCTTCTTCTTCACCCGTTCCTTGACCTCGGCAAGCTTCGCTTCATCCGCGATTTTGATGGGCAGGTTTCCCCGTGCCGCGATCGCTTTTAAGTTCTTGGAGCCCATGACGGCACCGACACCCCCGCGCCCGACTGCCCGGGTCTTCTCGTTGATGATGCAGGCAAATCGAACTTTATTCTCCCCGGCCGGCCCAATGCAGGAGACCCGGACGCTCTGGTCGTCCAGTTCGTGGACAATCGCGTCCGTTGTCTGCCCAGTGGTCATGCCCCACAATCTGGATGCGTCGCGGAACTCCGCCTTCCCGCTGTCCAGGAAGAGCCAGAGCGGCCTCCTGGACCGCCCGGTAACCACCACCGCATCAAATCCCGCCTTCTTCATCTTCCAGCCAAAGACCCCCCCGCTGTTCCCGCTCATGGCGGTCCCCGAGAGCGGTGAGATGGTCGAGACCTCGTACCGGCTCCCGAGCGGGATGCCGGTGCCAGTCAGCGGCCCGGCCGCAAAAACGAGAACATTCTCCTCACCCAGCGGATCGATCTTCGGATCAACCATATCTGTCAGAAGCCGGATGCCAAACCCCCTCCCGCCTATGTACTGCGCTTTGAGTTCCGGTGGCGTGGGTTTGATCGTCACGTTCCCTGCCGAGAGATCGGCATAGGCAATCTTTCCTGCATATCCATCCATGATACTTACCAAGCGTTACTTCACAATCTGTGTTCATATAGTTTTTTATAAAAAACGCTATATGTTAACAGGGAGGGATTGTTAATGACTTTCACCAAAATTAAAAAGGTCCCGCGTGCAGGTCGGCGGGGAAGAACGTTTCCCGGGAACGTCAGCTGCACGTGCTCCCCCTGTCTCGTGCCTCCCGGTACGTTGTGCAATCCTCAAACCCAGGAGGCAGAATGGGAGCATAGCTGACGATAGGACCACCAAGGACCGGTTCCAGACCCGGGCTTCCGAACGGTTCATCAGTACCCTGATCAGGGAAAGAACGGTGCAGCAGTGCTTTGAATTTCCACGAGTACGCACGGACTCGTTAGATCAGCTGGATCAGAGCAACCTGGTCTCTTCGGTGGGTTTCGGGACCTTCACCACGAGCACCCGGAAGAGGGATTTCGATTCATTGGACCACTTGTGCGGGATCCGGGCCGGGCTCTCCACCAGCGTGTCCTTGCCTACTATCTGCTTTTCGTCGCCGATCTCGACCACGCCGGTGCCCTCCAGCACGTAGAAGAAGACATCGACCGGCGTGATGTGCTTTTTCAGCGCTTCGCCGGGTTTGAGCGTGATCACGACGGCCATTGCGTGCTGCGTGTCGTACACCTTCCGGGCATCGACATGGTGGGGGTTGGGCCCCGACAGTACTTTGGAGACATCAGTTATGATCATGAGTGTACACCTTGCACGGATATCGCACCCTCATGGGATAAAGGTCTGTATCGTGCCGGTGAGCCGGTCCGCCGGATCCCCACAATCCCGGCATTGGAGAGGAATTATGTTCCGGTTTCCTGTTCCATTTTAAAAACCCGGTATTTCCCGGCCGGCACCTGGATCTCGAACCGTGCCCCCTGCCCGTACACCCCGGTCTCCTGTATCGTCAGCCCGGTAATGGCGAGGATCTCACGGGTGAGAAAGAGCCCGAGCCCGGTGTGTTTCCCGAACCCTTTCTCAAAGAGCCGCCCCTTGTCCGCCGCGGGCACCCCGACGCCGTCATCCTCGTACACGAGGACAATGGAACCGAAACTGCCCTGGCGGGTAAAGAACGAGATGTGCCGGACCCGCTCACCATGGCGGAGGGAGTTGTCGATCAGGTTCTCGAAGACTTTCCCGAGCAGGGGATCGGCAAAGACCCCGAGCCCGTCAACCGTGACTGAGAATTCGATCTCTCCGGGTGGAATAAGCGGCCGGAGTGCGTTCACCTGCTCTAAAATGTCCTGCCACTGTGGGGCACGGACCCCGATATCCTCGTAACTCTTCGTGAACTCGATCTGCCGCTGGATGGACCGGGCAGCGGTTTCCTCCCGTTCAATGAGATGGAGCTGGTCAGGATCCGTGGTCTTCATCCGGGAAAGTTCGAGGAACCCCATGAGGCCCGTGACCTGGTTCCTGATATCATGGCGGGTGATGCTGGAGAGGAGGTTGAGCTTTTTGTTGGCTGTCTCGTACGCGCTCTGCGAGGACTTGAGAAGGATGTTGGCCTCCTGCAGCTCACGGTTCCCCCTGGCAAGCTGGTCCCGGTAACTGTTCATCTGCTCGGCAATGGCACCTACAACAGAGGCGACGATCACGAACATACCGGCACGGAGGAGAGCGTCAGGCATAATACTCCCCGTGGGGAGATAGGAAACCGTGATATGGAGGGCACCGAACAGGCCGGCGAGCAGGATGGCCTTTCTCCCGTACCACAGCCCGGCAAGAACGATGATGAGATAATAGAAATGTGAGTACACCGTGGAGATGCCGAACCAGAAGTGGACAACAAACTCAAGGAGAACGCCGGCGAGGATCAGGAAGGCAAAGGCATAGGGTCGTGGTTTTGTGAATGATCCCCCTCGGGAATCCGTTCCTTCACCCTGCTGCATGCTCTTCCTGCCCCCGTGTGTGGTCTGGTCTAAAGGAAAAGTACAGAACGGATGTCCATATAATAGTCACGCTGCAACTGTGAACAAGGGGGGGATTCCTGCTCATCATTCATGCGCCTGCTGTGGCAGGAGCCGTCACCCGAAAGAGTTCGTGTGAAGTACTATTCAGTACTGATGTGCGCCATGACCGGTACCAGTTCCGCACTGCCAGATCGCCGGGCAAAGTATATCCTCTCCCTGATCGGTTTTTTTGCAATCTTTTCAACGACCCTCTCGAAGAACCCGGTGCTCCCCCTGTTCTCCCAGGCCCTTGGGGCGGGTGACGCGGTCATCGGCCTTATTGCTGCAGTCTCCCCGCTTGCAGGGATCCTCCTCTCTTTCCCGGTCGGTGTCCTCTCCGACCACCTCGGCAGGAGGCGCCTGCTTATCGCCTCCGGCATGATCTTCCTGGTATCACCCCTCCTCTATCTCCTGATTGTGAGCCCTTTCTGGCTGATCCCGATCCGCTTCTTCCACGGGATGGCAACGGCCATCCTCGGACCGGTGGTTGCTGCGATGATTGCGGAGCGGTTTCCCGAAACTACCGGCGAGATGCTCGGGCAGTACTCCTCCGCTACCCTGATCGGGAGGTCTCTTGCCCCGCTCGCCGGAGGGGCCATCCTCTCATTCTTTGTATTTTACCCGGGGCTCATCCCCTACCGGATCGTCTATCTTGCTGCGGCAGTTGTTGCTGTCCCGGTCCTCGTCCTCATCCTCCTGTACAAGGGAGAGGATACCCGCCCGCTCACAGTCCTCCCGTTCTCCGCGTTCCGCACAGCTTTTGTCCAGTTCTTCGCAAACCGGAAGCTGCGGGCAACGGCCTCTGTCGATATGGCTACCTATTTTGCCTTCGGGACCTTTGAGACGTTCCTGCCGCTTATCCTGCTCTCCCGGGGAATGGGTGCCTACCAGGCAGGGATACTGTTCGCGGTCCAGACGCTCGTCATTGCCCTGACAAAACCGTTCTTTGGCGGGCTTGCTGACCGGGTTGACAAGCGGATCCAGATCATAAGCGGGCTTTTCATCCTTGGCTGTTCCGTTGCAGCGATCCCATTGGCTTCATCCTTTGCCGTCTTTCTCGCTGTCAGTTCCCTCCTTGCACTCGGCATGTCCCTCTCCACGGTAGCGACCAGCGCTTATACCGCAGACATTACAAAAAAAGAACAGTTGGGTGCCTCAATGGGGGCACTCTCCTCCGTTATGGATATCGGGCATTCCGCAGGCCCCCTCCTCACCGGAATCATCATTACCGGCAGTGGCTATGGTGCCGGTTTCATGGCAAGCTCCCTGCTCGCTGTTGGAGTCTGCGGGTTCTTCGCCCTTTCGGTCCGGGAATCCGGAGCCTAGACAGGTGAGGGGTTGCCGGTTCAGCCAGCAGAAACCCGGGATCAGGCGCGGATGGGAAGACAGGGTGAAAGATCCGGTTCCGGGGTATGGTGTTTCCGCAAAACCGTGAAAGGCGACCCGCAATCAGCAGTCTGTCCCTTTTTTTTTGCGTTGCCGGTGTCCGTTCCCCGTGTTCTTGGCCAGCTCCCGTTGCCAACCTGTCTGCAGGGAACTCCCGGACAGGTACGACCGTCCGGCATACGAATGTCTGGGAACATTCCCACAAACGCAATATTCAATAATCTCCCGTGGCAACCGGGTAGTAATGAACCTGAAGATACCCTCTCTCCTCCTCCTCCTCATTGTCATGGGAGCTGCGTTCTCCGGCTGCACCGGTCCCTCCACCCCCTCCTTCCCGGCACCGGTGCTGACCCCGGATCCAATCACCCCACTCAAGACGCAGATCCCCGTGACCACGCTTCCAGCGGGCGAGATCGCACGGATCCGGGTCGACCACTTCGGGATGAACCCCACCACCGAGAACATCTATGAGTTCGTAGGGACGGTTCTGGTCAATAACGGTGTATACCCGTCGGTGCAGGTCATCCTCCGGTACCCGGACACACAGGAATATGCCTTTGACGCCGGCGGCATGGGCGGGTCAAACGCGACGGCAAAAGAATTCTCCCTCTTCCCTGCCGACCGGTACAAAGGACTCAACCCCGAGAAGATCATCGTGCTCGATGGCAGGCAGTACGTAACGCTCTACCGGTACGAGGATGGGATCCTCTCATGGGTTGCCATGAACAGTACTGAAGGCCCGCCATGAAAAAAGGGGTATTCCCGCGCCGTCCCACAATAATTCTGAACGTTATTTAAAAAAATGGGGCTCTGCAGAAAACATTCAGAATTGCCGTTCATTCGCGGCCGGGTGATGGTGCCCTTTCCTCCCATGCGGGCAGACGAAGAGGCAGAGCCCGCAGACATCGGGACCGGTGCCTGCCCCAAGTTCTTTGAAATACCGGTCGCAGGCTGCTGCATCGAACCGCGCCTGACGGGGCTCGTCCTCGTAGAACGGTCGTCCGGTAAAGGCATGGACCGGGCAGATGTCAACACAGGCTGTGCACTCACCACACCGTGGTTTCATCGGTGTTCCGGTCGGTGCGAGGGGCGCATCGGTCAGCACGGCGACCCACCGAACCCGCGGGCCATGGCCGGGGGTGATGAGCAGGCAGCTTTTGCCGATCCAGCCAAGGCCTGCCAGGTGTGCGGCAAGTTTTTGCGAGAAGACCCCCGCTATCTGCTCGTCGCTCGCCCGTTTTGAGGCCGGGACCGGGAAGGCACGGTACCCGTTGCGCTGGAGCGTGTTTGCAGCCTCCAGCGCCATCGCGTCCAGAGCCGTGTTCACGACATCGTAGGTGGTGTGGCGGTACAGAGCCTTGCCGATGCTATCGGAACGGTCTTCCAGCAGGTCCACCACGGGATCAAGGAGCCGGATCCCCATCACGACCGCCCGGGGATAGCCGGTGACGCGTTCCCCCCCTGTGAACGGATGAAGTCCTGCACACCCGTGAGGTCGGCAACGCCATAGTAGTCAGCCCCGGGGGGGCGGGCGGGAGCTGGAAGGTGAGAATCCGGGTTCATAGAGTACCTCAGGGAGATCTGTTTGCATCACGAGGTTGTCATCCTGTTGGTCGGTGCCGGGTTTTTTTTGAAAACGGATCAGCCCGGCTGGTTGCAGAAAAAAAGTTATGTTACCGGTGTGACCGGTGCAGCGCTGTCGTACACCCGGGTCATGAAACGCGCCTGGAATATTCCGATGAGGGGGGCAAGGATAAGGATGAGGAGGACCATCAGGACAAGCAGGCCGAGGAAAACAAGAACGCCTGCACCTTTCAGCAGGAACAGGGATACACCTCCCACGAGGATGAACCCGATGAGCAGGACGAAGACCGGAATACTGACAACAATGGATACGAGAACGATGGCGATGATGTAGGTGAGCCAGCCGATCTTCCCGATGGTTCCAAAGAGAGCAGAAAAGTTGAAAGCCTCTGCAAAGATGCCGGCCCGAGCAAAGCGGATGGAGGCGACCGGCATGATGACCGCCACAATGATCTCAAAAACATACATCAGCATTATCAGCAGCATATCCGGGGCAAAGGCTGCTATCGCATTCTCATCCATGCTCCCGCGGAAGATGGACAGGAACAGGGACCCGTAGGTGATCACCCAGATGATCAGGACCGGGACAGCATAGACAATTCCCACGGCCAGCAGTTTCAGCCCGTCCATAAAGAGCGTCCCCCACTGGTTAACGTCGGGCGCCAGGGTTGCCCCCCGGTACACCCGCATGATATATCCGCTGAACGGGAGGCCGAGGCAGAGGATTGCCAGGACCAGTTTTGCCCACCGGTTCATGTTTCCGAAGACGCCCTCCTTTGTGAAGGCAAAGGCATCGCTGAGTATCTCGACAAAATCCATGGATTCACCTTTGACCGCAGGGAGGCCGTTGTTATGGCCGCTCTGGTCTATAGGGTACTATTGCCTGTACGGCTGAAAAGTGTATTGAGGAGGACGCTTCTTAAAGGATCAGGGGTGTGTGTAATCAGCTGCATCTTTTTTACCCCCCGGTGCGAGTATGATGTATCACAGCTCATACGAGCCATGGTGGTGGATGGATATGTTTGGATTTTTTACCCAGCCCGTATGGTCTCCCTATCTTGCGGGTGCGTGTATCGGTATCCTGAGTTGCCTCGCACTGGTACTGGCAGACCGGCCCCTGGGATGTTCGACGGCGTTTGTGAAGGCCCGGGGACTAATCGGAATGCTTTTCAATGCCGAGAAGACCAAAAAAATGGCGTATTACCGGAAGATCGTCCCGCAGGTTGACTGGGCGTTCATGATCATCCCCGGGATCATCATCGGGGCATTCATTTCATCAGTCCTTTCCGGCACCTTTCATATCGTCTGGGTGCCGGCAATGTGGGGGTCTGTGTTCGGGGACAGTGCTCTCGTACGGATTCCCGTTGCCCTTGCCGGGGGGATCCTGCTCGGTTTCGGGGCACGATGGGCCGGGGGGTGCACGAGCGGGCACGGGATCAGCGGGTCGATCCAGCTCTCTCTTGCCAGCATGGTCACGGCAGCCTGCTTCTTTGCCGGGGGGATCGCCGTTGCCCTGTTCCTCTACCGGATTGTCGGGGTGATCCTGATATGACGTCGCTTGCAGCCATCCGGGGCAGCCGCGCTGCACAGATCGTTCTCGGGCTCGTTACCGGTATCTTCTTTGGATTCTTCCTCCAGAAAGGGGGTGCCACCGATTACGGGGTAATCGAGCGGCAGCTCCTCCTGACTGATTTTACGGTCCTCAAGCTCATGCTCTCGGCGGTCATGGTCGGCATGGTCATCTTTTGGGTCCTGAGACATTACGGGTATGCGAATCTCCATGCAGCAGACGGAACGTTGGGTTCCAATGTTATAGGTGGCCTGATCTTCGGCGCCGGCTTCGCGCTGCTTGGCTACTGCCCGGGGACGGTCGCCGGAGCTGTCGGGAGCGGAGCTCTCGATGCCCTCCTTGGCGGGATGGTGGGGATGCTCATCGGGGCAGGTCTGTTTGCCGGGCTCTACCCGGGCCTTAAGACCGGTATCCTGAACCGGGGGCCGTTTCCTGCCGTCACCGTTCCGGAATTCCTGCACCTGAAGCCATGGATCGTTATCGTCCTTCTGGAAGCGGTGATAACCGGATTTTTGCTGCTGCTGGAATACGCCGGCCTTTAGACCGGCTCCGGCCTCTTCTGCGGCACCGGGAGATCCGGCACTCCTGATGCCAGGGTATCGGATCCTCTTCCAGCTTCTGGTCAGGCCGTGCCCGGGGGCTGCTTCCGGCAACCAGCAACATCCTCCATCAAAGGGTCACAATTGTAAACAAGTGGAAATTCGGGGTTCTTTTGCAAATTCGTTATGTTTAAATGGACGGCACGATATGGTATACCTATGAACCCCGGCACGGGGATATGAGGCACTCTCATGACGTCATCGGTGAAGATACCCATCAATTACAAGGAATCTGCAGAAGCGTTGAAACTACTCTTAAAACTTTCCGGTTCGCCGGTTGCATTCCGGTTTGCAACAAAAAAGGAGGAGATACCGGCCGGCATGGAAAAGCTCGACAGGACGATCCGCCACTGCTCGATGGTCGGCCTCGCACGGAACGAGGGAAAGATCTTCTATTCCCCGGCGGAAAATCACGAATGCAATGGAGGGGCATGGGCACTCGGCCTCCGGGAGATCACCGAGACCTTAAAAAACGGCGATTTCTACTTCAAACTCGGGAAGTTCGAGAGTTCAGCGGCCTGCAAGCGGACCATCGACCGGGTCCCCCACCTCGGTACGCGTGATACCTATGCCACCATGTATGCCCCGCTCGAGAAGACACCGTTCGACCCGCAGGTAGTCCTGATCGTGGCAAGCCCGTGGGCGATGCTCAAACTTGCCCAGAGCACCCTCTTCCGGGTGGGCGGGAGGATCGAAGCAGAGTTTGCCGGTATCCAGTCCGTCTGTTCCGATGCCTGCGCCCAGACCTACCTCAACGGGAAGGTGAATTTCTCCCTCGGCTGTGACGGGTCCCGGAAGTTCTCCGGCATCAATGACGGGGAGATGGTGATGGGCATCCCGGCGGAGATCCTGCCTTCAATCATCGAAGCGCTTACGATCGTGGCTGCAGCCCCGGGGTCAAAGCCCGGGGGGAAATAAGCGGGGCGCACATCCTGCGGGCAGTGATGAGCCTTTTTTTTAAAAAACAACCATCGCCCAAACGAGTGAATAGTTCCTGTTCACCATGGAAATACCCTGAAACCCTTCCTCATGCGTATGTGGATGAGATACCTGAAAGTTCTCCAGAACGAAAAAGTGATTATTCACGGTTGAGAAGAGAGACCCAAGGACTCCCAATGACCCTGCTTGTCCAGGAAATCCAGGCAAAAAGCATTCTTTCCCGATCCCGGATCTACCCGTACGTGATCAATCCCTACACCGGTTGTCAGCACGCCTGCTCGTACTGCTATGCCCGCTTCATGAAACGGGTGACCGGGCACAAGGAACCGTGGGGCGAATTTGTCGATGTCAAGATCAATGCTCCCTCTTTACTGGCACGGGAACTCACAAAGAAGAAGCGGGAGCGGGTCTGGGTAAGCGGTGTATGCGACCCGTACCAGCCCCTGGAGGCACACTACCGGCTCACCCGGCAATGCCTGGAGATCCTGGCTCAGAATACCTGGCCGGTGATCATTCAGACCCGCTCTCCTCTCGTCCTGCGTGACATGGATATTATCAGGGATGCCCGGGATTTTGAGGTCGGCTTTTCTGTCACCACAGCGGATGATGCGATCCGGGAATTATTCGAGCCGCATGCACCGCCGATAATGGATCGGATACATGCCCTCGATCAACTGCACAAGGCCGGTATCAGGACATATGCCATGATCGCCCCGGTACTCCCGGGTGCAGAGGGTCTTGCCGGGCTCCTGAAAGGAAAGATAGACTATGCATTGATCGACCGCATGAACTACCACTATGCCGACTGGGTGTACCATAAATACGGGCTGGAGGCTGCATTGACGGAAGACCTCGTCAACCGGGTACGGCAGGAATTTTCCACGCTTTCCTAGCAAATCCTCTCCCCCCCTGCCCGCGGGCTCTCAGCACACGGGATGGGATTTCCGTGTCGAACCGGGCCGTGGATCCTCTGTCAAGGACAGCGAAATTATACTGATACTGGTCACCTGTTTTTCATCCGGCGAAACGGACCCTCCTTCAAACGTTTCCTCCGTCCGCAGAACATGGACAGAACGGTTTTTTCACTCCCAATAAGAACCTATATCCCTCTCCGGATGAAAGAAGAAAAAATGAAAACATGGCAGATTTCAGGATTCCTGGCAGTCCTGATACTCGGAGTTTTACTGGCAAGCGGATGTTCAGGCACCGGGTCTCCTGGTATTCCATCCATTGCCGCTCCGTCAACGATGACGACAGCAGCAACCATGATACCGGTGAGCGTCGTCCCAATCACCCTGGTATCAGATACGGTGGCACCCACATCCGGAGCCCCGACTCCCATGCAGGCATATACCACTAATGATATCAACAAACATTTTGTTGACGTCGCATTCGGTCCTGATAATTCCCGCATCACGAAATGGACCGGGGATTTTGTTGACATTGGTATTTCAGGGGCCTATACTGACACCGATGTCAAAATGCTGAATAATTTCTCCAAGATGTTCAACAGTTACTCCTCAATGAAACTGGCATCAGACGTCGCTGAGGAGCGTATGACGGCAAATATCGTTTTACGATTTTTGCCGGAGTCATCGCTAAAGAATGTCAACGCAGATGACAGCTGGAAGATCACCCGCAATCCCGAAACGGATACGATCATTTTTATTTACAAAGAAACGCCGGACGTTCTCAACTCAGAGACTATCTTTATCAATTCAGATTTCAGAGGGGACGAACGCACTCACTGGATTTTACGTGCATTGTTATACGAACTGGGATTCACGGGAGAGACGGGTACCTACACCGACAGTATTTTTTATTCGGGCTCCGGAACAACAACGTCGTTGAGTAGAATTGATCTGAAAGTGGTGGAATTGATGTATGGTAAAAAAATTACCAATGGCATGACGCTCACCCAGGTTCAGGATCTCCTCTTCATTGACCGGTAAACACCCCCCTGTTTTTTTGGTAAAGCGATCGCATGGTTGTCGTGCAGGGATGAGAGACGTTGCTGGAGGATGGGTGGGGAAAGAAGGTATCCCGCCACCCCGGTCAGCGCTCGTGCTAAAAACCCTTATGCCCGGGTTCCCCTGGGAACATGGATGGAACCTGGCCGCTGCTTCGCCGGGAGCGCCCGAAAACCTTAGACGATTTTCGAGCCAGCCTTTGGCCCGGGCTTGCACTCGAAGACTTCCGTGATCTTTACAATCACGAGCGAGCGTGCGGGAAGCGCAGGATTCTTGACATTGATCTTTGCTTTCATTGCATCAAACTCTGGACCGCTGTTTTTGATTGCAGCAACGCCCTTGCACTGGAAGCATCCCCTGATCTCCGGCCCCCAGAGATAGAACGCGACCTTCGGGTTCGTGCGGAGATTGGAGAGCGTTTTGTTCATGAAATTGTCCACAAACCAGACGGTTTCGTCATCGACGAGTTCGGCAATTCCCAGCGGGATAACGTTGGGAGTACCGTCACGGGACGCCGTTGCAACCGGGAAAACCTTCATGGTCGCGAATGCCTCTTTCATGTCTGCAGTTAATTTCACCATAGCCCTTTCACCAATCTTTCCCATGGGACTCCGGTCTCATAAACTTTAGTACATCGAATATCAGCAGGCATGAGACCCGTGAAGGATGAGGGTGGTGAGGCCATCCGCAGGAGGAGGCCGGAGGTCTTCTGCCGGAAGCATGAGCAATCCCCTCTCCGTTGGCCCAGTACACGCCTTTTTAGTCAGGACTCTGGGGGCCGCTCCGCCAAATCCCCTAAAAAAACCATGGCGGAATTCACTAAATTTATACGTATACTGGATGATGTACCCGTTATTATATTCTCAGAATGCGGGTTGCAGGGGCCGGTAGCATGATATCGGTGTTATGTGTCAGCGGGGATGAGCCGCACCTTATCCTGGCACGGGAGGCGCTCGAACACGAGGGAGACATCCGTACCGGGACCGCTACATCCGGCCGCGAAGCCCTCTCGTTCCTTGCCGCATTCCCGTATGATGCCATGGTCACGGATATGTCCCTGGAGGATATGGACGGCATCGCGCTCCTTATTGCCGTGCGGGAGAGGAACCGCATCCCGTTTATCCTGATTACCGAGCCTGGTGCGGACGGGCGGGAGGACGAGGCGATAGCGGCCGGCGCGGACTTTTGTTTTACCCGTATCCCCGATACGACCGGTCAGTATACCCGCGTTGCCCGGTGGGTCCGGATTGCGGTCAGCCGCAGCCGGAGAGAAGCCAGCCTCGCGGAGAGCGAGGCCACGTACCACGAGCTGGTCGAGAATGCCAACCTCCTTATCGTCAAACTCGACAAGGACTCGAAGATCACGTTTATCAATGAACATGCCCTCCAGTATTTCGGCATCGGGAAAGACGAAGTGCTCGGCAGGCCACTTGCAGAGACCTCCCTTTTTGTGAGCGGTACCGATCCGGTCCAGGAGATGGGGATTTTTGTCCGTGACGTGGGCCAGCGCCCCGATCGCTTTGCCATCCGCGAAACGGAGCATGTAAAAAAGAATGGTGAACGGGCCTGGATCTCCTGGAGCAACAGGCCGGTCTTTGACCGGGACAACAACGTCACCGGGGTCATCCGCTATGGTACTGACATGACCGAATCCAGAAATGCGGAACAGGCACTTTTTTCGGCCAACCAGAAGATAAAGATGCTCAACAGCATCACCCGTCACGATATCCTCAACCAGCTCACCATCCTTGGCGGGTATATCGAGTTGTCCCGGGACCTCATAAAAGACCCTGACGTGCAGGGTTTTATCGAGCATGAGAGAAAAGCCGCCAAAGCAATCCGTACCATGATCAGATTCACCAGGGATTTCCAGGACATCGGGCTTTCCCGTCCCCAGTGGCTGTACCCGAAAAACATCGTCTCGCTCGTTGCCGGGACCTTCGATCTCGGCACCGTTATCCTGAAAAATGAACTTGGGCTGATCAGAATTTATGCGGATCCGATGTTCGAGAAGGTGGTCTATAACCTTCTGGAGAATGCGCTCCGTCACGGGGGCCCGCTCACCCTCATCCGGTTCTCCTTCCAGGTCGCAAAAGACGGCTGTATCGTGATCTGCGAGGATGACGGGGTCGGTGTGCCTTCCATGGAGAAAGAAAAAATCTTCCTCCGCGACTCCGGCAGGCACCCGGGATTCGGCCTCTTTCTTTCCCGGGAAATTCTGGGTATTACCGGGGCCGGGATCCGGGAGACCGGGATACCCGGGAAAGGGGCCCGGTTTGAGATCCATATACCGGAAGGATCCTTCCAGGAAAACGCCAGTGACTGAACCGGCTCCCGGTGCCGGTACCGGTCTCCCCGCATCATCCCGTGGACTTCCCCCGATCGTTTCTCTTATCATGCCGGCCGCGCAAGTATAACGCGTGATGCTGGAGCCGCCGGTCAAAAAGGTCCTCTACTGGTGTGAAGAGTGTAACGTGCCCCTGGTCGGGAAAGTCTGTGCGTGCAGGAAGGAGGGGAAACGGATAGAGCTCCTCCAGCCCTATGATGTCCGCCCGGCTCTCGCTGCAGACACCGCACTCATCCGCCAGCTCATAACGGAGCGGTTCGGCAACGTCCCGCTCCAGAAGATCCTCCTCCTGAACAAGACCGGCGGAGCAGACCGGGCAGACCTCGTGATCATGAACGGAGAACGGCTCGGGTGGCTGACCTTCGACCCGGTGAACCGTTCGTTCGGCCTCGATATCGCGCCGGAAGCCCTCCCGTTCCTCATCGGCCATGTGACCCAGGGAATCGTCGACCTGGACCGCGAGACCGGTATCCGGAATGAGGGAGGCCGTGTTGGCGGGAAGCGGCTGGCCCTCCGGACCCCGGTACCGGATGGGACCGTTATCGTGAAATTCAAAAACCGGTACGGTACCGGTATGGTCAGGGACGGGTCGGTGAAGGTTAAAGAGCTGATCCCGGTCCTTCCCCGCACCCTGCCGGACCCCGGTTGGGACGTTGCAGTAGACAAGAACCGATACCACTTAAAAAACCTCGAACGCAACGCAATCCGGGCAATCCGGCAGCACCTGTCCGACCGGCCGACCGCAAATGTCTCATTCTCCGGGGGAAAGGACAGTACTGCGGTCCTCCACATTGCCCGGAAGGCCGGTGTGACAAAGGCCTTCTTTATCGATACCGGCATTGAGTTTCCCGAAACCCTCACGTTCGTCCGCTCGGAGGGAGTGGAGGTTATCCAGAAGGCCGTGGATTTCTGGCAGGCGGCAGAGAAGGCAGGGCCTCCGGCGAAGGACCACCGCTGGTGCTGCAAGCTCCTGAAACTGCATCCGCTCAAACTCTACCTTGCCGGCACCGGTCCCTGCGTTACGGTACAGGGCAACCGCTGGTACGAGTCATGGAACCGGGCCGGTCTCGACGAGACCAGCCAGAACCCGGCGAACCCCCTCCAGCTCAATATCTCGCCGATCCGGAACTGGCGGGCGCTCGAGGTCTTTATCTACCTCTGGTGGCAGGGTCTGGCCATCAACCCGCTCTATGACAAGGGGCTTGAGCGGATCGGCTGCTATCTCTGCCCGGCAATGCTCGAGAGCGAGTACGAGGAACTCAAGACTATCCAGCCGGCCTCTGCGGAGCGGTGGACGGCGTTTCTCGAAACCTGGGCCGCGAAGAAGGGATACCCGGATGCGTTCTCATCGTGGGGGCTCTGGAGATGGCGTGCCCTCCCGCCCAAGATGCGGGAGCTCTGCCGGCTGAAAGGGATCGTTGTGAACGATGATTTTACGCTGAAGACCGGGCCGGCACGGGCTGCCCGGGCAACGGTTGATAAGCCCAAGGATAAAACAATGACACCGGTAATGGAGAATACGGCAGGCAAGGGACTGGACGTGCAGGAGGTTCGAAAGGACTTCCCGATCCTCGGCGACATCATCTATCTCGATAATGCGGCAACGGGGTTCTCGCCGGAACCGGTCCTTGCTGCCATGACCGAATTCGAGCATACCTACCGGGCCAACGTGGGACGGGGTGTCCACCGGCTCACCCGGATTGCAAGCCAGCGCTACTGGCATGCCCATGAGAAGGTGGCAGGGTTCATCGGGGCGAAGGAGGGCATCACTGTTTTTACAAAAAACACCACCGAGGCGATCAACATAGTCGCCGCCGGGCTCCCGTGGAAGGCCGGAGACCGCGTGGTCACGACCATCCTCGAACACCACTCCAACCTCCTCCCATGGCGGAACCTGAAGAAACAGGGTGTGGAGCTGGAGGTGATCGGGATCAATCCCGATTACTCGCTGGATCTTTCCGCTCTCAAAAAGGCGATAACCCCTTCCACCCGGATCGTGGCGGTGACCCATGCCTCGAATGTCCTCGGGGTGGTCACACCCGTGGAGGAGATCGCCCGGATCTGCCACGACCGCGGGGCCCTGCTCCTCGTCGATGGCGCCCAGTCGGTCCCGCACCTGCCGACCGATATACACCGGATCGGCTGCGACTTTTTTGCGTTCTCCGGCCACAAGATGCTCGGCCCGACCGGCACCGGGGTACTCTGGATGAAGAACGCGGACCTTGAACCGTTCATTGTCGGCGGCGGGATGGTGGAGACCGTCACGGAGAGTGGTTTTTCCCCTGTGGAGGGATACCAGAAATATGAAGCCGGCACTCCCAACATCGCTGGGGGTATTGGTCTTGGTGCCGCTGTGGACTACCTCACGAACCTCGGCATGGGAACTATTAGGAACCATGAGGAACGCCTTACTGACCGGCTGGTCACCGGTTTACGACAGATCAAGGGAGTGCATGTCTATGCGCCGGAAAAACCCCTTGATCGTATCGGCGTCATCTCGTTCACGATCGACGGTTTCCACCCGCACGAGGTTGCCCAGCAGCTGGACGAGGCTGCCGAGATCTGTGTCCGATCCGGCCATCACTGCTGCCAGCCGCTCATGGAACGGCTCGGTCTTCCTGACGGCACGGTCCGGGCAAGCCTCGGCCTCTACAATACCGAAGAAGAGGTCGATATGCTTGTCGCGACGCTTGAGGAGATGACACGGTAGGGCGTGCACAGGTGCTTGTCCTCCCCCATGGGGGTCGGGGCGCATTGCGATGAGGTGGTGTCGTGTTGGCCGGTCTCTCTCGTTTTAACGCTCACACGTCACTATCGCGAGATGGGGATGCCCAAGCGGCTTGGGTATCCTTGTTTGCCCATGGGAGTGTCGGAGCGTCCAGAACGATTTCCCATGAAAACAGACATGGTGCGAGAAGGGCCACAAGCACACGGGATGAAAATACTCGAGGCATTTCCCTGTTAAATTGCATTACACAAATGTGATTTTGGGATTTTCACACTCTCCATTATGTGCGATGAGCGCCGCCGCCGAAGGGGCGCCGCGGCGGGTCAATAACCCGGTGCATGGTATAACACCCCCCTGCCCCGGGGGACCTGGATCGGGGAACCTTATCACACCCCCGTTTTTCCTATTCCGGGTGTGAACTGCCGTTCATGTCCGTTTCTTCCACGTTACCATCTTTGGATCGATCGCTCACCGGCAACAGCGGTTTAATGATTCTGCCATCCCCATAGTACCAACGATATGACCGTTCACCAATGGAGAACCGGAGCACAGCCATGAAGACCGATCCCTATGCTGATATCTTTGCACGCGTGCGGGAGAAACGGCCGCTCGTCCACCATATCACGAACTACGTCACGATCAATGACTGCGCAAACATCACGCTCTGTGTCGGGGGCTCCCCGGTCATGGCTGAAGCTCCGGAAGAGGCAGCGGAGATGGCGGCTGTTGCAGATTCGCTTGTCTTCAACATCGGAACACTCAACGCTGTCCAGACTGAGTCTATGATCCTGGCTGGCCGTGCTGCTAACGAGCGCGGGATACCGGTCACCCTCGACCCGGTCGGGGCAGGTGCCACCCGCTTCCGGACCCGAACGACAGAACGTTTGCTCGACGAGCTGGAGATCACGGTCCTCAAGGGCAATGCCGGCGAGATCGGGGTCGTTGCGGGTGTAGAAGCAACCGTGCGGGGCGTGGACTCCTGCGGGATAACCGGGGATGCGGTCACCATTGCCCGCGGGCTTGCGACAACCCTCGGTCTGACGGTCGTGGTGACCGGGGTAACGGATATTGTGACGGATGGAAAGCGTACCCTGCTCGTGGCAAACGGCAACTCCCTGATGGGCAGGATCTCAGGTACCGGATGCATGGCCTCATCCGTGATCGGTGCGTTCTGTGCCGTATCAGAGGACCCCGTAACGGCATCTGCCGCAGCGCTCGCTGCATTCGGCCTTGCCGGTGAGAGGGCGGCGGCTGAGGCGCACGGGCCGCTCTCCTTCAAAGTTGCCCTGTTCGATGAGCTCGCGAACCTGATGCCGCTGGACCTTGCCGCGGGTGCAGAGATCCGGACTGCCTGACCCCCAGGGTATGAACGTTGATTTGTACGTGATCACTGATGAGACGATCGCCGGCGGGCGTTCCCATGCCGAGATCGCAGAGCGGGCAGTCCGTGGCGGGGCCGATATCATCCAGCTCCGGGACAAGCACCGGTCCTGCACCGATCTTGCTCGCATCGGGCGGGAGATCGCTGCAATTGTCCGGGAGGCCGGGGCGGTATTCATCGTGAACGACCGGCTGGACGTCGCGATCGCCTGCGGGGCGGATGGTGTCCACCTTGGCCAGGATGACATGCGGGTCAGTACCGCCCGGCAGCTCGCCCCCCGGGGTTTTGTCATCGGGGTATCGGTGGGTACCGTTGGGGAGGCCGTGCAAGCGCAACAGGAGGGGGCTGACTATCTTGCCATCAGCCCGACCTTCTCCACCACATCGAAAGAGGATGCTGGTCCCGGCCATGGTCTTGAACGGCTGCGGGAGATCTGCCGCGCTGTTGCCATACCCGTGATCGCCATCGGGGGTATCAACCGGGAGAATGTACCGGACGTCATAGAAGCCGGG
>CAZCZK010000012.1:27963-29701 GCA_964503195.1 uncultured Methanoregula sp.
GCAGGCGGGCTTTTGTTTCGTATCCGGCGATTTCGGGCATATCCATACGCTTGAAAAAGTCAAACAGGCGTTATCCTGTATCCATACACAGCTGCGCGAGGGCGCCGGACTCGTCATAGAAGCCGGGGCGGACGGCATTGCCGTGATCTCGGCGGTTGCCGCAAGCCCGGATATCGCCGGTGCTGCCCGGGAGTTAAAGGATCGTGTCCGGGAATGCAAAAACGGGCTCGTCCGGTGAATCCTGCTCGGGAGGAACAAAAAGCACGTTCTCCATGGTGTGCTGCCGCTGATGGTGCAGGTGGGCACCCTCTCCCCATCCGGCGCGCCCGCGGGGACCATCCTTCCGACTACCATTCATGGTGTGACTATGAGGGGGAACAGAACGGATTGCCCGTCAATCAGGGAACACTTTACAAGGTCATTATGGAAGGATTTTACAATAAAGATTATTTTTATTTCCTATGCTGATTAAAAGGCCGGGACTTTATGCCCTTCTTGCCGCCTTGCCGGCTGGGTACCATGTACGACCCGTTATTCGGGTGATACCATTATCTGGGTGGGGATGAGTATCGCGCGTTTCGAGAAAAAAAGAGGAAGGATCAGCAGTTCCCCGCAGCGTCCGCGGTCGCGATGGAGGAAAGATTGGTGGCACATTGAGCCGGCACGGTCTCGAAACGCTCACATAGAGCCTGCTTGTACCCCTCGGCGGTCCTCTGGCCGGCGTACTTCTGCCCGTTCATGAAGAGCGTTGGCGACCCGGTGACCTTGAGGCTTTTCGTGACCGTCTCGTCCGCCCGGAGGAGCGCGATCCCCTCGCTGCCGTTCGCACAGGTCTCGATCTTCTGGTTATCCATGCCGAGCGTTGCGGTCACGTTCTGCTGGCATGCTGCAAGCTGCGTGTCATTCCGGTAGACCGGGTAGCACAGGGCATTGATATCCGTCACATACATCCAGAGCTTTTCCGGGGAATACCTGGCTATGCAGAGCTGGCGGAGGTCCTCTTTTGCCTCGGACAGGCCGTGGAGGGACTTGACCTGACCCACAGAGTCACCATTGACGGTCGCTATGTAGCGGAGCCTGAAATCTACCTTTGTCCCGAGGAGGTCAACGACCGGCTTCATCGCGGTCTCGGCCTGGACCCCGAACGGGCACCACGACATGACGTACAGCTCGACCGTCGGGCGTGCTGATTTCACCGGCAGGGGAACCGGTGTGGGAGCCGTGGTTGCCTTGGGAGATGCTGTGGGCTTGGGTGTGTATACCGCCTTCAGGCTGTAGGGGTCGAGGAACAGGGAGGTGCAGTCTTTCGTTGCGTAGAACCCGAACGTCCGTGCATCGTTCTTCGCGGTAACCAGGTACATCCCGTTCCGCTCGGTCACCGAAACGAGCGTGGCAGGGGACGTAGCACCTATGAGGTTGGCATTCGCGTAGGTCATGACGGCAGCCCCGCATGCATCCGGAGGTACGGCTGCTGCTGATGCTGAGGGTCCCCCGAGGTTGCCGGTGGCAAACAGGATACCGATCAGGATGATGATGGCAGCAAGGAGGATGCTCCCGGCCAGCAGACCCGTGTTCCCGAGGATTGGGGAAGGGGAATTTTTCTCTTTCTTGCTCATATATAATCATTCATCCGTGGGGAAAAAGAGAGTTTCGATGGGAAGGATACCTGCAATCTGTTCACAAAATTAGAAACAGATCTTAAAAAAGCGAAAGAGCCGCCGGGGGGACTTGAACCCCC
>CAZCZK010000013.1:0-28173 GCA_964503195.1 uncultured Methanoregula sp.
CTGGTGGGTTGTATAGTATTTCTGGGGGATCGGGTGTGTCCCGACCACGACATCCATGCCGTACTTTTCCTTGATGAACCTTGTGAAATAGGAAATACGGGGGCAGGGCGGGTACCCTACAATAAGCCCGGTGGCGAGATGGATCACCTCTGCACCATTGTTCTTCATCTCCTGCGGCACGTACTCGACGTTTCCCCCGGGACATCCGTTGCAGGTGGCAAACCCGACCAGTTCCACGTCTTTTCCCTTATACCGCCCGAACGCCCCTTCGCGATTTTTCAGGGCACGCAGGCATTTGCCCCCGGCGCAGGTGCGGTACCGGTCGCAGATGATGATTCCCAGTCTGACTGGTTCTCCCATGGTTAGATCTCCTTGTGTAATTTATTCAGATAATACCTATTGAATCAACGAAAGAAATATGCTGTGATGAGCGAAGCGGGAACAATGATATGACTCTGCAATTCAGTCATTTTTTCGGTTATTCCGGTTCTGGAGAGATCGTCCGTCAGAATGAATCAGGAGACCTCAGGAAAATAGAGGGATAATGGTTACGGGTATCAGTTCACCGGTTTTTTATTCTCAATGTCTCACCCGTGTGAGGATGTTGTATGCCCCGGTTGAACGATATTGCTTCCAGGGTTGATCCACTCATCTCCTCGTAATGTGCTGAATCTTAACTAGTATCCCGGAGGATTCTCTCTTTTCCATCCGACAGATTATCCGCCGTATCTTCTTCCGAGGCAGCTTCATCGTTGAACCCGTCTCCGGCCCGACGCCGGATATCGGAAATACTTTCGGGACGGTATACCGGATTTTTCCGGGAAATATCACGAGAAAACATTTGAGTGTAATAAGAATGTATTATTCCACTCACAATCTCTCGCGTTATTCAAAATCTTCTCTAATTACTTACGGGAGTGTCAGCATCCGTTCAATCGCCCTACGGGCACGGTCTGCGATCTCATCCGGTACCGTGATGCGGGGACGAAGCGTCTGCAATGCATCCCGTATTTTTTTCAGATTGGTCTGTTTCATATTCCGGCAGACGGCTGCCTGCGAGAGCGGGTAGCATCGTTTCTCCGGGCACTCTTTTTCCAGCCTGTGCAGGATTCCGACTTCAGTCCCGATAATAAAATCCTGTTCGGGCGATGTGCAGACCTGGTGGATGATGCCGGAAGTGCTTGCCACGTGATCCGCGAGATCGATCACTTCCGGACGGCACTCCGGATGGACGAGCAGCACTGCACCCGGGTGTGCCTGTCGGGCGGTGGCGACATGGGCGGGTGTGATCTGGTCGTGCACAATGCAGAACCCTTCCCATGGCAGGACCTCCTTTTTCGTGAACCGGGCTGCATACCGTCCAAGGTTCCGGTCGGGCACGAAGATCACGCGGTCCTGTTCCACCGAGTTGACCACGTTTACTGCATTTGACGAGGTGCAGCAGATGTCACTTTCTGCTTTTACTTCAGCGGTGGTGTTCACGTAACAGACCACGGCAGCGTCCGGGGTACGGGCTTTAGCTAACCGGAGTTCTTCTGCCGAGATCATCTGGGCCATCGGGCAGCAGGAATCAGGTGCGGGAAGCAAAACAGTCTTCTCCGGCGAGAGAATGGCCGCGGTTTCGGCCATGAAATCCACGCCGCAAAAAACGATCACCTCGCCGTCCATCATAGCCGCAGCCCGCGAGAGTTCGAGGGAGTCGCCGCAGAGATCGGCGATGTCCTGCACTTCCGGCAGCTGGTAGTTATGAACAAGGATAATGGCATCCCGCTTTTCTTTCAAAGAGAAGATCTCATCCGTTAGTGACGTGTTTGGCAAGCCCTGAACGCTCCTGTGCTGTACACGTTCTATCCCCTCTTTAAAAAAAGATGGTATGAGGGGGAAACCCCAAAATCATTGTGTTTCATAAACCTGCGGGATGCCCGCAGGGTTCAGAACCGGGGTTTTCCGACATGTACGGGGGGAAAGAATAATCTCACCATCCATACAGATATTCAGGAACAAGGGAAGCCATGATCGCAATACAGACCGCTGATGCTGATATCGGAGCTCTCATCGCTGCTGCAAAGGTGCAGGGAACGGGTGCAGTCATAGTCTTCGATGGGGTTGTCCGGGATGACGGGATCACCGAGATGGAACTCGAAGCCTACGAGGAAGTGGCAGTAAAGGAACTTGAAAAAATAGCGGATGATGCCACCCGGCAGTTTGGTCTCCTGCATGTTGATATCATCCACCGGATCGGGCATTTTTCGGTTGGCGAGAATATCCTGATCATTGTGGTGAGTGCCGGGCACCGGGAAGAGGCGTATGCCGGTTCCCGGTTCATTATTGAAGCGATCAAGGCCGGTGTCCCGATCTGGAAGAAGGAACTGACCGCAGATGGTGGGCGGTGGGTGCCGGGCGATCATGGGCATGGGAGCGGGAAACCCCGTTAATCCTTACCCCATTCTTCTTTTATCCCCCGTGCCTTATTTTGTTAAATCTGGCATGCTTGTGCCCCACACGTAATCGCGTGCTGGTCCTAGTGGTGAGGGACAACTAATCTTATGGGCAAACGTGGGGATAAAGCACTCAACAATTCAAGCCAATGTAATCCAATCCGGAAAAAAGGGTGATTAAATCTTCTTGTAACAGAGGTACCAGTCCTTGCACTCGTACCCCTCGGTCGGCCGCTTCTCCATCTCGGCCGCTGTTTTTGGGGCAGGGACAACAACGTTATCGCCCGGCTGCCAGTTCGCCGGTGTTGCCACATGGTACTTGTCTGTTGTCTGGAACGCTTTGATAAGGCGGATAATCTCCGGCATGTACCGCCCGTTTGACAGGGGATAGTAGAGCATGCCTCGCATGATCCCTTTGTCGTCGATAAAGAAGACCGCCCGGATTGCTGCTGTCGAGCTCTGGCCTTTGTGGATCATCCCGTACTTGTTGGAGACGGCCATGGTCAGGTCGGCGATGATCGGGAACGGGATCTGGATCCCCATCTTTTCTTTGACTGCATGCACCCATGCGAGGTGGGCCGAGACACTGTCAACAGAGAGACCGACCAGCTGGACATTGAGTGCCTTGAGTTCCTCGTGGATAGCCGAAAACGCAAGGAATTCCGTGGTACAGACCGGCGTGAAATCGGCCGGGTGGGAAAAGAGCACCATCCATTTGCCCCTGAGGCTGGAGAGCTTTAATGGGCCGTGGGTTGTCTCTGCCTCGAAATCCGGCGCCGGTTCCCCGATTACGGGGAATGAGATACATTCAGTAGAATCCATCATTAACCTCCCTTTACTTCATCACTTCATCCATCTGGGCCCTGCCGTAGACGTAGGCCGGCATTCCTGAAAGGAGGAACGTCACCCGCAGCGCCTCTTCAATTTCCGCTTTGGTAACGCCGAGGTTCTTTGCTCCGGCCAGCTGGGCGCGGACTGCGTGCTGGTCACGAAGTGCTGCAGCGATGGCAATGGCAATCAGCTTCTTGGTCTTCCGGGTCAGGACTCCGTCATCCCAGACATGCCCCTCCATTTTCATCACGAGTTCGAACATCTTCGGTTCTTTATCGGTCAGTTCCCTGAAGAATTTTGGTACTTTTCCGATCTTCTTTTCCAAATCCTTTAGTTCCTGTTTTTTTTTCTTGTCAACCATCTCAAATCACTCCACTATCAGTCTGACCAGCCTCATCACGATTTATGTCTGGCGATTGGTCAGGAGCAGGATAGACCTGCACCATATGTCACAGCTCGCCGGGAACCTGCCAGAACAATTTCTTTGTCTGGAATTTTCCGTTCTGGTCATCCGAACAGGATTATCAATCATCGGAAGGCAAGGGGATGGCGCAGCACGATTGGACCATGTGTCGGGCCCGGGATGTGTCCTGTCAGCCTTATGAGGACCGGCAGATTCCTCTATTGTTTCCCATACGCGCATAAATGATTAAACCTTTTTATCAGGGCATTCCTGAGTATCCTCATCGTATATGTGCGGATGCGAATATGCATTACCGGTCTATTCTGATCAGTGACACCCAGAGAAGAAAAACCCGAGAATACGCAAGACAGGATCCTGGCCATCAGTGCAATATATTAAATAAGCTGGATTGTCTATTCTGCATTATTTCATCAGGGTGTGTTTATGGTGACAGATATCCACGAAAAGGATAAAGTCGTTTTTGCAGCAACGATGGCCTCGACCTTCGAGCCTGACTCAATGACCAACGATAAAATCGAAGCTGCGACAAAAGGGCACGGTTCCCTCGTCATACCGGTTTTTGCAGCAGCTAACTCTATTGCTGAAGATATCTTCTGTACGATTTCCGGCCCCGAAATGAGCCTGATGGGGCGGATGACCGTTGTGGATGCCTCCGTCGGGGAACTGCCCCTTGACATGGTGATAAAAAAAGCAATCCATGCAGCGATGAATGCCGGTGCAGCACCGGAGAATGCCGCTCTTATTGTTGCATCACTTGCGTATTTCTCCGGATCCTGCGCCAGATCCGGTGTCCCGCTTGGCAACCGGAAGCTTGGCGCCATGGCAAGGATGCATGCTGGAGCCGCCAGAACGAGCGCTATTGCACTGGTCACCGGCAAGTCCACGCACCGTATCCAGTCGTTCCCGGCATATCTTGCCATCTATGAAGCGATGATGGATAAAAAACTCACCAAGGTGGATGGCTCCATACTCCCACCGTTTATATCAGGCGGTGCAATTTACGGTCACTCTGCCTTGGGAGAGGACTACAATATCCCTGAACTTGCCTACAACGCCGCACATGCGGGTACCCTTGCCATGATGAATGCCATGGCGGGAACGGGGGTTACTCCTCTCGCACTCTGGCCGGCGCTTATCGGCGCGGCAGTCACGATGGAGATCGTGCACCCGGACGCTCTCTTAGGAGAAGAGTTCGGGAAGTTCGGCAAAGTCGATTCATCCTATCTTGCAGGGAAAGGTGCCCGGGACGCTGCAAAGCTTCCTGAAAAACTCCACATCAGAGGAACACACGAAGAATACGACACTGCCAAGGTCATCGGCGAATTCGGGCTGATCCTCAAGGATATCGGCGGGCCCTCGGTCATCGGTTCAATGGCCCTGTCGGAGATATTCGCCGCATTCGAGGAGGCGCCCATGATCGGGGCCGGGTTCTCCGGAGGGCCGGTGAATCCGCCACTCGGTCATCTTGAAGGTGACTGTGTCCCGGCCCTCAGGCTCCTCATGAAACACCATGGTGACATTTTTGCGGTTGCCGAAGTTATCAGGGATTACAAGATGAACTCGTTCATCGATCCGGAGATGGCGCTCTGCGGGCTCAATACCATTTCGCGGAAAGCAGAGCAGGTAACCCGTGGCAAGATCACGAAAGCCTGCATCCTCGCATCAGAAGGTGTGAGGGACAGGGCAATTTACCGGCGGGCCGCTCATACCTATGACATCATCACGGGCGGTAAGACCGTGGCGGATGCAACCCGCATCCTTGACGAGGAACGCAGGGACTATGTGGAGCGCCGGGGTTCGGCCATCCTGTCTGCATTCACCGGAAAGAAGATCGCATTAAAATTTACCAGCATCAAGCCTCACGGCAGACGCACGGACAAGTTCACCGAACGCTACTGGGGCTTTGACTCGAACGTCTCGTACGATGTCACTATCGACGGGAAGAAGTATCACGTCGAGAACCTGAGCGGAAAGGAAGTGCCTGACTTTGC
Organism: uncultured Methanoregula sp.; assembly: GCA_964503195.1. Taxonomy (GTDB): domain Archaea; phylum Halobacteriota; class Methanomicrobia; order Methanomicrobiales; family Methanospirillaceae; genus Methanoregula. Next base: position 5,685 of record CAZCZK010000013.1, read on the forward strand.
GCTGAAGGGCAAGAACCGTGATAACCCCGACTGGCCGGTTGCCCTATTCTGCGGGGCCGTCCTGACGCAGGAGCTCCAGTACATCGGCCATACCATTATTAATATCACGGTTCCTGCAGCAGTAGCAGCCATCCTTGGTGTGGATGCAAATGAAGCAGCGGACAAAGCCGAAGACGGAGCGTTCCTGACCCGGGCAATTCCGGGCGCCGGTGACAAGGCAAAGGACGTTGCAAAACTTGCACAGAGCGTGTTTGCGAAGATCAATGAGCCATTTCCGCCGCAGTAAATGAAAGCGATTCTTCTCGATCCCAGGACAGGGGGGATATCAGGGGACATGCTCTGTGCCGCCCTTGCCGATCTCACCGGTTCGGCAGAACCCCTGCATGCTGTCGCAGATGCGATCGCTGTACTTCCCCGCTGCACTGTCTTCGAGATTGCACTTGGGCAGGTAGAGAAACCCTTCAGTGCAGCCGTCCTTTCCATCACGCTTGAAGAGGAACTCATAGGATCTGACGGTGATCTTGCAGACGAAATGGATGCGGTGATCCGGAAGATCGGTCTCTCCCCTCGTGCAGCGGTACAAGCGCATGCCATTCTCGCTGATCTGGTATCGGTAAAAAACCGGCTTCACCCTCAGACTGCATCAGGTCACACCATTGCATCGGTTGATACTATCTTCGATATCCTCGGTCCCCTTTCTCTCCTTGAAGAAACCGGCCTTTCCGGTTGTCCTGTGTACACCACTCCCCCGGCTCTTGGTGGGGGGACTATCTGTACTGTGGGGGGTGACATCGGGGGGCCGGCGCCGGCGGCCCTTGAGATCTGCGCACGGTATCGGATACCGGTTTCGGAGAGCTCCCTTGCAATGGAACTCACGACACCGACCGGTGCGGCCATCCTTGCCAACCTTGCGGGTACCGTAACCCGGTTTCCGGCAATGACGCCGCTGCGCATCGGTTACGGGGCCGGTTCAAAGAAGAACGGGTCTGGCTCGAACATCCTCCGGGTTGTCGAGGGAGAGATCAATGACCTGACCGAAGAGCGTATTGTGATTCTCGAAACCAATCTCGATGACGTGGACGGCGAAGTGATCGGGTTTACTCGCGAGAAACTCCTCGCAGCCGGTGCAGTGGATGTTTTCATCACCCCGGCATCCGGGAAGAAAAACCGCCCTGTCCATATCATGTCTGTCATCACCACGCACGAGCGCTATCCGCTGCTGATCCGTATTCTCATGGACGAGACCGGCACCCTTGGCGTCAGGGTTCGGGAAGAACCCCGCCTTGTTGCTGACAGGACAAGCGAAAAGATCAGCGTATTAGTGAACGGACAATCCTTCACCGTGCGGGTGAAGACATCCCGGACCGGCGGCCGGGTCATTGCCGTCAAGCCCGAGTATGAGGACATGAAAGAGATTGCTCTGAAACTGGGCCTTCCGTTGCGCCGTGTGGCTCGGGAGATACACCGGCAGTTGCCGCTGATACCCTGAAGTGCCTGTTGGCCTTTAGTGCTGCCCATGGCATCACCGATCATTTCTTGGAGGTTTCGTTGAAAGGATCCTGGGAGCTGCGTGGCAGCGTGTTGCCCGGTTCAATACCATTAAAAAGATGTGAATATATATTCATTAAGCGAGGCAAAACATATGCCAGGACAAGATCAGACAGGCCCGGCCGGCTACGGAGCCGGCACGGGAAGGGGCATGGGCCCCTGTGGAAGAGGTATGGCTTTTGGAAGAGGCGGGGCACAGGGCTTTGGCCGGGGCTTCGGAAGGGGTTTTGGCCGGGGCCGGGGGTTCTGCTGGACCTCGTACGCTGAGCCGGAACCTTTGAGCAAGGAAGCGCAGAAGCAGCTTCTTGAAGCAGAGCTCAAGCGCATCGAGGCGGAAAAGACTGAAATCCAGAAACGGCTTACTACCTTTGAGTAATGCCGGGGAGAAGACGGTGCAGGAGGGTGGGGTTTTCGCCCCCCTTCACCTCATTCGGGCCTGCAGCTGCAGGAAGAGTTGACGAGCCTGAAGAGGCTATCCTTTCTGTCGATGAATTTGAAGCAGTGAGGCTCAAGGACCTCGAAGGTCTCGACCAGAACGAATGCGCCGCACGTATGGATATCTCCCAGCCCACATTTCACCGGCTCGTGATATCGGCCCGAAGAAAGATTGCCGATGCGCTTACGCACGGCAAGACAATAAAGATCCAGGGCGGGAATTACCGGTTCTGAACCGGGACGTTACCGGCGTCTCTGCCGGGTAACGCGCTCCTTTTCTTTTTCTGGGTTTTTAATACCTGAAATGCCGCAGCCAGACATGTATCCGGTACGATACCGGTTATTGTTCCGAAGCGCCCTGCTACGGCTCCCCGAGAATGATGCCCCGTATGCCCCCCGGCGGGTTATCGGCAGGGTCCGGATACCGGGGAATGATATGGACATGGCAGTGCATCACCTTCTGGTCTGCCGCTTCCCCGATGTTGATGACAATATTGTATCCTGCCGGTGAAAACTCCGCGTCAACGATCTCTCTGCATGCGAAGAGCATCTCCGGCAGGGCGGCCTGTTCTTCCGGTGTTGTATCAAAATACCCGGTACAGTGACGGAATGGGATCACCAGCAGGTGCCCCCGTGTGGCCGGGAAAGCATCCCATCGTGCATACCACAGCGCATTGCTATACACGATGTCATTCACTTTCGGCGAACAGAAGGGACAGGGATGAGAATTCACATGTACCACCAAAATTAAACGTTTGTCAGGGTATTTTACTCCGGATTTCCCGGCAATCGCTTTTTCGGGGGAATACCATTCTTCCGGTCCTTCTCCTTGTATCCTTCAAGCAGCACCGTGGTAATGTTCCTGACTGGTTTATCCGTATGCTCGGCGATATGGAACTCACAGAACGGGCAGGAACTGATGACAATTTCGGCTCCGGTCTTTTCGATCTCTTCGCCCCGCCGTCTGCCGAGTGCTGCCGCCTCCTCCGGATTCCCTGATCGGACACCGCCCCCCGAACCGCAGCAGATGGAAGGCATCTCCACGAGATCCACGACCTGCCGAATCAGGGTCCGGGGCTGCTCGCGGATTCCTTGTCCCCGCAGCAGGTGACAGGGATCATGATAGGTTGCTTTTATCGGGAGACGTGCAGGAGGTTCAATCCCATACTGCGTAAGCAGCTCGTTGATATCGATCACCCGGAAAGGGGTCTGGTAATCGTTCTTTAACGTGGTCCCGCAGCCGGCGCACATGGTCAGGACCATATCGATGCCCCGGGATGTGAACGTCTCGATATTTTGCTTCTTGAGTGTCTCGATAAAACCGAGTTGTCCGGTCCGGATGAGGGGCGAACCGCAACAGACCTGTTCCCGGGGAATGATAACCCGGATCCCGTTGCGCCGGAGCACTTCCATGGCATCGAGCGCCGCCAGCACCTGACGGAGGTTGTACATACAGCCGACAAAGAAGCCGACGGTTGCTTTCACCGGGCCGTATGGCTCAATAACCTCCCCGACCTTTTCAAGGAATGTTTCCTGGGTCCGGGGCACGCTCCTGCCGGTTGCTTTAACGAGCGCAGCAACCTCCAGGTGCCGGGGCAGCGTGAAGCCCCGCTTGTTGGCCTGCGCGCGGAGTTTCTCGATTGCCTTACCCGGTATCTCGATCTTTTTCGGGCAGACCTTCCAGCAGGCCTGGCAGGAGGTGCAGGTGAACAGCCCGTCCCTGACTGCGTCTGCGATCCGATCTCCCCGATCGCGCGGGTCGAGGGCAAGGCGCAGCTCCTGCCGCATAGCGGTGGGACCGAGAAACGTTGTTACGTCCATGGCAGGACAGACCGAGACGCAGGCAAGGCACTCGATGCAGTCCCGTAACGGTTTGATCGCATCGATCTCGGATTTCTTTGGGAGCACCCGATGCTCTGCCGGCTGGAGGCATGCGATCGCTTCAAGTTTGGGCAGAAGATCGACTATGAGATCCTTTTTTACCGGCAGGTTGATGGGTTCGATCGTGATACCATCCTTTGCCTCTTCCATACAGGCGAGCACTGGTTCCCCGTTGACCCGGACTGCACAGCTCCCGCACTGGCCTGAAGCACAGGAATAACGGTACGAGAGGGTAGGATCGAGGGTGTCGTGAATTGCGTGGAGCACATGCAGGACCCGGGCACCGTCATTGACGTTCACGGTGTAGGTCTCAAAATGGGCAGCCTCATCAGTATCCGGGTCGAACCTGCTGATCCGGACGGTCAGTTTCTTCATGCACCCGCCTCCTGCATGATCGCTGTGATCAGTGAATGCATACAGCCAAAGCCTCCAGAAGCAGAATATTTTCATCGTGGGTCCTGACTGCAACCCGGATACAGGCAGGCAGTCCAAAGGATGTACAATCTCTCACAAGAATCAAGCGTTCTGAAAGGCACTCACAAAGCCGTGTAACATCGCGATTGCATTCCACGAGAATAAAATTCACAGAAGATGGATGACAGTAAAAACCCAGCGCCGTAATCTCTTGGGACAGCCATCCGCGCTCCTGCCGGATTCGCTCACGCGATGCCTCAAGATCGTCCATATGAATGAGCGCCTGCATTGCAAAAGCCTCTGCAAAGGCATTCACGCTCCAGGGCGGGCGGGAAATTTCGATCTTTTCAATCAGATCCGGTGCTCCAAACCCAAATCCAAACCGGATTCCCGGTACAGAGAAACTTTTTGTTAACGAATGCAGGACAAAGAGGTTTGGATCTGATACATCTGCAAGGCTCTCTTTGGGATCGGAAAGTCCGATAAATGCTTCATCGCAAAAGAGTATCCCCCCATGCGATTTCATTTCGGAGAGTTTCTGCATCAGGTTCTTTTTATCCTGTAATATGCAGGTGGGATTATTGGGATTGCAAATGAATGTGACATCTGCCATTGAGGGCTTGTCTACCGGTGCAGCGCCTGCAAGAACGGCCGAGAATGCATATTCGCCAAATGTCGGCGATTCACAAAAAAAATGTTTGTCCCTTGAAAGTGCGACCGAACAAAACGCCCTGATAAGTTCTATCGAACCGTTACCCACACATATCTCATCTGGTTTCCGGTGAAATACAGCACCAATCCTTTCTTTGAGCTCATGATAGGAATCATCAGGATATGCTGCGAGGAGTTCTGGATTGCAGTGCCATTCAAATTTCGGGGGGAAAGGATTGACGCTCGCGCTGAAATCCAGAACGTGTTTTCTGGTTTTTTTGCGTTGTCGCTTTCCGGTTCCCCCATGGACAACGCGTTTTGGAAAGTCAACAGCCATAAAATCCTTTGTAAGAATTCATTGCCAGGCATTATTAAATGCATTTTGAGAATATCTCGTAAGGAACGCATTTTTTTCAGGTAATTGGCGTAGCTCACGGAACAGGTTCGATGGATACACGGTTCACTACATCCAATTACTTTTCACAAGATGTTTATCACAAGGCGATCAACCGCTAATCCATGCAAGCAGTCCCCCCCGAAGAGAATCCCGATGCGCTGAAAGTCAGTATGGACAACGGCGGGGTACCGCCCGCCCTCCAGCAGGAGATTCTCCGGCTGGCTGAATTCCATACCTATCCGGCACCCGGCGTACTCATCGGGGCGTTCATGGCAGACTATGCGATGGAACTCCTCGGGGTCAAAAAAGGCCGGAAACTCTACGGGGTCTGTGAAACGCCCAAGTGCCTCCCCGATGCCCTGCAGGTTCTCGCCCACATCACCATTGGGAATAACCGGCTCAAGATTGTTCCTATCGGCAAATTTGCGATCACCATGAACCTGCCGTCAGAAGATGCAACTGCTGACGCTGTGCGGGTCTACGTGGACAAAAAGAAACTGAAGAAATATCCCACGATTGATCTCTGGTATGCCAACAGCCCGGCATTTGACAAGAAGACCATGAAAGGGCAGTTATTCGATGAGATCTTCCGCGCCGGGCGAAACATCCTCTCGTTTGAGCGGGTCCGAGTCCCGGTGAAGAAAAAGGCGACATGGTCCTCGGTCCCGTGTCCCTGCTGTGGTGAATTGATTCCCGATTATCTCATGGAAGGCGACCGGTGCGGGGCTTGTGGTTCGATGAAATATTATGAGAAAATTTAATCCCTGATGCACGGGTGCCATTATGAATAAGTAACGGGAGGAATGCCCCCCAAAAATCAATTCCGGATCTGGGCCGGGGATAACCCGAAAGAAAAGTGTCATGACCAATCCGTTTGATATTTATACCAAAACCCCCAAAATATTAGGTATACCTAAAAGGTTCTGAAATGACACAGCCAATTACTTCTCTTGAAACAGGAACAACTGCGATCGTTATCCGGCTTGAGGGCGGGCACCTGTTCCAGAAAAAGATGGGGGAAATGGGAATCCGTGAAGGTAAAACAATCCGTGTCGTGGCAATACACCCGTTCCACGGACCGGTTGTGGTCGAAGTTGATGGAAGGGAAATTACCCTTGGACGCCATATGGCAGAACACATTATCGTTAAGGACCCGGCATGAAAAAGATCGTGCTGATGGGGAACCCGAACGTTGGAAAAAGTGTATTCTTCTCCCGCCTGACCGGCGCAAATGTTATTGCCTCCAATTACCCGGGCACTACTGTTGACTTCTCAAAAGGGAGGATGTGCCTGGGACATGAGGGGCGCGAGATCATCGATGCGCCCGGGACTTACTCGCTCGAGCCCTCGAACAAGGCCGAAGAGGTCGCCCTTGATATGTTCAACCGGGCAGACCTTGTTATCAATGTCGTTGATGCAACCAACCTTGAACGGAACCTGTACCTGACACTCCAGATCCTTGAGAAGAAAAAGCCGGTCATCCTTGCCCTGAACATGTGGGACGAGGCAGGTCACACGGGCATTTTAATTGACATAAAAAAACTCGAACGGGTGTTAGGCATACCGGTCGTTCCTACGGTCGCGCTGAGCGGGGAAGGTATTTCCGACCTGGTCCACCGCATTGACGAAGCGCGTCCTGCAGAATCGATCGGGCCAATGAGTGAAGACGACCGGTGGATAAAGATTGGGGAGGTTATCCGGGATGTCCAGCAGGTGACGCACCGCCACCACACCCTGCGGGACTGGCTGTCTGAAGCATCGATACGGCCGCTCACCGGCTTTCCCATTGCCCTGGCCGTGTTATTTGCCGCGCTCTGGCTTGTCAGTTTCATCGGGGAATCCCTCATCACCTATCTCTTCGATCCCCTCTTTGACCTCTACACGCCTTTCGCCATGGATCTCAGCGCATGGCTCGGGCCCGGGTTCCTGCAGGCCCTCCTCATAGGAAATCTCATTGATGGCCAGATCGATTATGTCCAGTCCATGGGGCTCCTCACCACGGGCATTTATGTCCCGTTTGCCATGGTGCTCCCCTATATCGTTGCATTTTACCTGGTCCTTGCCGTGTTTGAAGATTCAGGATACCTTCCAAGGCTCGCAACCCTTACCGATACCCTCTTCCACCGGTTCGGGATGCACGGGTTTGGCATTATCCCGGTATTTCTCGGGCTCGGGTGCAATGTTCCGGGAGTACTTGCAACAAGGAGTCTTGAGACCAAAAAACAGCGGTTCATTGCTGCAACCCTCATTGCCATCTCTGTTCCCTGTATGGCAAAGAACGCTATGGTGTTTGGGATCCTCGGACCCTATGGTATCGGCTACACCGTCCTCGTGTTTGCCACGCTGCTCATCGTATTCATCACGTCGGGTCTCGTCCTCAACCGGCTCATCAAAGGAGACAGCCCGGAGATCTGCCTTGAGATCCCGCCCTACCGGCAACCGGATACCAGGACCGTAGTAAAGAAGACCTGGATGCGGATCCGCTGGTTTCTTGAGGAGGCTATCCCGTTCCTCTTTCTTGGCGTGCTCCTCATCAATATCCTCTACACGGCCGGTGTTGTGGACTGGCTGGGCACCATTTTTGCACCGGTCATCCAGGGATTGTTCGGCCTTCCAAAAGAAGCCACTTCAGCACTCCTGATCGGGTTCCTGCGAAAAGACCTCGCAGTCGGGATGCTCCTTCCCCTTGGCATGTCCCCGATGCAGCTCGTGATCGCAACTACCCTCCTCACGGTATATTTCCCCTGTGTCGGTACCTTTGCGGTGATGTTCAAAGAACTGGGGATACGGGATATGATCAAGGCAACTGCTTTCATGGCAGGGACTGCGCTTGTGGTCGGGACGGTCATGAGGATTGTATTGCTTGGCATTTGAGGTGACAATAGATGCGGCACAAGACGATTGAGGAATATATCGAAACCATCTTTGTTCTTGAACAAAGAAACGGGCGTGCACAAACGGGAATGATTGCAGCGCATATGGGGGTAAAGCCTCCATCTATTACTGAAATGCTGCAGAATCTTGAACGAGAGGGACTTATCCATTACGAATCGTATAATGGCGCAACCCTCACCATCGCTGGAAAAAAAATGGCGCGGGAGCTGATGCAGAAACACCGGATCATTGCCGATCTCCTGGAGATCATCGGTATTGACCGTGAACTGGCCGAAGTCGATGCCTGCCAGATCGAGCATCATGTCAGTTCGGAAACCCTGAAACGACTGGAACATTTTGTGGAATTTGCCAAAAAGGATTCGGCAATGACTGAATCCATATGCAGGTTCAGAGCAAAATCCCTGTAAAAAAACAGTTATGGGGTATGGATAGACTGGTGGTCAGCTCCTTTCCCAGGTACAACGGAAGGCATCCCGTCCACCTCAGCAATCGTGACCGGGAAACCAAGGGCAATCCTGATCAGTTCCGGCGTGATCATTTCCCTTGTCCCTGCTGTGATGTACTAATTCCCGATGATCTCATGGAGGGTGACCCATTCGGGGCCCTTGGTCTGATGAAATATCAAGCGAAGATCTAAGCTGGAGTACCGGATTTTCGATTACGTCAGCTGTATCGTTATCAGGGAATAATCTCGCACCCGTTGAACTTCTCATGCCCGAAGTCCTTTATCGTGATCGTTCCCCCGCGGATGAGTGCCTGCACCCGGGGCAGCGCTTCCGTGAGTGCATCATGGAGAGTCCGGATCGTTGTACAGACCAGGTGTCGCTCATCCTCTCCCCATGGCTGCGTGATATTGGAGTACAGGCACCTGCCGCCGCAGAAACCGGAGATCCCGCATGCCGTGCACTCCCCGCTGATATCGATGCGATCGAGACGCAGCGGATCTGACCGGGAGATATGCCCCACATAATACCGGGACATCCCGACCATGATGGGGCAGGGACTGATATTCCCATCCGTCATGATGCTATAATTGGCATACCCGGACCCGCACCGGAGCCGGCTGGTCTTTCCCAGGAGCAGGTCTTCCATGGGGTCGATAAAGGGGTACCATCGCAGTACTTCTCCGGCTGCTTCCATATGATCCACCCAGAACCGGACGAGCGAACGAATCCCGGGATTGTAACTCCCCTCTGCCCATTCTTTGAAGTGCCGCGATGAGAAGTCACCGGCAAAATTGGCATCGATCTGCCAGTGGATGGATGAGAAGGCATAGTCAGGGTTTGAGGCAAGATACCAGACCGCATCCACGATATCGGTCGATTCCGTGACCGTCATCCGGGCGATGAGTTCCCCGGTATACCCGTTCGTCCGGATCGTACGCACATTCCGCATGACCCGGTCATAGACCCCCGCGCCACGGTTGGCATCGGTCAGTTCCTTCCTGCCGTCAATCGAGACAAGGATCGTCGTGAACCGGTTGACGATTTCCGTGGGGAGCCGGTCCAGCAGGAGCGCGTTTGTCTGGATCATGAACCGTTTCACGGGGGCTTCCTGCACGATCCGCCCGACCAGGTCTGCCCGTAAGAGCGGTTCGCCGCCATAGAACGTCAGCGTGACGGCGGGATCTTTTTTCAGGAAATCATAGAGAATCTCCAGATCGAAATCCAGTTCCACGGGAAGGTTTTCATCAATGATCAGGGCACGTTCACCCTCGCTCTCGTCTAGGATCTCAAACGCCTTGGCCCGGCAATATTTACAACAGAGGTTGCAGTGATCCGTGAGAATGAGGTGGAAGAACATCTAACAGTCCTGCAATGATGGTACTTTCATAGCGATAAATGCCGTGCCGGTTGGGGTATACCTGCCCCCGGCAGGTTAAGGAAGGAAACGTATTCTCGGTCCATATCGTGCTACCCGGATCTGTGCCCGGGTTCTGGACCGGGATCCCGCATGGCAGAGACATCCACAAAAATATGCGTATGAATTCCGGCGTCAGAATTTAAAATGCCGGTTGACAATCTTGATAGCGCAGTAATCCCCGCACATTTTTTTTAACTGCTCTGTAAAAAAAAATCAAAGAAGAGAGCAAGTAAAATCCGGGGAGATTACAGACAATCATTTTGTTGTCGATTTCCTTTTTCCGGATGGCAGAGATCCTGGATTTAAGATCACTGCCGAACATTCTTTTCATGACGAAAAAATCATTTTTGACGAGGTGTTGTTTACGGTATCCGTCAATATTGAAGAAAATCGCCATTTCCTGTGCGATGCGGGAGAATTCACCTTTTCCGCGTTCGGGCATCCCGACAACGCCAATCACTCTCATAGGTAATCTCTCCAATCTCCCGTGTCCGTATCCGTACTGTCCTGTTCAACTCATCGGCAATGCTTTTGAGTTCCGCCAGTGTCAGGGGCGGATGGTTCTCCTGAATGATTCGTCGTTTAGAGAGATATTCCCCATTGGTCATACTTGGAGCAGTCTCGCGCATCTGGAGAACCCTGTGCATGCCCTGCTGGAGCACGAGAGAAGTAGTCCCAATTTCTGACGAAATTTTTTTGATATACTCCGCATTCTCGTAAAATGCGGTGATGACAATCTCAAATTCTGATAGCACATTCTCCCGTTTGGCCTCTTTACAGATGTTTATGGATCGCTGCACGTTTCTCTTATAATTATTTATGGGGTGCGTGGAGTCTTTTAAGGGCCGTTCAGAAAACCCTTCCCATTGTGTTTTGTAATCAAGTGCAATCTTATCCACCGCGTTTTGCTGGATGAGAGATTCCAATGTACCAGGAAAGTGGCCGTTTGTCTGTAGCCCGACGGCAAGTCCCTGTTTTTTTGCAGAACTGGCAAGAGAGATGAGGGGTTCTTTCTGAAGCGTGGGCTCCCCGCCGGAAAATACGACACCGCTGATGAATGGGGATGAGGTCCTGATCATCTCCAAAATCTCTTCAAGATCGCGATAATCCTCTCCGGACTGGATCGCCTCGTTCTGGCAGTAGGAGCAACGCAGGGGGCATCCCCTTAAAAACAATGTACATACCGCCCGCCCTCTCCAGTCAACGGTGGACAGGGGAACAAAGCCGCCAAAATTTACTTTGATAGGATCACCGTACCGGACTATTTTATTCCCTTGGTTATTTGAGTATATTGAGTTCAGATCAGGGACCCGGTCATTACCCCCTGTGGGATATCTGAAAAAATGTTTGATAAAACTGGGGACCGGCTCTAAAATTTGAAATGCCGGTTGACAATCTTGATAGCGCAGTAATCCCCGCACATCGTGCAGCCTTCGGTATCGGCGGGCATCCGTTTCGCACGGATCTCCTTTGCGCGGTCCGGGTTCATGGCGACAGCGAACTGCCGGTCCCAGTCAAGGTCGCGGCGGGCATGGCCCATTTCAAGATCGGCATCCCGGGTCTTCCTGAGTTTTACCATGTCGCCGATATGTGCGGCAATCCGCGAACTCATGACTCCTTCATAAACTTCTTCGGGGGTTGGGAGGGCAAGATGTTCAGCGGGCGTCACGTAGCAGATGAGATCCGCGCCAAGCGACGATGAAATCGCCGCACCGATGGCTGCAACCCGGTCATCGTAACCCGGCGCAATATCGGTCACGATCGGCCCGAGCATGTAGAATGGCTTGTTGTTTGTGACACGCTTCATGAGCTGGACGTTGGTTGCGATCTCGTCGATCGGCACATGGCCGGGACCTTCAACGATCACCTGCACGTCATGGGCATGCGCCTTGTCCGCGAGTTCTGCATTGATCAGGAGTTCCTGGATACCGGCACGGTCGGTCGCATCATGGATGGCACCGGCCCGCATGCCATTGCCCGTCGAGAGCGTGACCTCATGTTCTTTGAGGATCTCAAGCAGGTAATCGAACTCCGCGTAGAGCGGGTTCTCCTTCTCGTTGTGGAGCATCCACGCGGTCATGAATGCCCCGCCCCGGGAGACCAGCCCCGCGTGCCGGCCCTGGTTGCGGAGGCGTTTCACCGTCTCCCAGTTGATCCCCGTGTGGATCGCCATGAAGTTCGTACCGAGTTTTGCCTGTTCTGCCGTGATCCGGAAGAGGTCGTCCTCTTTCATGTGGATGACGGCGCCGTCTTTTCGTACCGCTTCGATAAACGCCTGGTACAGCGGGACGCTGCCAACTGAAAGAGTGGTGTTTGCGATTACCTGTTTCCGGATCTCGGCAAAATCGCCGCCGGTCGAGAGCTCCATGAGGGTATCGGCGCCCGCACGCTCGGCCTGTTTTGCTTTCTCGATCTCCTCGGGGATATTGACAATATCGGTGGAAGTCCCGATGGATGCATTCACTTTCGTGCGGAGACCCTCGCCGATACCGCAGATCCTGACGTTACGGTACGGGGAGACCGGGATGACGATGTGACCCCCGGCTACACCGCGCCGGACAAAGTCCTCGGTGACACCTTCCTGTGCCGCAACCTGTTTCATCTCAACTGTGACGATGCCGCGCCTGGCATCAGCAAGAATACTCATGCCTATTGGGTTTCCTAAAAGAACAGATAAAGGCTCGTTTTTGGATTTTCTCACGAAATCCTGGTTGTTTACCAGACAAGTAAAGTTGCTTCCAGACCCCAACGTCTCAACGCTGGCGGAATGCACATGAACGGTTGTTCGCTTTCGGGCCACAGGGAACATGAAAAAACCAAAGCTCCCCGTTTCAGGTCATCGAAAGCGGCATACGGGGGCACTACGGTGTCTTCAGATCGGCTCATTGTCACGGATATGCTGCGGGGGAGCCCCCTCCTTTCCTGAGCAGCGCCGTATGGCTCCGGAACACGAACGGGGTACCGACCCTGTGGAACCCGGCCGATGCTGCCATCGCAAGTGTTGTCCCGAACTCATCGGGGGGCACCTCGTGCTTCGGCTCGGCAATGAGGAACCTCCCGCCCGGGCCAAGGAGGGAGAATACCTCCTGCATCATCCGGGCTGTATCGGGGACTTCATGGATGACACAGCACCCGAATGCAACATCGATACGCCCCGGATATTCGAGCGCCAGCGAGTGCGGTTCGGCCTTGTGGAGCCGGATGCGGGCGAGCAGCCCGTCCTGTGCAGCCTTCTCTTTCAGGATCTCCAGCATTCCCTCCTGAAGATCCACGGCGATCACCTGGCCGTTTTCACCGACCCGCCGCGCAAGGGGCAGGGTAAACAGGCCCGGCCCGCACCCGATATCAAGAACCGTATCACCTGGGCGGACATACCGGTGCACCAGACGGCCTGGCTGGTACTTGAGCCGCCGTCTCCACCCGTCAAGGTAACTGGCGCGGGATACCGGGAATACTTCGTGATTGCCGCTCATTGCATCATCTCCGGATTTCACCGGTCCACGTATTCCAGCCGGAGTCCCACACCGGTTTCCTGGAGAGGTGCCACCTGCGCAAGGGCAATCTTTGCCGCAAGTGACGTGCAGTGGCAGGCATGAAGTGTGGAAGGCCGCAGGTCTTTGAGGTACGCCAGCGTCCCGTCAAGCTGCGGGCCGGCCGAGCGAAGATGGAGCCCTCCGATAATATCATGCACGCAGGTCTCCCCGCAAATCTTCTTTGCATATTCCACGGTGTTGCAAATCCCGGCATGGGCACATCCCGTGATAACCACGAGCCCGTCGCGGCTGCGGAATGCAAGCGAAGTATCATCGAGAATCTGGTCATCCTGCAGGCTCTTGTCCGGCAACATGATGCGGCGGGGGCCGGGCAGCACTCTCTCAAAGGGGAACTTCCGTTCAATCCCGCCAAGGAAGAAGAAGTTGGGCGTGAGGCTGACCGGCCCTTCTGACAGTTCGAGCGGTACGAACCGCTGTACCTCATCTGCAGTGAGGATTGCCCCGATGTCAGCGAGAGGGGATTTAGGGCGGGGAAGGAAACAGCGGGGGTGGGCGATCAGCCGGGGGAGCCGGTGGGGTTTTTCCTCGATTGCCGCTTCCATGATCTGGTGGAGGATGTGCCAAAGCCCCCCCGTATGGTCGAAGTGCCCGTGCGAGAGGACAATATAATCCAGATCGAGCAGGCTGATCTGCATCTTCTGCGCGTTTCTCATTACAGCATCCGAGTAGCCTGTATCGAAAAGGATTTTTTTTCCCTCCACCTCAATAAACGCGGAAAAACCATGCTCAGCAACGAACATCCGGTCGAAGAGCGCGGTGTTGTCCACGACGATCGTCATTTTCATTCAGGAATCCTCCCTCATCTCTTCCGGTACGAGTGCAAAAAAAACACCGCGTGTCCCCCGCTGCGAAGTGACATGCCCGCCTCGTTCAAGCACGCCGATGATCTTTGCTACTTCGCCGCCGCTTAGGCCGGTGGTTCGTACGAGGTCTTCAACCGTTGACGGTCTCCTGCAAAGTGTTGCGCGGATCAGGTCTTCTGCCCCGGTTTTTACCTGTGCTCCACCAAAGGACGGGAGACGCTGACCTGCTATCGCGAAGTCAGGCCGGCCAAGTGCCCTGCCGACCCGTTCCAGTTCGGCGCCGGATGCCGGCTCAACCCAGCCTTCTGCCGGCGGCCGGTCAAGGGTGTTGAGCTGGACACGATCCGGGTCAATCCGGGTTATGGCGTCTTTGAGCCCGGCCAGTTCCTCATCCGTGGTGTTCAGATCCGGGATGACAAACACTTCGAGCCAGAGGGCACCCTTGTACATTGCACGGAACTGTGCCATTCCGTCAATGATCGATTCTGTCTTCAGCGATGGGTGGGGGTTGTGGATACGTTCGAATGTTAACTGGGATGCTGTTGTCAGCGTCGGGATCACCCGGTCGGCAGGAAGAAGTTCCTCGCGCACATCTCTTCTGGTGAGCAGGCTGCCGTTGGTGAGGACGCTGACGGTATATTCCGGGTACTCCCGCTTGATAAATGCGATAACCGGCCCAAGCGACCGTGCAAGGGTCGGCTCACCGGAACCGGCGAGTGTGATCGAATCGAGACGGGGCCGGGATGAGAGCACATCGCGAAGCTCTGTCATTACTTCAGATGCGGGAAAAAAGTCCTGCCGGGTTATGGTCTTAATGGTGGTATGCCCGCATTCGCAATACGCACAGTCATACGAACAGGTCTTGAACGGGACAAGATCGATACCGAGCGAGAGCCCCAGCCTGCGGGAGAGAACCGGACCGAATATGTGCTTATGATTCATGCTGGCAACTCCCTTGTCCCGTGATATACTGATTATGCGGTGAGGGAGTCCGGGTCATCATCTGTGTGACGGGTGCCCTTGCCGGGTCTCCCGATTTTTTTTGGGCAGAAGCCGCCCCCGACCTTCGGGCAGAGGTCTTTATTCTCTTTCGGGCAGTGCCCTTCGAGACTGCGCGTGCACCCTGCCATCTGGATCGTCTTCCCGTTGATGAGGGCATCTGCAATCTTCTTCCGTGCCTCGTGGATATCCCGCCAGATGGTCTTCCTTGAAACGCCAAGTACTGAGGCGGCCTGCTCCTGTTCCAGCTGCTGCAGGTCAATAAGGTTCAGTGCGGCCATCTCTTCCGGGAGCATCAGAACTCCCTCCCCTTCCGGTTCCGTGTTGCATTGCGGTGCATAGCATCGCGCGGCCGGCCCACCTTTGAGCGAACGGCTCATCCGCGGCCGCCCCCTCCGGTGGCAGCACTCCTTATTCTCACTGCTGGTTGCCAAGGTGCTTCAGCTCCTGTTCAAGATTAGCTGCCAGTATTTGAATGGCTTGCGTTGCGGGAGATGTACCCGCCTGCGTGACTGGAATGCCCGCCCGTACTGCATCAATCACCGCCGGATCGAAAGGGATCTTCCCAATCAGCGGGATATTTTCAGTACGGCACCAGACTTCGATCTCTCCTGTCTGGAACGCATCCAGGTCAAAGCGGTTGATGGCGACAAGGATCCGGGGACGGAACTGGCGACAGACCCTGACCACCCGTTTGAGGTCATGGAGACCTGAGACGCTTGGCTCGGTGACCACCAGCACGGCATTGACCCCGCTGATGGTGGAGATGAGCGGGCAGCCGGTTCCCGGCGGGCCGTCGATGATGAAACGATCGCAGGAGCCATCGCGCTCCAGTGCGGTCTTCTTGACCGCGTGGACGAGCAGCCCGGAGTTGCCCGCGCCCGGCACAAGTTGGGCATGCACGAGATGCCCCAGTGAGGTATCCGAGTACTTTATCTCGCCGGTCTGCCGCGGCTGCATGGTGATCGCCTTGACGGGGCAGACAACTGTGCAAACAGCACATCCTTCGCAGCGGAGCGGGTTTATCCGGAATACTTTTCCTATCCAGTCAACCGCATTGAACCGGCAGTACGCCTCGCACTCAGTGCACTTCACACAGGCTTCGGGGTCGATAAGCGCAGATTTCATCCCCATGAAGGGGTCTGTGCGGAGCAGCGTTGGGTTGAGAATAAGTTCCAGATTCGCTGCATCCACATCACAGTCCGCAAGAACCTGCGATCCTTTATACAGGTGGGCGAGCGCTGCCGTGACCATCGTCTTTCCCGTCCCCCCTTTGCCACTGATGACCCCAAGACGGATCATTGGTCCACCCCGGCAAGTGCCCTGCATTTGAGAAGGAGGGCCGTGAAATCCTTCTGCCACTCCGGTCGTGCCCGGCAGAGGATGTCCCCCCTGCTCTGGATGGATGCAATCTCGCGGTCAAAGGGGATGGTCATCAGGATCTCGAGGTCGTGATCGATACAGAACCGGATTGTTTCCTCGTCCTTCCCGTCACTCCGGTTGATCACAACACCAGCGGGAACGCCCAGCCGGGCGGCAACGTCCACGGCCAGCCGCAGGTCGTGCAGGCCGAAAGGGGTGGATTCCGTAACAAGGATACAGGCGTCGCACCCGTCAAGGGTCTCGACGACGGGGCATGATGTGCCGGGTGCAGAATCGCAGATCACCAGCGGATCGCTGCCCGCCCGCTCTTTGACTGCTTTGATGATCGGGACTGCATGCGGGCTTCCCGTGTCCAGCATACCGGAGATGAGCTTCAGGCCGGGTACCGGTGCAGAGACTGACATGGCCCCGACCCGCTTAGGTTCTTCGTGGATGGCTCGTTTCGGGCAGGCCAGCGTGCACCCCCCGCAGGAATGACAGAGCTCAGGGAAGAAGAGGATCCTGTTCTGGAGAACGGTCAGTGCCCCATACTGGCAGGCCTCTTCGCACTTTCCGCAGTGGTCACAGGCAGCTTCATCGACAACTGGTACTGGTACGGTAACATCGGTGGTCGTGACTGGTGCCGGGAAGAAGAGGTGGAGATTGGGCTCTTCAACATCACAGTCAACGAGGGTGACAGGTTCGGTCAGGGCAAGCGTGAACGCGGTATTTGCGGCCACCATACTCTTGCCGGTCCCACCTTTACCGCTGGCAATTGCGAGTTTCATGGTTCATTCCCCCACGAGTTATTCAGTAAATCTCCTGCCCGCGAATGCATTCTTTGCCTCGCTCCACTATGAGCGCACAAGCGTATTCTTTGTGAACTGGTCGAGTGCGTCCTTTACCGATCCGCCGGCCTTGTACGTGTACGTCGCGATCCCGGCGGCTACGAGTACTTCCTTTGCGTTCCCGCCAACCTGTCCGCTGACCAGTGCCTTCACGTTGTTCGTGATAAGGACCTGGGCTGCTTTGGGGCCGACGCCTCCGCCGCCATCGGCATATGGGTTCTTGATCGCTTCGAAGGACCCGTTCTCGCTCTCAACAACAATAAAATACGGTGCACGCCCGAACCGGTCCTCTGCGGGGGATTCGAGGGTTGCACCTTGTGCGGTGATACAGACTTTCATGGCCTCAACCTTTGATTATTACTCATATGCGCAAAAATCATTTAAACTATCGCATCGTACCCTCAATCCTGAAATCCCGGCCAGGCACGAATATCCCCGGTAAGCGGCCGTTTGTTAGGATTTTTATCTAGGCCTGAGGAGTTTGGAGAGGATAGTATGAACAACCACGCAATCATTGACGATCTGCTGAGCAGCCTGCCGTATAAACCCGTACCGGTGCGATCCGTCCTTGTGGGAGCCCACTGGACCTCTGTATGTAGTTCTCACTGCGGCCTTGCCACGACAATTATCGGGAGCAAACCCCACGACCACACAACCGTTGTGCGGAACGCAGGGCGCCTGCACACGAAGAGTGCGCAGGAACTGGCCGCGTATGCCCTATCAGAAAATTTCCTGGAGGCCAGCATCGGTCTGGCCGCAATCAACTCGTTGCTGGAGGTGAACGAACAGGACGCGGTCGAGATGAATGCTTCCGAGGTGCTGATGAAAAAGGGGGCCGGAAAGAATGTTGCGATCGTGGGGCATTTCCCCTTCATTCCCCGGCTCCGCAGGGAGGTGGGGAACCTCTGGGTCATTGAGCAGCACCCCACAGGCGATGATAACCCGGCAGAGGCCGCTGCCGACCTGATCCCCCGGGCAGATATCGTGGCGCTCACCGCAAGTGCCCTTATCAATCACACCCTGGACGACCTGCTTGCCCTCTGCAATCCGGATGCGCCGGTCCTGATCCTCGGGCCGAGCACGCCCCTATCACCGGTGCTGTTCGACCACGGTGCGACGATCATCGCCGGCTCGCGGGTCATTGATGAAGCGGCGGTGCTCAACTATGTCGGACAGGGTGCGACATTCCAGCAGGTGAAGGGTGTGCGCCTGCTGGCGTTCACGCGGCCGGGTGCGTCTCCCGTCAACCAGGGAACAGAGCGGAAAGAACAGAGAGAATAGCGAAAAACCCGGCTTAGGTTTTTATCTTAGTACAGAGAAAGAAAAGTATGGGCGGGTTTGGGGATTATTTCCTGCACCAGGAATATACAAAGATCGCCGGCCTTGGCAACAAGTTAGGCGAGGTCCGTGACCTGATCGACTGGGAGAAATTCCGGCCGATCTTGAGCGATATGTATCGGGATAACAAAGAAATCGGTGGACGACCGCATAACGACGAGATCATCATGATCAAGATGCTCGTCCTTGCAGGCTGGCACGGCCTGTCCGATTATGAAGTAGAACTACTCGCCACCGATCGGTTATCCTTTCGGCATTTTCTCGGGTATCCGGATAAAATACCTGACCGGTCGACGGTCTGGTTATTCCGTGAGAATCTGACGGAAAAAGGAAAGATCCATCTCATCTGGGATGAGCTCCAGCGACAACTGGACGAACACGGATACAAGATGAAACGAGGTACCATCCAGGATGCGTCGTTCATCACATCCGATCCCGGTCACGCCCCGGCGGATAAGCCCCGCAGGGATGCGGCAAAAACCCGGCGAAGCCGGGATGGATCGTGGGCGAAGAAAGGTTCTGTATCAAGATTTGGATACAAACTCCATTCACTTATCGACAAAGAATACCAGTTCGTCCGACGATTCGACACTTCAACCGCATCGCTGCACGATAGTCAGGTCGATCTCTCCCAAAAGGGTGAAACGGTATACCGGGACAAAGGATATTTCGGAACAATTCCTTTCGCATCGATTGATAAAACCATGAGACGATCCGTTCGTGGTCATCCGATCTCAACAAAAGACGAACGAAGAAATCGGGCGATCAACAGAACGCGATCTCTCGTTGAACGACCATTTGCCGTAATCAAACGGGTGTTTCATGCCGGACATGTTATGGTTACCACACATCTCCGGGTACACGCAAAAAATCTCTTTGTCTGTTTCTCTTACAATCTCTTCAATCTCATTACTATGAGAGAAAAACATCCGATCCAGCGGTAGCTGCCCAAAAATATCAAAAGAACTCATAACAAAGGAGAGGATCTATCCTGATTTTTCCGCTCGATCTTCATTTCAACCTCATCTTCGTGGGTATGAAATGGGGTTTTTAGTTATCCTCCAGAATATATTTGCATATTCCGGGAGTGCCTTGTAACGATACCGTATATCAATCCGGTATATGATTGGCGGTGGACTTGTCTCATGCTCAACAGCCTTCCGTCCGCGTTGCCTGCACCCCCCCTGGATAACCATATTTGATGTGTATCAACGGTTATGAGCCATCCGGAGCAGGCGTTTCCTCCAGGGGCGTTGCATCCAGCACGTCCTTTACGGTGCCTTTGCTATTGGACATACGGATTGAAATCCCCGCGCCGAGTAAAAGATCGCAGGCGTTCTCACCGATTTTCCCGGTGATCACAGCCTCAAGCCCGTTCATTTTCAGTAACCGCACGGCATTCCGGCCGATTTTTGTGTCACTGATAACAAAACCGTTCCGGACTGCATCCAGCATATGGGTCCGGGTATCATAGAAGATGAAGTACGGTGCCCGTGCGAAATGGTGTTCGAACGTACTTTCCAGGGATGGACCCTGGGCCGTGATACAGACTTTCATGGTTTTCCTCAGTATTATTACTCATATGCGCGTAAAGAATTATGGATCGTGATCAATAAAAAATACATGGGGGGATTTGCATGCGTATTTCCTGGTCGCCGCTTCAGCACTGGCACACCAGCGTTCATACATCATAAAAACCCCGGAAAAATACTATTTTGAACCGGGTGCACCGACAACGATCCTCAGTGCAGCTGAAATCTCCGGGGTCATCTCGGCCGGGAATCCCATCACCATCTCGTCATCGGCAATCCCGGAGAATTTCCGCGAACCGTCACATCCAAGCGAGAAGTTCGGTCGACCGGTCAGGTAGGTCTGGGCTGTTGTATCGGCACAGATGGACTGGATACCGGAGAACTCAGCCTGGATCCTCCCACCCATCTGGAACAGCGTGCTCTGGGCGAGTTTGAGCATGTTCCGTGGTGTCGTCACGATCAGGATGACGTGGGGGGTAAACGGCGTCTTTTCAAGCGGGGCATACAGCGTTGCATAGGTATCGCCACAACCGAGATGGGGGATCCGGTCGATGGTCCGCTTGCAGGAAGCGGCACTGTCATATTTTCCCAGTTTGAAGTAAAAATCACCGGTCTTCAATGTCGGCGTTATTTCCCGGAGACCCAGTGCCCATGCACCACCATTGCATTCGTGCTTTCCGGACGTAGCGTAGAATATTTTTCCCTCATTCCGGGCAAGGTTCACCATTGAGCAGTGCCGGATTGTCTTATCCAGTTCCTCCATACCTGCGGGAATCTCATCCTTGCTCGTTGCGAGCTTGATCGCAACCGGGGATCCTTTCAGGCCCAGGACTTTTTTGAGTGTCTCGGACACCTCACCATAATTGACCGGTATTTTCATGGGTTCGTTGCTCATATCAATGCCTCTAAAGCCTCCCGTAAAGGAAAGCAGTAATTACTCATATGCGCGAAATTACTTAAACATTAGTAAATGGCTGAAACGTGACTGACTTGCAGGCAAGAGAGTATTGCAGGTACCGTGGGCCGTTCTCTGGCAGTTTTCGTGCAGCCAGCAATTCGTGTTCTTTTACCGTTGACGGGAGTTTCGGCAATCCTGCGGGAAACCTCAATCTTCTCTGCCGCCCTGATTTCTTGATGATAGATCAGGGGTATCCCTGCATTGATCCAAGGCCCCACGGGATATTTGCCACGCGGTCACCGAAACGGCCTAATGCAATCGGATTGTCGGTTGTCCGGCTCGCCGGTATTGCGGGAAACACGCTTGAGATTGAAGATGTGGATATCCTTGACGGGACGCCGCTCCTGGATGTCAAACCCTCTGTAATTGCATTCGACTCGCACTGCGATGCGAAGGCCGGCTGGTTCGATGCGGTCGCCCATGATGCGACATCGCTCATATCGGATGAACGGTTCCGCTCAGCGGTCATTCAACCGGTTTTTTAAGGACGGCATCGATCGCGTCCTTCACCGTGCCCGGGCCCTTGTACATATGGAGCAGGATATCAGCCCCTTTTAAAAGATCCCTCGCATTATCGCCAATCTCTCCGGTGATTACTGCAACAACTTCGTTCATTTTCAGTAACCGTACCGTATTCTGACCAATCCTGGCATCACTGAGAACAAATCCGTTCCGGATCGCTTCCGATTTGCCGGTCCGGGTATTATAGAGAATAAAGTTGGGTGCCCGTGCAAAATGGCGTTCGAATGCACTTTCCAGGGTTGGGCCCCGGGCCGTGATACAGACTTTCATGATCTCTCTCTAATTATTACACATATGCGCAAAATTGGATAAAGGTATGGATGCTGGAAGATAACTGATAAAACGTGATTCCCGATTCACCGGTATGCTTTCGATCTGACCGGGTTTTCTGACGGCAGGTAAGGACAGGGAAAAACCGGCAGGAATTCCCAGGCAATTCCGGTCCGGAGGACGATCCAGCGGGAATACGATGTTATAATAATATTCCCG
>CAZCZK010000014.1:0-3867 GCA_964503195.1 uncultured Methanoregula sp.
GGGATTTTTACCTTGAAGGTCTCGCACTCGGGCGCGAAGGAAAGCACGAGGAGGCACTGAACTCGTTCTCCCTGGCGCTGGCACAGGACCCGAAGCTGGCAATTGCCTGGGTTGGCAGGGGTTTTGCTCTCGGGAAACTTGGTCGGTTCGAAGAGGAGATCGAATGCTGCAGAAAGGCGGTCGAGCTGGATCCGGACTGTGTTGATGCGTGTAACGACATGGGATTTGCCTTTGGCATGCTCGGCCGGTTCGAGGAGAAGGTTGCGTGCTGCGACCGGGCCCTCCAAATCGACCCGGAGAATGCCACCGCATGGAACAATAAAGGGGTAGCCCTCGGGATGCTCGGCAGGTTCGAGGCAGAGGTACGGTGCTGCGACCGGGCGCTCGAACTCCGGCCCCGGTACCTCTCGGCGTGGGTCAACAAGGGGTACGCGTACGGGAAACTCCGCAGGTACGAAGAGGAGGTGGTCTGTTACGACCGTGCCCTGAAGATCTACCCCTACTTCCTCTCAGCCCTGATAAAAAAAGGCATCGCCCTGATCAACCTGAAACGCTACCGGGAGTCGCTGGATGTCCTTGACCGTGCCCTGAGCCTTGAGCCTGGTAATGCAAACGTGTTGTACCGGAAAGGTCTCGCATTCAGTATGCTCGGGAACCATGAAGAAGCGATCACCGCTCTTGATGCAGCCCTGAAAGCGGATCCATCGATAGCCGATGCATGGGTCGTCATGAGCAACTCATGCTTCATGCTGGGCAGACTCGAAGAATCTGCGCGGGCGTTCGACCAGGCGTACTATATCGATGCCAGGGATGTCCGTACCGGTGTGGTCAAGGGGCTCTCGCTCCTGAAAAACGGCAGGTTCGACGATGCGCTGAGAAGTTTCTCGGATGTTTTTGGCATCCTCCTCCGCTGACGGACCCTTTTTTTAAAGACGGTTTTTTATGTCCCTCCGGCGTACACAGAAGCATGGATGTTGAGGAATATGCCCGCAAAAAGATCGCGGGAGGTGAGAGCGAGGCAGCTGTGCAGGAAGGGCTGGTCGATATCATCCGTTCGTTCAAAACGGTAGACCCTTCCTACGCATCCGCATTTGCCCGGGCAGTGATCGACGAAGTCAAAAATACCTCGGGTTTATCAGGGGACTTTTTCTCCTTCCTGCCGGCCGGTGTAAAAATGGGGGAATTCGGTGTCGGTTCCCGGGGGAAAGGTGACTTTTTTGCCCACCGTCAGATAGCCCGCGTTATTGGCAAGACCTCTGCGTCGGTGGGTGTTGACGAGATGGATGACGGCGGGGTAGTCCGTGCCGATGGAAAATATTTCATCTGCGCTGTCGACGGCATGCATTCACGCCTCTCAGACTTCCCGTTCCTTGCCGGATTCCATGCAACCCGGGCAACGCTCCGGGATGCTTACGTCATGGGTGCAAAACCCCTCATGCTCTTCTCTGATATCCACGTTGCTGATGATGGCGATGTGGCCAAGATATTCGATTACACGGCCGGCATCACGACCGTGGGGGAAGCAACCGGGGTGCCCCTTGTCTCGGGGTCAACCCTCCGTATCGGTGGTGACATGGTGCTTGGCAGCCGGCTCACCGGTTGTGTCGGAACGGTTGGTATCGCACGGCACGTGACCGCACGGAAAGGGACCCGGCCGGGGGATGTCCTCCTCATGACCGAGGGTGCCGGAGGGGGAACCATTGCCACGGCAGCGATCTATTCCGGTTTTCCGGAAGTCGTGGAGCAGACGATCAACCTGCATTTCCTCTTTGCCTGCGAAGCCCTCATGAAGAGCCGGGTCTTTACCCGGGTCCATGCCATGACCGATGTGACCAATGGCGGGCTCCGTGGCGATGTCTTCGAGATGGCGGAGACGGCGAATTGCCGTATTGTCATTGACGATTCTGCTATCAGCAGTCTTGTCGAACCGCATGTCCTCTCGATGCTGGAGAACCTGCAGATCGATTATCTCGGCGTGTCCCTCGACTCGCTCCTGGTGGTTGCACCGGAGAGCGTTGCTGATACTATCTGCCGTGTCGTTGGGAAAGCAGGTGTTGCCATGCACAAGGTCGGCTATGTTGAGGAAGGAAAGCCGGAGTCCGTTCTCATGGTTGACGGGAAAGAGCGCGATTTCACCCCACGGTTCCGGGAATCAGCCTATACGCCGGTCAAGAAGGTTGTCGACACCGACCCCCGTAACTTTGATGAGATGAAGGAGCAGGTGCAGAAAGCATCGGAGGCAGCGATCCGGAAGAAGGAGCGGGTGCTTGCGATGCTGAAGGGGAAGACGTAATTATTTCCGTTTTGGGGAACGCGCTGAGCCAAGGTTCCCAAAACGGACTACGTTCAAATTTCCCCTGGCAGAAGTTCTTTTTTTAGTATGGCAACCGTTTACCTACTTCTGGAAATTGGAGATGGTGACCCCCTCTCTCCCCCAAGGGGTGAGGCAGCGCACGGGGAGCTCCCCCGGACCCCGTTCTCTTCGCGGGTTCCCGGTCAGCCGTCAAAAGGGACCACCCCCCGGCAGGGGATGCCTGAACAGCGGGGGTAAAAAAGCAGAACGAGCCGGAACCCCCGGGAGCGATCATGACAGGAAAACCTGTTATGCTCCATTCGTCGCCAGAATACGACCATACCCGGAGTAAAAACCGTCCCGGGGGAGACTGCCCGCCCGGATCACGCCTTCTTCGCGCTGACAAAGATGTTGTAGGCAAGCTGGGGCATGCTCTTTTCCACGAACGGTTCGACCTTTGTGGCCAGGGAGAAGATCGGGTCGATCATGTCAATGTGGGCAAACGAGCACCACTTCACATCGACGTCGCAGAACCCCGTTGTATCAAAGAGGCTGTACATCTCTTTCTCGTCGTAATAATGCTCGCCGAAATCCTTCATGACCACATGCTTGATATGGATCTTTTCGCCAAGCTTGTAGAGCGACGGGATCCCCCGCGTGATCAGTTTCTTGCCCAGCGTGCAGAGGGCAACGGACCCTCCCGGCGTAAGGACGCGGTACACCTCCGAGAGCATGGCAACAGGGTTCTTCACATAACTGAAAACAAGAACGCTGGATACCGCATTGAATGAGCCGTCCTTAAACGGCAGGTTCTCACCGGTTCCCACCATAAATTCGCAGCCCGGGCAGCGACGACGGGCCTTTGCAACCATCTTTTCGCTGATGTCGAGGCCGGTCCCGCAACCGCCGTTCTGGATGTACTTCTCGACAAACAGGCCGGTACCGCACCCGATATCGAGCAGGTTCCCCCCTTCCGGCAGGGCTTTAATGAGGTGGTTGCTCAGGTGCGTATGGTATTTTCTTCCCCGGCGGTAGTCGTAATGATGGTCGTACGTGTCTGCAACCGCGTCATAATGCTGGCGGACCTTCTCCGTTTTTGTGCCGCTCATGGAAAGACATCCTGTATACCGGTGGCAAATGCCCCCAGCTGAATATATTCGTTATTGGCGTGTATCAGCCGGTACTCCACTTCAGCAAGAGCGATCGCAAGTGCCGGGTGGTTGTACTCCTTGTGTACTATTGAGCGGGCTTCATACAAAACTTCGCTGCCGGAAAGGCCATAGTCGATCATGAGGGATTCCATACGGCGGATCCCGCCCCGAACATCCCCGTGACGGAGTGCGTTTATCGCCTGCGACATGATCGTTGCATTCTCAGAAGCGGCATGGGTCAGGAGATCCTCGCACCTGCCGGACTGGAGCGCTGCCTGAAGGAGCAGGACCGCCCGCCGCATGTCCCCGGCTGCAGCCTGCACGATGAGATCAAGGTCGTCATCGGAGCAGGCTGACCGGCCTGCGGCTTCCTGTGCCCGGATGTCCAGGAGGTGGGCAAGGACCACATCCTGGCTGACCGGG
>CAZCZK010000014.1:3877-20199 GCA_964503195.1 uncultured Methanoregula sp.
CTTCTTTCTCCATGATATCGGTGAGGTGGGCAAGGACGGTGTCCTGGTCAACCGGAGCGAAAAAAAGGGGGAGGCAGCGGGAGCTGATCGCGGGGATGATCGCGCTCGGGTTGGTAGTCGTGAAAATAAACCGGCAGGTCGTACTGGTCCGCTCCATGATCCTGCGCAATGCCTGCTGGGCGTCGCGGGTGAGCGCATGGGCATCCTCAAAGACCATCAGCTTGAACTCCGTATCCAGCGGCCGCACCGATGCGTACCATTTGAGGATATTCTTGAAATTCACGATGAAGGACTGGTTCTTCTGGTAAATGTGGGTATACCGGTCGTCCTGTTCAAGAAACGATTTTCCCTGGGAAAAGAGGTCTGATACCGGGAAGACCGACATGTTCAGTTCCCAGCTGTCGTGATACAGGGCCCGTGCAAGGCAGCTGACGGCAGTACTCTTGCCGGTGCCATGCGGGCCGGTCAGGATAAGGTGGGGGAGCGTTTCGGATTTGGCGAAGGATGAGAGGTGCTGGATGACCGGCTCCTGTCCCAGGATTCCACGAAAGTCAGTCGGCCGGTATTTTTCAATCCAGAGCATGTGCCAACCTCACAGTCATCTCACGTATTGCCTCTCTTAAAAAATAATGATTGTCCATGGTTGAGAGGAGTGCTGCCCGTTCCTTGGAATTGAGAGTCCGGCAGGCATTGGCGATGTTCGGGAGCGCGCGGGTCAGTTCGTCGACAATGGTCAGGTTTGCCCTGCGGGAGGTTCGCGAGAGCGGGTTGAGGTCGACGGCGATCACGGCCTTCCCCATCCCGACCAGTGCCTCGCACCGGTCCCCGTCCTCGAGCGGCACCAGGATGACATCGGCAGAGAAGATCCCGTCCCGCCTGCACCACGCCCGGTCGTGGGAGAGCGGGAGGAGGCGTTCCGCCGGGCCGGAGAAGACCGTGGCTCCTGCACTCCTGAGCAGGTCTTCGATCAGCATCACACGTTCCTCTGTCCGGTGGAAGAGGTTGACCTCGACAAGGGCACCGCTGGCCTGCTGGAGTGCAGCAATCTCCCGTGCAGCAAGGGCGGCAGCGTTCCCGTTCACGGAGATGACCGGGTGACGGGCAGAGAGCAGCAGGGCTGCTGCAGTCCTCTCGGCCAGAAGAGCACTCCCGGTGGTCCGCTCGCCAAGGAAGTAATCGAAGGCCTCACCCCTGCCATGGGCGGTGAGGCCTTCCGGGGAAACGATCCCTGATCTCATACTCCCGGCCAGGAGCTCGCGGGTGACCAGCGACCGGTACCGGGGATGATCGGGCGGGATCATAGCCGGCCTTCTATAATCCTGGCTCCTGCTGTTGCCAGGGAAAATGCATAGACTTTCCCGTATGCAGACAGGATCTTCTGTGCTTCCCGCCCGCAGGCGAATACGCCATTCCCGAGCATGGTCATGCTGGCAGGAACCCTGTTGTCAGTACAGGACTGGATAACCGCTGCGGCCTCTTTTGTCAGGAGCCCGCTCTTCTCGGCAAATCTTCGGGAGAACAAAAAAAAATCCCCGGCGTCTTCCGGTACAGCGGAAGGAAAGGCAGCTGCAACGCGACCCATCTGTTCCGCGGACCCGAGCACGGATGACGTTGAGATCGGGCCGAACGAGACAGCACAGAGTGGTCCAGGCAGGTCAAACGACCTGGTGATGGCACCATCAATACCCGGTCCGCTCCTCACCACCCGTCCCCCTCCCTGGCAGGCCGCAACATCCCCGAGGCCCGTCCGGTGGACCACTTCAGCCTCATGGGCCAGAAGGGCGATATCATGGGGGGAGAGGCCGAGGTCATGGCACCGGTTGACCGCATGGAGGGTGGCGAGCAACGCTGCTGCAGAGAGGCCGAACCCCGCCCCGATGGGGAGGCGGCATTCCGTGGTGACCGAGACCGTAACCCCGAGTTTTTTGCACACATATTCGAGGGGCGGGGATGAGGGTGGAGAGGGGAGGAGGTTGCCGGATTCATCCCTCCGGTTGACCGTGACGGAGAAGGAATCCGCCGGGGAGACCGCTGCCGTGACACCTTCGCTGATCACGATACCGGCCCCGATACTTCCCGTAGAGGCGACCGACTCCCCTTCGACCCGCCTGAAATAGCCGGAGATATGTCCCGGGCAGAATGCAGTGACCGTCCTTTGTTTCATGGGAACCAGAAGGTGCTGTTGTGTGCTTTAAGTGTTGGCGCGTTCTGGCATTAAGGAATTCCGATGATAAAACAGGCAACGGTCCCGCCTACTCCTGCTGGAGGGTCCGGAGGATGCGGCGGATATGGCCGATGTTGATCGTTCTTGTTGTCAGGATGCAGAGATGGTTTTCGTGGTACGGTGCGAGGATCATGTTACCATCAGGGATCTGGAGTGTCATATGGACAAATGATCCCCAGTTGAGGTGAGGCTGGATCCGGTTGGCGGTTGCAAGCATGCTCCGGGCACTGTCCAGGAGCGGTTCGATCTCAACGTCCCCCAGGAGCAGGATGTTCCGGTCGTCGTTGAACACGGATATGGCAATAATACCATTCAGTTTTTTGATCCGGTCGATGATTTTCCTCTCCGGATCCTCGGGAACCGGCGGTTCCGCCGGCTCCCGCATAGTTGTGTCAGGATCTGCAGATGGTTCGATGACAGGGCTGGTTCCATCTGCTGCCGTATCGGGTGCCTGCCTGGACGGTCTGGGATCTCCAGCAGCCGGTTCCGTTCTCTCGTCGGTCTGTTCCGGTTTTTTCCGGACAAGGCTGGTAATTTCTGCAACCGGATCCGGTAGCTGCCCGGCCGATACCGGCATTTCAGCCCCCGACCCCGGTGTTTTTCCGGCCGGTTGTGGTTTTTTTCCGACAATACTGGTAATTTCTGCAACCGGATCCGGTTGTTCCCCGGCTGGTATTGGCGTTTCAGCCCCCGGCCCCGGTGTTTTTCTGGTCGGTTGTGGTTTTTTCCCGACGATACTGGTAATTTCTGCAACCGGATCCGGTACTTCCCCGGCTGGTATTGGCGTTTCAGCCCCTGGCCACGGTGTTTTTCTGGTCGGTTGTGGTTTTTTCCCGACGATACTGGTAATTTCTGCAACCGGATCCGGTGTCTGCCCGGCCGGTACCGGCGTTTCAGCTCCCATTCCCGGTGTTTTTTTGCCCTGTTCTGGTTTTTTTGGGGAGCCGCGTATCGGGTCCTTTTCAAACAGCCCTGCAGCGGACTGGTCCATCCGGTCCGATTCTGCATCGGTTTCCCGTGCTGCTGCCCGCGGAGCCTGCACGGGTATGCCTGCCGTTTCGGGCATATCTTCGCTGACATGACAGACCTCCAGTGCACGGGACATCTCGTCCATGGTATATTTACAGAGATTGAATTCCAGGATCGGGCGGGATTTGAAATAATCCAGTGCCGTGGTCCCGCGGAGTTCGATCCGGACATGTTTGAAATAATAGACCAGCGGTTTTCCTTTCCTGATGAGGATGAAGCCCTCCCCGTCCTCGATGACAACGCGGACAATACCCACAAACCTGACCGTATGGGAAAATATCCAGTCCAGGGGCGCCTGGATCCAGCCAATGCTTTTTCCTTCCGGCAACTGGTCGATCATAACAGGGACACGATCGCATCCTGGTGCTTTTTCATCTCATAGGTAATCTGCCCGATATTTGCGGTGTTTTTTGCGATAATCACGAGATAAAACGTATTAATAACGGGCCCGAGGATAAGGATTTGATCAGCGAATTCCACAAATACCATGGAGAACGAGGGGTACCCCAAACGGACTGCGTTCGTTTTCAAATCCTGCAGGATGGTTGCCATGACCGTACGAAGATCCTCTTCAATCACGATGCCGGATTTCATGCTCTGGATTATCTCCCCGGTCTCCTCCATCACAATGGCTGCCTGGACATCATTCAGGATCAGAAATTTGTTCAGGACCTGTTTGAGCATAACCAATCCTCGGTTACTTGAAGGATCTCTTCATTCTGATGGTATCGTTTTCTCCTGCGGGGCACACCGAACGTTAGCCGGTTCCGTTGTCTCCAACCCATGATTATCGGGGATCCAGCCACGTGATCACAGGGTGTCTTCCTTTGAGAGGGTATCAAGGATTTTATACGTGTTGACCATGCGGTTGAATGCAACCTGGAGTTCCCCGATCTCATCGTTGCTGAGGATCTCGATCTCCGGGTTCATCAGATCGCCGGTGCTCATACTCGTCGCGATCTTTGAGAGTCTGACGATCGGCGTCGTGATGCTGTGTGAGATGAAGAAGCTCCACATGAACACAACAGAGAGGGTTATCAGCGTAATGATGAAGATACTGGGTGCCAGTCCGATGTTCGTAATAATGCTTGATGGTCCCCCCATCATCACGATCCCCAGCAGGAGCATGGGTATGGTTGCGACAAACAGCATGCTCACCATAAGCTTGTAGAATATGGGGATCGGTAAATTGAGACCTTGTGGGGCAGGTGTACTATCAGTCCCTTTCATGGCGACCATATACAAATATTTACATAAACAATATATAAACATATCGAAAGTAATCCGACGCGTCAACGGTCTTGAATAAATGAATTAGTGTGAATAATTGGGGGAAAAGGCCGCTCTCTCCCCCCCGTATCGCTAAAATCGAAGGGGGATTTTTTGCCCTGGAGGATACTCGAGCATTCTTCTCACCCTCTCAACAACAAGCGATGCTGTGCATCAGCCTGCGTCATCAGAGAACGGACCGGAGGTTGGTGGGAATTATCAGTCCCCGGGCAGGAAATGAGTGAACCTCTCCTGCAGGTGCAGCTCTTCTACCGGACGCATCAGCATCTTTCGACCCCGGCGGCCCGCATGGGGATATGAGTGTACACGGAAAAACAGGTCTTTTTTACCGGCCCGGCATTTTATACCAGGCCAAGCATTTCCTTCCAGAACAGGTGTGCGATGGTCTCTTTGTCTCCCTTCAGTTCCCGGCGTCCCAGCGCGGATACGAGGGTATATTCGCCATCCCTGCTGCCCATGGTCCCGGGAGGATTCATGAGAACTGCAGTAACCCCCGATTCAAGCATCTGCTTTGATCGTTTTTCCGGTGCCGTTCCCAGCTTGAACGCCACCGTAACGGGCGCCCAGGTCCGGATCACGTCCTCCAGCAGTTTTGGCTGGGGTTCCAGGGTGAGAGAGGTTTTCCTGCCACTCGGGATCTTCCCTTTGACTTTCTCCGGTGCGAAATCCGAGATCGCAGCCGCGCTGATGTAGATATCGGCACCGCGTCCCGCTGAAAAACAGCGGTGCACTGCATCCCGCATTTCAGCTGCTGAATCTGCCGGCACGTTCGTTATAACGGGAAAGGTATCGTGGTGGACAACGGTAACATCGGCACCGAGCCGGAACGCTTCAAGAGCAAGGGCCCTCCCCATCAGGCCGGTTGACCGGGTAGTGAGCACGCGGACATCGTCTACGGGCTCCCGGCAGGGACCACTGGTGATCAGGACACGTCTGCCTTTCAGCGGGCGCCCGAGGATCATCCGTTCGCAGTGGAGCACGATGGTGTCATTGTCTGCTATCTTCGCCTTTCCTTCCTCGATCCGGGGGTCGATGATCCCGACTCCCCATGACCTGATACGCTCCAGGTTCTCCCGCACTGCAGGGTGGCGGTACATACTGTGGTGCATGGCCGGGACCACCAGCACCGGCAGCGCGCTCCCGAGGGCGGTTGTCACGAACGTTGTAACGGGCGTATCGTCAATACCGCACGCGATCTTACTGATCGTGTTTGCAGTGCAGGGTGCAACCAGCAGCAGGTCGGCAGACCCGCCGTCACCGCAGAAGGTGACATGCTCCACCATGCCGGTGATGCGGGTGATGGCGGGTCTCCCGCTGGCATAGGTCAGGGACTCCGGAGCGATGATCCCGGTGGCGGCAGGGCTGAGAACGGTCTGGACAACCGCACCGCACCGCCGCAGGGAATGGACCAGCCGGACAACCTCAACAGCGGCAATGCTGCCGGTGACGGCGACAACAACCTGCTTTCCCTTCAGTGTCTGAACCCTGTTCAAGCGAGATACACATCCTGGACCATGTGCCATGCATGCGGCCGGTACTTCTTCACTGTATGTACATGGATGGTGGCAGAAAAACCTGCGCCCCGAGCCTGTTCCCGAACCTGTTCTTCCGCCGTGCCGATACTATGGATATGGAGGATACTGCCGGGTGCTGCATGGTGCAACGCATCGGGAAGCATGTTGACGGCATCGAAATGGCCCATGACGATGCGGTCATAGGTACCGGTCAGGAGCTGGCGGCAGTCTCCCAGAGATGGCGTGATCCTGCCGGCGAAACCATTTGCTTCGATGGACCGGACCAGATAACCGAAGGCAACGGGATTGATCTCCATGGCGTGAACTGCAGCGCCCGCCCCGGCGAGCGGAAGGGAAAAATACCCTATCCCGGCAAACATATCGGCAACCCGCTCGGGTCGGGCGCTGTTCTTTACCATCCGGGCCAGCCGGGCTTTCTCGTTGCGGTTGCCCATCGAGAACATCACTTTTTCCGGATCCAGGATATACGAGTACCCGGCTTCCTTATGGCTGACTTCCCCGCCGCTTCCCCACACAAGCTGCGCTTCCGGTGTCCGTGTCCTGTCCTGCAGGGACCGGATCCATACAATCCCGCGCGGGTGACGAAAACCGGCTATGGTCTCTATCTCGTTCTGTGTGGGTTCCTTTCCATGGAGGACTGCGATGTCTCCAACCATGTAATACCCCCTCCCGTGGTACCGTTTTCTCTCGGGGATATCACGGTCGCAGGATTCGGAGGGGAGCACCGGTACCCAGAGGGTGTCCCCTTCGGCATACGGGTCACGCGTCCTGTCAACCCAGG
This sequence comes from uncultured Methanoregula sp., assembly GCA_964503195.1. Lineage (GTDB taxonomy): Archaea > Halobacteriota > Methanomicrobia > Methanomicrobiales > Methanospirillaceae > Methanoregula. Next base: position 10,737 of record CAZCZK010000014.1, read on the forward strand.
GGGCGGCGGAGAGGTTCCCGGACTCCCCCCGTGAAACTGCCCGTACACGCATATCCTACCTGACAAAAACCATTTGGTCGCCGTCACGCAGAAACCGGATCTGGTCCCCGGCCCGGACCCCCAGCCATTTCACCTGCGGATATTCCCGGGTACGGCTGCTTGCCGGGTCCAGTATCCCCATATTCTTCCCGTCGGCAAAAACCACGAGCGCCCCCTCTGCATTCCGTGAACTGCCAACACTCTTTTCGATATCGTCCTCCCGTACGGATTTTGCGGTACCATCCGTGAGGTCAATCGTCTGGAGGTGGTGCGATTCCACCCGCTCGACCTCGAGGTACCGGTTCCTGACCCTGATGACATCATTTTTCTGGAACCGGGGCAGACGGACAGAATAGGTCACCCGGTACAGCTGCCTGCCGTTCTTCTCCCCGACCAGTTTCGGGTGGGTCGTGTACCGCCCTCCCAGCCGGGCAACGATTCCCTGCGAGATGAGTAAACCGATATGCTGCGACCCGACGATAATATCGAGACCCTCGTGGACCTCGTTCATATCCGAGATGAACGAGAGGCGCTCCCCGCCCCCCTGCAGGGTGTCCTCGATCTGCTGGGCTGCCGATGCCGCGGTCTGGATCTCGAAGGTGCTGGGAGCCCGCCCTTCAGCCCGCACCTGCACGATACCTTCATAATAACTCCCGCTGATCCGGTTGCAGCGATCGCACTGCTCCTTGTGCCAGAGGATCTCGACGGTGCAGGTCCCTTCAACCGGTTTGTTATACAGGACCCCCCGGATGACCAGGGTTGCACGCGAACGGTTGAGGGTGCGGTCCTGGATTGACACCTCTATGGAGGTTTTTCTGACATCCGGTATGAAATGCACTGAAGATCGGGCCAGTTCAGGGCCGAGCAGAGCGCGATCCGGAGCAGAATCCGTCCAGGTATTCACCACTTTTTTTGCACCGCAGCTGGGACAGGTGGTACTCTGAACGCGGTTATCGCACGTGAACCAGGGAGTACTGCCGATCCTGCACTGGCTGCACAGCCCACCCGTCTCGGAAGGTTTTCCGCATTTGGGGCAGAAATTGCCCTGAATATTTTTTATCATAGCTGGTAGATCTGTGCGTGGGGCACGGTGCCGATCATCATGCAGCCGGATTGGGTGAGGAGTCCCATCGCGATGGCAAGGTTTACCGAGCGCTCGCCGATGAGGTTGATGTTGCCGGCACGTTTCAGCGCGTCCCGCACCTCGTCCTCTGTTGCAGGGATATTCCCGTAAAATGCCTCGGTAACGGTAAGGGAAAGTTTTTCGTGTGAGATCGTTTTGTTCAGCAGTTCCCGGTCACAGACTGCCACTACGTCTCCTCTCTCCCGCGAGCGGTGCACCTTCAGTAACATTGTGTATGCATTGGCGGGAACTCATTAAAAAGGTGAGTTCGGGATAAGTGGTGGGGAACGATCCCATGACTACGTCACGTTAGGGCTTCCCCTTTTCCCTTGTGATGAACCCTGACGCCCTGACGGGCACCCCCGCGGCGGATCGATGACGTTTTGATCGCACACTCCTGTCCCGCCCTGCCTTTAAAGAAGCCTGATGCGGGGAGTGTTCAATGGGGAATTTCCTGTGTGATGCCTTCAAAAATATAAAAAAGCATATCCCGTTACCTCAGTTCCACCGTAACACCGTACACTTTTTCTACCGTCTCCCCATGGATAATAAAGCAATCTTCAGCAGTCATCTGACCGGAAGCCACCAGCTTGTTGGTAAACCTCGGGACCGACTTTGGACCGATCACCGCGCCGGGCCTTGCGTTCTCGTCCATGTAATCGCTCTCCATCGTAAAACGGCGGTGTTCCCGGATCAGGTGCGGAAGCGCTTCGTGTTTTGCGATCAGCGAGGGATGGAGCGGCGTGTCGGGTGAGCCGTAGTGCTTCACCACTCGCTCTACCGGCATATGAGCGCTCTCTGCCATCTCCACGATATCCGTACACGGGCCTGTCTCGGCATGGATCTGCAGGGCGCAGGAACATCCGGCAGCCAGGCTGAGTGCATGGGAGAGCACGTCATTGGATGCTGCCAGCAGTTCCGGGCCGACCTCATAATGGGGACGGCCGCTCTTGAGGGCAACCGCTTTTCCTTCCCGCACATAGGCAGCAGCACAGTCAAGCCCGTCCTTCATGACCGTGGCTGCTTCCTCGAGGGTCATCCGTTCCAGGAGCCGGCTGATCTCTGCGGGATGCACTCCCAGAACCGGAAATACCGTGAGTCCGGTCCCGCGGATCAGCGCTGCTACCCGGAGCGTCTCGTCAAAGACCTGTGTGTAATCCGCCCCGCACGAAGGGTGCACAAAGAGTGACCAGGACGGCTTGGACACGAGAAAGATATGCGTCCCCCCGGCACGGGAAAAATCCTTTGCAGCCTCGAGTCCCCTGCCGTTGACCGGGTCGATATGCATATGGTCGTCAGTGACGGGATAGGACGGGGACCTCAAGAACACTCCACCACGCTCATGAACGGGTATCCCTTCTGCGGTGCGAGGCGGGCACGGCAGGAGGAGAACCCCACGCGGGTGACTATCTCGACATCGAACATGAGTCCTGAGAGTTCGCTGTACCCGAACCGGTTCTCATCCATGAGCGTGCGGTCCAGGTTCACGGTTATTTCTTCCACAAACGGCTGGAGTATCACTGCCTTTTCAATAGCGGCCTCAACACTTGCTGCCGACTGCCGGGAGATAGGCGTCCCCACCCACTGGTGATAGAGCGCCCCGAGCTTGATCCCCGCTTCAAAAACTGCCTTTTCACGGTCACTTGTCATGCTTTTGTCCCTTCTAGATCAACTGGATAATGCCATTCTTGGGTTCCATGGCCTCGCCATGGCGGAGCAGCATATCAATTCCTTCCTTCACCTTTTCCCGCGGGAAGCCTTTCCCGCTGACCGTGTCGATCACCTGGTCGATGGCGGCACGTCTGCCCTCCCCGCCGATATCGCGGATGGCATCCTTGATGACCCGGACGATATCCCGCTTCTCCTTGGAGATCCCCGTGGTGATCTTGTCGATATCGAAGGTCCCTGTGCGCGCATCGTACGCTATCTGGCGCAGGCAGGCATCGACGATATGGATGACCCGTTCCGCATCGCCCAGCTCTATGGAATCCGACAACCGGATGCGGGCACTTGCCTCTGCAAGCCGGACCAGCGCCTCCAGCTGGCGCGCGGTCACCGGTACCGGCTTGTTGGGTTCTGCGATGCCTCTCAGTTTCAGGTAATAATTTACGAGGGCGTCCTTTGCCTCGGCAGACAGTATCGGGTAGCAGGACCGTTTTGAATACGCGACATATTTCCGGAAAAGGGAAGGCTCGATGTCCGGCATTACGGGCTTGAGTTGCTCGAGGATGTATTCATCGGTAACACCGGGAATGGGGGTTTTTTTATGCTGTGCAATGAGTTCACCGGTGCTGTGAGCCTTCAGGATATGTTCAGCAATGGCGAGATCCCGCTTCTGTTCCGGCTGGTCGGTCATGATGAAGATGAGGTCGAACCGGGACAAGAGGGAGGGTGGCATGTTGATCTGGTCGGAGATATCGCCGAACATATCAAACCTGCCGTATTTCGGGTTTGCCGCACCGAGTAATGCGCAGCGTGATTTCAGGGTGGCCGTTATACCCGCTTTCGCCACGCTGATGGACTGCTGTTCCATGGCCTCATGGAGCGCGGAACGGTCCCCCTTCTCCATCTTGTCCATCTCATCAACTGCTGCAACCCCCATGTCGGCGAGGACCAGGGCACCGGCCTCCAGTGTCCAACGGCCTTCGCCGAACTCGTCCTTGACTGCGGTCGCGGTCAGACCGGCGGCTGTAGAGGACTGGCCGCTCGTGTAGATTGCCCGTGGGGAGAGCTTGACAACGTACCGCAATAACTGGCTTTTTGCAATACCCGGGTCCCCGATGAGGAGGACATGGATGTCCCCCCGCAGGCGGCTCCCGTCCGGCATCTCTTTTGCAATGCCGCCGAAGAGCTGGAGGGCGATAGCCTGCTTTACGTCCTCGCTCCCGTAGATCGTAGGTGCTATCGAGTGGGTGATCATCCGGTAGATCATCGGGTCCCTGCTCAGGGATTTGATCTCGTCCTCGGATTTTTCGTCGATCTCCACTTCCTCGAACTCTTTTTCTGCAATCTCAATCGAGTTGCATTCCAGAAAAATATCAAAAACCGTACTCTTCTCTCCTTTGACAATCCTCTGCATGGACCGGAGGATGCCGTTGATGATGACCCGGTCTCCCGGGGAGACCTTCCCCGAAAGGTCGTCCGTGACATCGACATCGAGCGTCTGGGGTTGTTCGCCCCCGCGCAGTCCTTCCGGTGATTCCTGGATCCGCAGTTTCTGGGAGTCGACAAAGGTGGAACGCTTGGGCATAAGTTCGAGCTTCTTGAACGTACAGCCGTCCGTTGCACACCCTTCGGGCTCAATGAACTTCCCGTATTTCTGTTTTTTATAGGTGAAATGACCGGCAGGGCAGCGGAAGACTGCCTCCACGATCCGCGGCCGGACCTCGGTGGTCTTTCGCAGGATCCCTTCAACAGACATGAACGTGTTAATGTCATCGGACCGGATATTGCGGATACCCGTTTTCCGGGGGAGGTTGGTGAACCGGATATTGATCCCTTTGGGTGGTTCCTTTCCGTCCTTTGATTTGATCAGCTGGTCGTTTTTTATCGCGTCCCAGACATCCTCAAGGACCTTTCCGGGATTCTCGAGGAGTTCATCAGCAAGGGAGATCCCGACCTTTCCGAACCGTTCGATATCCCGGTAATCGATGACCAGTGAGCGCTTATGCGGGTATTCGCGGGAGATCTCTCCCAGTTCCTTCTTGTACCGGGTCTTGAGGAGCCGGCTCCAGTCCGCGGGCCGGTCCGATTCATGAAGAACCTGTTCTTTCTCCATGGTCAGTTCCCATGCTTTTCCGATGACACCACAAAGCGGGCGATCAGGGCTTCCAGCTGGATATCGCTGTTTGCCCCCTCGGACAGGCAGAAGTCCGCCGTACCGAGATGATCGATGAGCCGGACTTTGAGTTTACGGTCGATATCCATCCTGAGGATCGTCCGGTAGCACTGGTTGATCAGCTCGCCCGGGGCGATACCCCGTTCATGGAGGAGGTGGGCAAGGAGGGACTCAGCCCCGTCGAAGTCGCCCTTCAGCGACCGGGAGAGGAGGTCTTCTATCTCTTCGGGGCGTGCCGTGGAGGTGATAGCGAAGATCATCTTCTCGTCAATCGCAGGCCGGATGATGGCAGCTCCCTGCAGGGCATTGATAGCTTTTCGCATGTCTCCCTGGGCCACGTACACGATCGCGTCCATAGCGGCATCGGTCACGCTCAGGCTCTCTTTTGTGGCAATGCGGCGGATCTCCTCTTTGATGGCACCGGCTCCCAGCGGCTTGAACCGGTAAATTGCGCACCGGCTCTGGATGGGATCGATTATTTTCGAGGAATAGTTACAGGACAGGATAAACCTGCAGGTCTGGGCGTAGCTCTCCATGGTCCGCCGGAGTGCTGCCTGGGCATCGGTGGTCAGGGCGTCAGCCTCGTCCAGAAAGAGGATCTTGAAGCTGGCATCCCCGAGCGGCGTTGTCCGGGCGAACTGCTTGATCTGGTTGCGGACCACATCGATCCCGCGCTCGTCCGAGGCATTCAGCTCCCGGAAATTCATCTGCCAGGAATCCTTGAAAAATTCCTTTGCAAGCGTGACTGCCGCCGTTGTCTTGCCGACCCCGGCACTCCCGGTGAAGAGGAGGTGGGGGAGGTTACCGGTCTTGACATAGGATGACAACCGCTCTACTATGTCGTCCTGCCCGACAATATCCGCAAGAATGGCAGGCCGGTATTTTTCAATCCAGATCGTGTGGGTATCATCCATGGCCTTCACACCTCGTGCAGAGGTGGTTTCAACCGGCTCTCTCTCCGGAAGATCCCGTGGTCCCCTCAGTCCGGGTTATGATTACTCTGTAATGAATGTCATAATCTTTATCATAAGGGTTTTGAAATTACTTTTCATGCATGGAAACTATTTTTTTCTCGCGGTCGTCGTGATCCTTGCAGCAGTCTCCCCCGCTGCCGCCAGTCTCACAAAAATTTCCCCCGGTGCACCGGTCTATATCGGCGAACAGAACCTGGATATCGCCGCCGGTCTCCAGGGCTGCCGTGCCCTGGCCTGGTGGGCGAATGGTTCGGATACGAGTGCTCCCCCGGCAAAGAACGTCACCATCATAAAAACCCTTGATGATTCCGAGATCGCGCATCACTATTCCATAGATCCCGCAATCTACAGCGGGTACCCCGGGCCCTGGTATTGCGAGGGTAAGCTACCCCTTCGTGTGGTCTTTGAGGTGATCGAGCCCCAACTCACTGTTCGTTTCTGGGATCTGGACAAGGAGACGGATGTCAGTGGCCAGACAATCCCCCTGACTGCCAATATCACCTACCGGATAGATACAAACCTGGACAAGGCCCTCCAGCTGCGGTACCGTCCCGACGTGGTGTCCCTTGATTCATTTTATACCGTCACCCTCAGGGACCCTGCAAACGAGGTGCTCTCTTCCATATACACCGGAAGTTACGGCAGAGCAGATTTCGGGTCCCTTACCTTTGAAAAGAAGCCGATCATCTCCGCCACACCCTTCTACTGGAAAGACGGGAGTGCGTGGGAGCGGACGGCCAAAAATAAACAGGGTGATTTCATCTATCCTGTCGGAACCTATACCATAACCGTGAACCAGAACCTCAATCACATGCAGGAGATGTATTCGCGCACACCCGCAAAAGACCGGACCGGTGTTCTCAATGCATCGGCAACCATAACGTTTTTCAGAGCAGGATCAACTCCCGTTCAGACCGTCACCGCCGGGAGTATCACTCCCGCCGCTACGGGGACAATCCCTCAATCCAACACTCCAGCGTCAACCCTTACGCCCACGACCCAGGCCGCCCCCCAAACTTCCGTCCCGGCAAAAACAACGTACGCCCCGCTGCCTTTCTGGATGGTCCCTGCCGGTCTTGGGATCGCGTACGCGCTGGCAGCCCGGCTGAGGGAATAACAATTCTTTTCCCACCGTTTTAAGAGAAACCAGCACCTACTGCTAACAGAGATCCCTCATGAAAATCCACGGTATCCTCCCTGCTATGCTGGTTCTGGTCATGCTGCTGGGTTCCGGTGCAGCTGCAGATTCACCGGAATCCTTCAATGCTGCCGGTGCATTGTATTCACAAAGTGTCGACCTTGCCAATGAGGGGAAGTACCAGGAAGCTCTCGATGCAGCGGACCAGGCGCTTGCCATGAATGTGACGTCACTGCAGGGGGTCATCCAGTCCAACCGTGCGGGAATATTTGTCATGCTGCACCGGTACGATGAAGCGCTCACTGCTGCTGATGCTGCGCTCGCAGTTGAAGGTAACCTGACCACGTCCAACTCAATCGCATGGTACAACAAAGGCAATGCCCTCCGCGCCCTTGGCAGGCTCACGGAAGCTCAGGCAGCGTATGATCGCGCCTTTGCACTTGACAATACGCTCGTTCCCCCGGACATGAGCAGTGACCCTGCCCGTTCAACCGCCATGCCCACAGCCACAAGCCTTCCCCTGTCGATGAATTCTCCGCCGGTAATAACCACGTTCCCCGGGGAAACCGCGGCCCTTCCCGCCACAACAGCGCAATCACCCCTCCCGGCCATTGCCGGCGTACCTGCTGTTGTTCTTGCAATCCTTATCTGGGCACCCGGCCGGAAAGCCTCCTGATGATCCGGTCCGGCTGCTGCTCCTCCCCCCCCTGTTTTTTTCTGTGAGCGTGTTGCCGGGTATCATCTCTCCGGAGATCTCCCTGCCTGAGCTGGTGATGGGCCTCACTGCAACCCCGCTGCCCCTGACTATATCTTGAAGTGGAGCCCGGATAAAGACTGAGGTACGATGGAAGGGGCAGTGCGGCTCTTTGCCGGTGAATTCAGCCGGTCGACCCTGACCGTGCCGGGAGAGGACGATACGAGCCCCGCATGGGTATTGACCCCCTCAGGCGCCTCCTGCCGCCAGGTGTTTCTGGCCGGGGCGCTTCTGGAAGTACAGGAGCGGGGCGACATACTCTCTGCCCGGCTCGCCGACCCTACCGGTGGTTTTGACCTGGTCTGTGGTGGGAATGCGCCAGCACTCGCAGCATCAATCAACAAGATCCCCCTCCCCTCTTTTATCTCCGTTTCCGGCCGGGCCCAGCTGTACCGGAGAGAGGGAAGCGTGGTCCCGTCCATCCGCCCGGACCAGGTCCGGATCATCGATCGGCGGGTACGGGACCAGTGGGTCATAACCACCGCACACCACACCCTTGAACGGCTTGAGCTGATGCACCGTGCCTTGCAGGGGACCTGCACCGACAGAAGGATCCTCCAGGCATGCTCGCATTATTCCGTAACGAAGAAGGTTCTGGATGAACTGGCGGCGCTCGTTACCGGTGCACTGGTACGTGTCGGCCCCCTGGAGGAAGCGGAGCGTGCGCTCCTGACGGATCCCCGGGATATGATTATGGAATTTATCCGGGCAACCAGCGGTCCTTCGGGAGTTGCCATTGAGGAGATTCTCGCCATGGCTCAGCAGAAGGCAGTTGCCCGGGAAGGCGTCCTTGCCGCTCTCGAATCCCTGATCGTTGAGGATGAATGCTACCAGCCCCGGAAGGGATTTGTAAAACCGTTATGAACCTGGAATTTATCGGTGACGGCCCGGCACTGGTTGTCACGGGGGACGAGCGGTATCTTGTCGTTGCTGATCTCCATTTCGGCATCGAGGCCGACCTCGCATTGCACGGGCTCCATTTCCGGAGCAGGAGCAGGGCACGGCTGGACCGCCTGCTCGCCATCGTTGACCGGGTCGATCCCGAAGGGCTTGTGCTCCTCGGGGATGTCAAGCACAGTATCCCCTCGGTCACGCGCCAGGAATATTATGAACTCCCCCGCATCCTCGCAACGCTGCGGGACCGGATCCCCCTCCGGGTTTTCCCCGGCAATCACGATATCGGTATCGAACGGTATCTCAGACCGCAGGAGATCTGCGCCAAGGAAGGGGAGGTCATAGACGGCGTCGGGTACCTCCATGGGCATATGTATCCCTCGGCGTCCCTTGCAGGGCATCTCATGATCATCGGGCACCATCATCCCCTCCTCTCCCTCCGGGACGATGTCGGCTGCGCCCTCCAGTCCCCGGCGTATCTGCGGGCGGGTGTGGCTGCAAAAGCATTGGGGATGGCGGAGGATAATGACGGTTTCACACCGACCCGGGTGCTTTTTATGCCAGCCTTCAATGAGATTGCTGGCTATGATATCCTGCAGATCATAAAAAATCCGTTCTCTCCGCTCTCCAGGAACCTGGTTCCGGATACTACCGAGATCATCCTTGCCGACGGGACCCTGATCGGCCCCCTCCACGCCCTGAT
>CAZCZK010000014.1:20209-27883 GCA_964503195.1 uncultured Methanoregula sp.
AGGGTTCAGGCCTGCATCCGGAAACGCGGGTTTACGGATCTTTCCACGGCACAAAAGGAGGCAATCCCCCTTATCCTCAAGGGGGACCATATACTCCTGATCGCACCGACCGGTACCGGTAAAACGGAAAGCGCGATGTTCCCGGTATTCAATGCCCTGCTCTCCCTGCCGGCCGGCGGGGGGTTCAAGGCACTCTATATCACCCCACTGCGATCCCTGAACCGCGATATCCTTGCCCGGATGCAGTGGTGGTGCAGCGAGCTCGGCCTTACGGTCGGGGTCCGCCACGGGGACACGCCTGTGGGGGAACGGCGCAGGCAGGCACTCAGTCCCCCGGACCTCCTGATCACCACGCCCGAGACGGTTCAGGCACTCTTCATGGGAAAACGCCTCCGGCAGCACCTCGCCCATGTGCGGTTCGTTATCATTGATGAGATCCACGAACTCGCCGGCAGCAAGCGGGGTGCCCAGCTGGCGGTTGCCCTTGAACGGCTCTATGTCTATGCCGGTGAATTCCAGCGGATCGGGCTCTCCGCCACGGTCGGGAACCCTGACGATATAGCGCGGTTCATGTGCGGAAAGCGGCCGTTTGTCATTGTGCAGGTGCCGGTTGCAAAGAATCTCCAGATCGATGTCCATTATGTCGGCGATAATTTCCAGAACCAGACCGGGGTGCTCTCCCACATGCTCAAACGGGAAGGCTCCACGCTCGTGTTTGTCAATACCCGCGTTACTGCAGAGGCGCTGGGGCATGCCCTGTTTGAGCGGGGAGACGTGGAAGTTCACCACGGGTCGCTCTCGAAAGAAGTGAGGATCGATGCCGAGGAGCGGTTCAAGCGCGGGGAGATTCATACCCTGATCTGTACCTCGTCCATGGAGCTGGGGATCGATATCGGGCGCGTGGATCACGTGATCCAGTTTGGTTCCCCCCGCGAGGTTGCCCGGCTCGTCCAGCGGGTAGGGCGTGCCGGCCACCAGCTGAACACGGTTTCCCGCGGTACGGTCCTTGCAACCGGGTTTGACGACCTGCTCGAATCGCTGGTCATTGCAAAAAAAGCGCGGGCGAACGAGCTTGAGGACGTGGTTGCCGAACAGAACGCAGCAGATGTCCTGGCAAACCAGGTAGCTGCCATCGCGGTCGAATACGGGGAGATCGAGCGCGGCAGGATTGAAGATATCCTCTCCCGCACCTCCCTGTTCACGGAACCGGGTGCCCTGCTTCTGGAGGTCTGCAACCAGATGGAGGAGCACCGCCTCATCCGGCATGACGGCAGCAGGATCATCACCACTGCCCGCGCACGGCGCTACCTTGCCGGAAACCTCTCCATGATCCATGATGAGCGGAAAGTTCCCGTCTTTGACATAGTCTCCCGGAGGACCGTCGGCACGCTGGACGAGTCGTTTGTGGTCGGCTGGATCCATACCGCTGTGGTCTTCATCACGAAAGGGCAGCTCTGGCGCGTGCTTGAGATAGCCGATGGGAGACTCATGGTCGAGCCGGCAAAGAAAGTGACCGGTGAACTGCCGTCATGGGAGGGCGAGCAGATCCCGGTCCCATTCTCCGTTGCTCTGGAGGCAGGTGGTATACGCAGGACGCGTAAAATCTCAGAGTACACCCATGACGCGGAAAGCGTGAACTATGCTGGAAATTTCCTCTCAGAGATGGATAAAAACCGGTCGCTGGTACCGACCGACCAGCTCATCACGCTTGAGAACATTGACGACGGGGTGGTGTGCAATGTCTGTGCCGGTCACAAGGCGAACGAGGCCCTGGGCCGGGTCCTCTCGGTTCTCATCTCCGCACGGTACGGGACAACGGTAGGGCTCGAACTGGACGCATACCGGATCCTGCTGAGGCTCCCGTTTGATATCCGTGCAGCAGATGTCCGGGAGCTCCTCCTCTCACTCGATCCCGTTCATCTGCCCGGCATCATCCGTCTTGCACTGAAACGGACAGCGCTCTTCAAGTGGAAACTGGTACAGGTAGCAAAAAAGTTCGGGGCTATTGACCCTGATGCAGATTACGAGAAGATCAGCATCAACCGGCTGCTTGATTTTTTCGACAATACCATCGTGCAGAAGGAAGCCTACCGGGAACTCCTCACCGGGTACATGGATATCGACACCGCGTCAACCCTTGTGCGCCAGATTAAAGAGGGGGAGATCAGCGTTGCGCTGGGCCCGCATTCCCTGATAGGGGCCGGCGGGTTACTGTCGTCGCGGGACCAGATCCCGCCGCCAACAGCGGACCGAGCTGTCCTCACAACACTCCGGCGCCGGCTGGAGCAGGATGATGTTCTCCTGTGCTGCATGAACTGCCGTGACTGGAAGAGCCGGACGGTGGTATCCCGCATCCCCGATCACCCGCAGTGCCCGAAGTGCGGGGCACGTCTCATCGCGGCCCTCAAACCGTATGAAGAAGAATCCTTCACCACGGTGAAAAAACCGAGGAAGACCGCGGAGGAGCGGGCAGTGGAGCAGCGGCTTTTGAAAAATGCCAATATTGTCCTCTCCAGCGGAAAGAAGGCCGTGATCGCATTATCCGCCCGGGGCGTCGGTCCGGAGAGCGCATCGCGGATACTGGCGACCCTGACCGATGGGGATGCATTCTACCGCGAGATACTGAAGGCGGAGCGGAACTTTATCCAGACACACCGGTACTGGGCGTAAAGGGCAAAAAGTCTCATACCATTTTTCCGAATCAGTGTACCTTATGATGGCCCGCTGCCTCCCCTGTTCTCCAACGCATGGCAGGGCAGATAACCGGTTTAATGGTGTCGGTGATGGATCCACTGCGGGGGCGTCCCTTTTTTGGGCGGCGGAGTTCATCGTAACTAATTGAGAGCGTGAAAATTCCTCAAATCACCTTGGTGTAATGCGATTTTCAGGGGAAACTCTCTAGGTACGTGATGATCGCCCCCTTTTGCGCCAACCCTGCCCCCTTTGGGGGGTCAATGCCGTATTGCGATGGCTCCGTATGCCCCCGACGGGGAATTTCTCCATGATTACCTGCGGGACGGCCTCATTGCAGCCACGGGATACCATAGCGGCAGGGGCAGAGCCCCCGGGAGCGTCAGAATGAAATAGCAAATCATTTCTCCAAAAGCAGTTTTTTAAGCACATTATGCAGAGGAAATTAAAAAAAAGGAAAAAAAATTACATTATGCTCTCGAGTTTCTGTTCAAGGAAATCGAGGCCCTTCTTGATATCTTCGACCGTCTTACCGCCCGTGAGGATGATCTTTCCTGAAGAGAAGAGGAGCGCAACGATCTTCGGGTCCTTGATGCGGTACACAAGACCCGGGAACTGCTCGGGTTCATATTCGATATTCTCAAGGTTCAGGGTGATGACAACCTTGTTGAGGTTGATGTATTTCCCGATATCATAAGAACAGACGATATTCGTGACCGCCACCTTGGGCTCCTTGAGGGTTTCCACACCCGCTTCCTTGAGGGACTTGATAATGATCGCAAGACCTTCTGCGAGAGCTTTATTGTTGCGGATACCGGTCAGGACAACTTTACCGGAAGAAAAAATCAGAGAGGCAATTTTCGGATTCTCTATCCGGTACACTGCACCCGGAAACCTCTTGGTATTGAGTTCGCAGCTCTTGATCTTGCTGGAGACCTGAGCAAGGTCAATGGAATCGGCAATGACTCCCGATGCTACGATGTTCTCAATTTTTAATGAAGCGTACTTCTTGTCAGCCATCCACTGTACTATGCTGTGCCTCGTAACATAATACTAATGGACAACCTTTATGTTCCCCTCCCAATCCCTGTTTCCTGACGTTGTACACGTCCAGATTCTCCGACTAAAGAATCATGAGATGACGCTCTGTCCGGTATTTTCCTTTCTGTTCTGTGCGGTAATGCCGGAAGAAAAGAACAGATTGAAAAAGGTACGGGAAAAACACTGATCCTGATTTCATGAAAAAAAGCGGACATGGCACGGACAGTTACGATACGATGTGCAAGAAATTTTCCATCGATGTTCCCGAATATTTCAACTTTGGTTTTGATGTCATCGACGCATGGGCAAAGAAAGACCGCAATAAGCTGGCAATGATCTGGGTCAACCAGCGGGGAGAGGACAAGAAATTCAGTTTCCTCGACCTGTCCAACCTCTCGAACAAGGCGGCCAATATCCTCTTAAAATACAATATCAACAAAGGCGATCGCGTTCTCATCATGCTTCCCCGGATCCCCGAGTGGTGGATCTTTGCCATTGCGCTCATCAAGCTCGGTGCGGTATTTGCGCCGTGCCCCACGATGCTCACGTCCCGCGACATAAAATACCGTCTCAACAAAGGAAAGTTCCGGATGATCATCACGGACCTCGAAAATGCACCCAAGGTGGAGGAGATCTGCAATGAATGCCCGACCCTGACGGCACGGGTTCTTGCTGACGGGGACCTTGCGGGCTGGGCAAGCTTCCCGTATGAGCTCTTCTACCCTGCTCCGGTCTCCCACCGATCAGTAAACATTCCCGATCAACTCAGGACACGGAGCACGGATCCGATGCTGATCTATTTCACATCCGGGACCACGGGCGAACCGAAGATGGTCCTGCACAACCATGGCTACCCGTTAGGTCACATGGTGACCGCACGCCTGTGGCAGGATGTCTGTTACAACGATCTCCATTTCACGGTCTCTGATACCGGCTGGGCAAAGTGTGCATGGGGCAAGATCTTCGGCCAGTGGATTGAAGGTGCCTGTATTTTTGTCTATCATTTCACCGGGAAGTTTCAGGCTACCGAGGTCCTGCCCCTCCTTGAGAAGTACCAGATTACCACCTTCTGTTGTCCCCCGACCATTTACCGGATGCTCATACTTGCCGATCTGGAGAAGTTCGACCTCTCGTCCCTGCGCCATTGCACCAGTGCCGGCGAACCGCTCAATCCTGAGGTGATCCGGGTCTGGAAGGAGGGGACCGGGCTCACGATATGCGAGGGGTACGGGCAGTCCGAGACTGCCTGCTGCGTCGCAGCCTTTCCGTCTGTTGACCCCCGGCCCGGCTCCATGGGGAAACCCTCCCCCGGCTGGAAGATTGAGATCCATGACGATGAGGGACGCCCTGTTGGCAACAACGAGGAGGGCAGGCTTGCCATCAGCTGCAATCCCCGTCCGCCGGGACTCTTCGTGGAATACCTTGACAATCCTGAAGAGAATAAAAAGTCCTTTGTCCATGGCTGGTATTACACGGGCGACAAGGTCAGCAGGGACGATGACGGGTACTTCTGGTTTGTTGGCCGGAGCGACGATGTCATCAAGAGTTCCGGGTACCGCATCGGGCCATTCGAGGTCGAGAGTGCCCTGCTTGAGCACCCGGCCGTGCAGGAGGCTGCCGTTGTCGGCTCGCCCGACCGCATCCGTGGCATGATTGTAAAGGCATTCATTGTGCTGAACACCGGGTACGAACCTTCAGAATCCCTGATCCGCGAGATCAAGAATTACGTCAAGCGGACAACCGCACCCTACAAGTACCCGCGGGAGATCGAATTCATAGCAGAGCTCCCGAAGACCATCTCCGGCAAGATCAAACGCAACGAACTCCGGGCAGCCGAGCTGAAAAAATATGCCGGTACCAGATAAACCCCTCCAATCTCTTTTTTCCGGCGGGTTTCCCCCGGGGGGCCGTTCTTTCCTGTCGCTCTGGTGCACACTCAAATCGTAACACGTATTAAATGCACCAATAAATGTGTTTGTATGGTGCGTTTTTCTGTTACCATGGATGACAGTATGTCCGGGACGATTGATACGTCCTGTGCGAAAAAGAAGATCTCGCGATCGGACTGGATCAGCGAAGCGTGCACTACGCACCTTGCCAGGATGACCCGGACCGGCGTGATTGGTGCAACAACCCTCCCGTCTGCAGGGCCGGTCATGGGTCCGGAAGATCATAACATGCCGGACTATGATGAGATGTTCCGGAACTTCCGAATCGAAGTCCCCGAATACTTCAACTTCGGTTTCGATGTCATCGATGCATGGGCAAACAAGGACCGGAACAAGCTCGCTATGATCTGGGTAAACCAGGAAGGCGAGGAGAAAAAGTTCACCTTCTGGGACCTGATGCGGCTTTCCAACCAGATCGTCAACATTATGATAAAATACGGAGTGAATAAAGGGGACCGCGTCCTGATCATGCTGCCCCGGGTCCCTGAGTGGTGGACGTTCACGCTCGCGCTTATCAAGCGCGGGGCGGTCTACTGCCCGGCGCCGACCATGCTCACTCCCAAGGATCTGAAATACCGTATCAACCTTGCCGATATCAAGATGGTCATCACCATGGAGGAGCAGGCGGATAAGATCGACGCGATCGCAAAGGAATGTCCCTCGCTCACCTGCCGGCTGATGATCGACGGGAAACGGCCGGGCTGGATCAGTTACCCGCTGGAGCTCAACTACCCGGCACCGGTATCGGCCAAGATCGTTACCTTACCGGGCACGAAGAAAACAAAGAGCACCGATCCGCTTGTCATCTTCTTCACGTCTGGTACCACGGGTGAGCCGAAGATGGTGCTGCACGACCACAGTTACCCGCTCGGGCACATTGTTACCGCACGGTTCTGGCATGACCTCCGGGTCAACGATCTTCACTTCACCTACTCAGACACCGGGTGGGCGAAGAGTGCATGGGGCAAGTTATTCGGCCAGTGGATAGAGGGTAGCGCGATCTTCGTGTACGATGTCCGCGGTCGGTTTAATGCAACGGCGCTCCTCCCGCTTATCGAAAAGTACGGCATCACCACCTTCTGCTGCCCCCCGACCATCTACCGGATGCTGATCCTGGCCGATCTCGACAAGTTCGATTTCACCGAGCTGCGCCACTGCACGAGCGCCGGTGAACCGCTCAACCCGGAAGTGATCAAGGCCTGGAAGGACACGACCGGCCTGACCATCTACGAAGGGTACGGCCAGACAGAGACGGTTCTCTGTATAGGGACGGTCCCCGGCATGCAACCGAAGTTCGGGTCCATGGGAAAGGCATCACCCGGGTGGAAGGTCGAGCTGCATGACGATCAGGGCAAAGTTGTCGGCCTTCATGAGGAAGGAAGGATAGCGATCAGCACGAAGCCGCGCCCGGTCGGTCTCTTCAGGGAATACCTGAATAACGACGAAGAGAACAAAAAATCCTTTGTCGGGGACTGGTACTATACCGGTGACAAGGCGTACCGGGATGAAGACGGGTATCTCTGGTTTATTGGCCGGGACGATGATGTTATCAAGGCATCCGGGTACCGCATCGGCCCGTTCGAGGTTGAGAGTGCCCTCCTCGAGCACCCGGCCGTGCAGGAAGCCGCCGTAGTTGGTTCACCGGACGATATCCGCGGCCTAATCGTCAAGGCCTTTGTCATCCTCAAGCCCGGTTTTACCGCATCCGACAATCTGACCCGCGAGATCCAGAACCATGTCAAGAAAGTCACGGCACCGTACAAGTATCCGCGTGCCATAGAGTACGTGGAATCGCTGCCAAAGACCATTTCCGGCAAGATCCGGAGAAACGAGCTCAGGGACCTTGAGATGAAGAAACTTGCCGGCGAGTCCGGCACTGTGAAGAAAAAGGAATAATCTTTTCACCCTACCTTTATTAAATCCGGCAGGTAATCTATACAGGCGCGAGGGTAGCCAAGCCAGGTCAACGGCGCCAGGTTCAGGGCCTGGTCTC
>CAZCZK010000015.1:0-3340 GCA_964503195.1 uncultured Methanoregula sp.
CAATGATAGAATGATGGAGGCTGATGCTCCCATACCCCCGTTGCGATGAACGGCCGCCGCCCCGAAGGGCGCCAGAGCGGCGGCTTACATTACCCGTTCATGGAAAACCAGAATCGCCCCGCCGTGCCCCCTAGGGGCCCTGAGACGGGGAGCGCTCAAAGATATCCATCGGTATTTTGTTTTTCATGGTTTTGGCGTGAACTCACGAAGTTCATGCCCGTTTCCCATGAAAATTGCATTACACGAATGTGATTTTAGCATTTATCACACTCCCAATCAGTTGCGATGAATGCCGCCGCCCCGAAGGGCGCCAGAGCGACGGCTTACATTACCGGTTCACCGAAAACCAGAATTGCCCCGCCGTGCCCCCTAGGGGCCCTGAGACGGGGAGCCCTCTTACGGGGATTTTCACGCTCCGGGTGCGAACCCTTTGTTCCTGCTCGGTCTTCCCGGGCACGGGTCCTCGATCGTATTCCTGCAGGGCTCCTCCCGGGCTGTGAGGAGGAGAAACTTATTGAGATGCTGCAACCAATGAAACCGGAATAATACAGTTCCCCCGGAGAAGCTCCCTCACCATATCAGGGGACCTGGCACCGGAACGGGAGAAGAAATCTCTCAACCCTTACCGAGGAGAAGAAAAAAACCCATGCTCCCGAATGGAACGGAGAAAACCCGGAAAACCCGGTCCATTGCAGGATTTCTCTTAATCCTCCTGCTCGGATTTGTACTGACAGCCGGCTGTTCAGTCACGGGGTCTCCGGGCACTCCTCCACAACCCCTGGTGTCACCACCGGTACCACCACAACCGGTACCTCCTCAACCTGCCGTGGTGTCAACAACCGCCACGCCCGTCCCTGCCGCGACAACCGTCGCCGCCTCCGCCCCGCAGGTTGTCTCCGAGGTAACGTTCGTATCCCCGGCAAAAACACCGGCACCGGTCCGGACTACGGCTGCCAACCCTACCCTGCAGATCGTTTCCGAGGTTACGTTTGTACCTCCCGCGAAAACGCCAACAATGGTTCCGACGGCCACGGGCGCCTCGCAGCCCGACTCCTCGCTGTCCGGTTACCACTTCAGGCCCGCGGTATCCCCGGGGGGTGTCACGGGCACCCTTGCCGTCCGGGTCACCGGGTGCTCATCGGACAAACTCACCATCTTTATCGCCCGGGCCGGTATGAACGCCTCCCCGATTGACGACCAGGAGCTCCTTGACCGGATGATGAGCGGGGATCCGGACGCCGATTTTCTCCTCGTGAAGTTCTTGCCGGACGGGAGTACAGAGCCGGTGAAACTTGCGCCCGGAACCTATATCGCATACCTGCCGGATAAAGCAGGGGATGAGATAGAAGAACAGCAGTCATTCATCATCGGTGCAAACATCATAACCTACCTGTCGTTCAATGGTGCTTCGTACGCCACGCCAGGGACGTCATCCCGTTCTTCGTGCCGGAAAAAATGAGCCCGGGGTCCGTACTCCGGACGCGGGCACACGGTTTTTTCGTGAGGCAACGGCCGGAGCGGCGTGTTCAGAAGGGGTTACACGTCTTCGGCAGTATAATAATAGAATTCCCGGGATGCCTTCTGGTCCCGGTCCAGGAAGGAATCGGGCTTGTTGATCCGGGGCCGGCCGCTCTGGTCCCGGCGGAAGGTGACCCCCAGGGCATCGAGGAACCGGTTCATGCCTTCCCGCATCCCGAAGGGGCCCGCTGCCTCGCCACGGACCCCGGGTTCTCCCTCGAACACGAGGATCCGCTCGCTGATCATGTCGATTAAGTAGATATCGTGGTCAATGACCAGGATGCCCACCTCCCTGCCCTCGGCATGGTGCTTGATCATCCGGGTCACCTTGACCCGCTGCTCGACGTCCAGGTGGGCGCTCGGTTCGTCGAGGATATACAGATCGGCATCCCGCGAGAGGCAGCCGGCTATCGCAACCCGCTGGAGCTCGCCACCGGAGAGTGAATCGACCGGGGACTGGAGGATCGGGCCGAGCGACAACGGTTCAAGGATCTCGTGCTGGAACCGGGACGTGTCGAATTTCGGTGTGCAGCGCCGGAGGTACACCTCCACCGTATCTGACGTGTCGGCCCGGATGTACTGGGGCTTGTAGGATATGCGGAGAGTCGTCTCTATCGTGCCGGTGGTTGGTGTCTCGGCACCGGCAAGGAGTTTTGCAAACGTGCTCTTGCCCATGCCGTTTGCCCCGACAACGCCCAGCACCTCCCCGCTCCGGATCGTGCCGCCGCTGACCGTGAGGTGGAAGGTGTCATACTCCTTGGTCAGGGCCGGGATCCGGAAGAGATCCTCGCGATTTGACCCTTTCTCGTGCGCCCGTTTCTCGAAAACGACCTGTGTATCGCGGAACCGGACATTCTCCTCGTGCAGGTAGCCTTCGAGGTACTGGTTGATGCCGACCCGCACTCCCTTGGGGCGGGTGATGATACCGAAGGCTGCCGGTCTGCCGTACGCGACATGCACGGTATCGGCGAGCATGTCGAGGATGGCAAGGTCGTGTTCCACGATAACGACCGGCCGCTCCTGCGCCAGCTCGCGGATCAGTTTTGCCGCGGCAATCCTCTGGTAGATGTCCAAAAACGGGGTGATCTCGTCGAGGAAGTACAGGTCGGCCTCCCGCGCAAGACAGGCAGCAATGGCTACCCGCTGGAGTTCGCCGCCGGAAAGCGTACTGATCTCGTGCCCGAGAACGGCGTCCAGCTTCAGGACGGGGAGGATCTCAGCAAGCCGGCCGCGTTCGTCCGTCTTCTGCAGGAGTTCCCGCACGGTTCCCGCAAATACTCTCGGGATGTAATCGATGTACTGGGGTTTTGAGGCGATCTTCAGGGCTTTTTTCGAGACGGTCTGGAGGTAATCGAACAGTTCGGTGCCGGTGTACAGCTTCAGGATCTCGTCCCAGGCAACCTCGCTCTCGAAATTGCCCAGGTTGGGGCGGAGCGTACCGGAAAGGATCTTGATGGCGGTGCTCTTCCCGATACCGTTGGCACCGAGAATCCCGGTGACTTTCCCGTCCACGGGGATCGGGAGGCCATAGAGGGCAAACCCGTTCTTCCCGTACCGGTGGGTCGGGTGCTCGAGTTCCTCCGGGAGGCTGACGATATCGATGGCATCGAACGGACATTTCTTGACGCAGATACCGCAGCCAACGCAGAGTTCTTCTGAAATGACGGCCTTTCCTTCCGGGCCGATAATGACGGTCTCATCGCCGGTCCGTACGCGGGGGCAGTAGAGGATACATTCAGTACCGCACTTCCTCGAATGACACCGGTCTTTGTGGACGATAGCGATTCTCATGGGGATCAAAAATCAGGGTTATTGAGAAAAC
>CAZCZK010000015.1:3350-27073 GCA_964503195.1 uncultured Methanoregula sp.
GAGGTCAGGAGGATCGTCCAGGTTAAAAGCCAGAATGCAAAGGTCATGAAGCCCTGGTAGAACCAGTCCTTTCCGCCGAGCTTTGCCGTGTCCATTCCCATCAGGCGGAAGAGGTGTTTCTGGATGACGATGCCTGCAAGCATCAGCATGAAGCCGAGGAATCCGCTCTTCTGGAGGCCGGCCGCATCCGGTGTTCCTCCCAGATAAAATGAGAGTGCACCGGCACCGATACCGATGAGGGATGCGATGAGCGTCCGCTTGATGCGGTCAATGTGTTCTGCCTGTTTATCTGCCTTCGTTTTTACCTTCTTTGCTGGTACAGGCTTTTCTTCGTTCTCCTCTTTACTCAAATCCCGCTCCTCCAATTGTGTTATTTTTTTGTGCGCAAGCCATATGTAATTTGGTATCGCCGGGGCCGTTTCCCTGCCGGTTGGCATCCTTGAAATCAGTTATCGGGACGGTGTCGTTCCAAAACGGTCCGATGGACCCTCCGGGCCTGAAAAAAACCGCGGAAAAAACGGCAGTGTCTGTGTATTCGCGTTCTGTGGCCGTTGAACGACCCTGATGAAAGAGAAACCTGATCAGGAAGACTATGAAAGGGCACCGCTGTCCGCACCCGTCAGGATGCACCGCATCGGGGAGGATCACCCGGGCCGTACCTTTTTTTCCGGGGTTCATGTCTGCGTTGTATTACCGCTTTATCAGGGTAAGGTTGCTGTCATCATGTGCACAGGTGATCAGTCCGTTCTGCGGGTAGTACGTGCACGGATACGGGCTGCCGGCATGCCCATCGTCCAGCATGTAGCGGAATTGGGTTCCATTCTCCTTCTCCCAGGTCCCGTTTATAAAATCTCCAATGGAAAATGTTCCGTTCTCATGAAATTCATAAAAAAACCAACCCCCGGTGCCTTCAAGCTCCCACCTTCCAATAAACGGGTCCGGTGAGGGTGTGCCTGTTCCGGTGCACCCGGCCAGGATTCCGCATAGGAATGCAAGGAAGAGGATTCGGGATACTCCTTTCATACCAGTACTTTTTTTCCGGGAGGATGAATATTCCGGGACAAACCTCATAGGAAGAGATAATCCCGTTTTTATACAAAAACTATCCGGTATCAGTATCAACCCGGCTAGACCGTAATAGATCCCATGATGTGGATTTTGTCCCCGTGAACTCCGTTCTCACACCCGAAATGGGGTCCTCGTTGATGGGGATCTTTACCTTTGGGACAGGTGCAGAAAGAGAGGTCAGCGAAAAAATGGAAGAATTATCCCCATTTCCCGACCACCGGTATCCACCCGGTGGTGCCGAATGCATAATTCCTGTCGGTGCCGGCGTCCCAGACTCCGTTGCCATTATAATCGAGGTACCAGGCTCCGTTCAGGTAAATCCCGATCTTGTCCTTCCCGTCCCCGTTCCAGGTGCCGATGACCGGGTTCCACCCGGCTGACCCGAAGGTGTAGGACTTCGTGCTGGCATTCACGGCGCCGAGGCCGTCATAGTCAAGCTTCCAGGTCTTGCCGGTCTTCGTCCCGATCTCGGTCAGGCCATTGGCGTTCCAGTCCCCGGTAATTGCGGTTGAGCCGGTGGTGCCGTACGTAATAGTCTTATCACCGGCGCCAAACACCCCGTTGCCGCTGAAATCGATGTAATAGACCCCGTTTTTGTACACGCCGATGCCGGACTTTTCGCCACTACTCCATTTCCCAATCACCGGGCTCCACCCGGCCGACCCGAACGCGAAGTTCTTGTCGCCGGCATTCCAGGTCCCGCTCCCGTCGTAATCGAGGTACCAGGCTCCGTCTTTGTAGATCCCTATCTTGTCCTTGCCGTCCCCGTTCCAGTCCCCGACCACGGGTGTCCAGCCGACCGCTCCGTACCCGTAGTTCCGGTCGCCGGCACTCCACCAGCCGGACGCGTCATAGTCAAGGTACCAGGCACCGTCACGGTATACCCCGATCTCGGTGTTACCGTCATGGTTCCAGTCGCCTGCCACGGGGGTCCAGAGGGGGGCACCGAACCCGTAATTCTGGTCGCCGGCATCCCAGACCCCGTTCCCGTTCATGTCAAGATACCAGCTGCCGTCCTTGTAGATGCTGATCGTATCTGCTGGAGCGGTAACCGTGTTCAGGGCATAGACCCTGCCATCAGAACTCCCCACATAGAGAATACCGTTTACCACCGCCGGGCTGGAATCCACCAGATTGCCGATCGTGTAACTCCAGATATTCCTGCCGGAGCTGGCGTTGAGCGCGTACACATTGTGATCGTCACTCCCGACATACACGACGCCGTCCACTACGGTCGGGCTGGACCACACCTCGTCGCCTGTCTTATAGTTCCAGATCTCGGTACCAGCCACAGCATCGAGTGCATACACACGGGAATCCAGGCTCCCGACATAGACAACACCATTGACTACCGCCGGGCTGGAGAACACCCAGTTTCCGGTTGTATAGTTCCAGATCTTCTCGCCGGTGTTTGCATTGAGTGCGTACACATTGTGATCGTCACTCCCGATATATACGACACCATTGGCTACCGCCGGACTGGAATCCACCCAGAGTCCGGTGGGATAGGACCAGATCTCTTCACCGGTTGTTGCGTTGAGTGCATATACGTTGTAATCGTCGCTCCCGACATAGACGATACCATTGGCAACCGCCGGAGTTCCCCAGACATAAAATCCGGTCGTGTAGTTCCAGATCTTCTCGCCGGTGTTTGCATTGAGTGCGTATACATTGTGATCATTACTCCCGATATAGACCCGACCATTCGCTACCGTCGGACTGGATAAAACCCAGCCCCCGGTAGTATAGTTCCAGATCTTTTTACCGGTGGTTGCGTTGAGTGCGTACACATTGTTATCGTCACTGCCAATATAGACAATCCCGTTCACGACCGCCGGGTCGGACTCCACCGTGTCTCCGGTCTGGAACTTCCAGATCTTGTCACCGGTACTTGCATTGAGTGCGTACACATTGTCATCCGAACTGCCGATATACACGATTCCCTTTGCTACCGCCGGGCTGGATATAATCCAGCTGCCGGTCGTATAGGTCCAGAGTTCCTGTGCTGTTGTTACCATCATGCTGTCCATGATAGTGTGTTCGCCGGTGTCGGTAACGGGATGACGGTGCTTCATATCCGAGGCCGATACACCCGTCACGGCCAGTTGAATACAAGCGATAATACACAATAACCGTAGAATTGTCGTTATCCTGCTCATGATCTCCTCCCCGTGTATTGACAAAAAAATCTTTCCGATGATTAAGTATTCACGCTGATGTAATATCCTTATTCGTTTGACTGCAAAGGGCTCTCCCCTCAGGACTCCTGTAAAAAAGGATACTATGCTGTTTTAATTACCTGCTTCTTCCAGGCAATGCCTTCGCCCCACTGCGTTTAAAGATACGGTTGCGATAGTTCTGGAGGATCTGAACTGTGATTTTGGATAATACAGAGGAATCGCATGCGCGATTGATCCCCCAAAGGGGGCCGGGCTTGCGCAAGGAGGGCTTCCTGTCAGAGAAGGAAGTGAGGGGATCCGTCAGTGCGGTACCCAATCCTTTTTCACGGCTGACCACACCCCACAAAAAAACAGAAAAACGGGAAAATACGGAAATCCCGCCAAAAATGCCGGCCTGACGCGGTCGGGAGTCCCGGGCTTAATCAGCCCCGCATCCCGGCCACCATGCCCGAGCCCGGGCCAGGGGATGAGACGATGGTACTCCCATGTCTCCCCACGCCTCTCCCGCTACCGCCGTGTCCTGGCTTGTCCTGTGTCCCGCAGGAGAAAAATCCTCTCGTCACTCGTGCAACAATATCCTTATCATAGGAAAATAGATTCCTAATCCGGTACATCCCCATGGCATCAGAACAGGGTATGAGCGGCATCGATACGCGGGCGATTGTCTCCGAACTTACGGGCAAGCTCCCGCTCTGGATCGACAAGGTCTACCAGTTCGACAGCCAGACGCTTGCCATCCGGATGAACGGGGAGAACAAGGCACATTACCAGTTCATCATAGAAGCCGGGAGAAGGGCCCATTTCGTACAGGAGCTTCCCGAGCCTCCCAAAAACCCGCCCCAGTTTGCCATGCTGCTGCGAAAATATCTCTCCGGCGGGAAAGTGCTCGGCATCCGCCAGCACGGGCTCGAACGCATCATCGATTTTACCATTGGCAAGGGCACCACGTCCTTCCACCTCATCATGGAGCTTTTTGATGAGGGCAATGTCATCCTCACCGATAACAACTACGAGATCATCAAGCCGCTCCGCCACCACCGGTTCAAAGACCGGGAGGTGATCCCCCGGGTCCTGTATACCATGAGCCCGTCGGACCCCACGGCATCGGCGGAGAACCTTGCTGCTGCCCTGAAAAAAGATGACCGCGACCTTGTCCGGGCGCTTGCGGTCGGGTGCATGCTGGGCGGGACCTATGCAGAGTATATCTGCGGGAAGGCCGGGCTTGAAAAGAGCATCCCCGCCGCGTCTGCGGACCCGGCGGTTGTTTTCCGGGAACTGCAGGCATTGTTCGATGCGGTCATGCACGGGACGGATCCGGTTGTCACCAAAAAACACTGTGAGCCGGTCGATCTCCTCGGGGAACCGGGGGCACAGCACTTCCCGGGCTTCTCTCAGGCCCTTGAAGCGTTCTTCCCGCTGACCAAAGCCGAGAAAAAGACCGCCGATGCCCGGCCGAAACTGTCCCGGGAAGAACGGATCCTCAAATACCAGAAATCCGCCCTGAAAAAATTTGATGACAAGATCCAGAAAACCGAAGAGATTGTTGCAGCCATCTACGAGAACTACGCGTTCGTTACCGAGGTTATCACCTCGCTTGATACCGCGAGCAGGCGGCTCTCCTGGCAGGAGATTGAAAAAACCCTGAAAGGCTCGCAGTCGGACACCGCAAAAAAGATCATCGGGTTCCACCCGGAAGATGGCTCCGTGGATGTCGACATCGGGAAGCCCGTCAGGATCCATGTCCACGAGGGCCTCGAGCAGAATGCCGGCCGGTATCACGACGTGATCAAGAAGTTCAGAAAGAAGAAGGCCGGCGCTCTTGCCGCAATGAAAACAGTCCCGGTTAAAAAGAACGTCCGGAAACGGGATTTTGTGCCCCTGAAAAAACTCTGGTACCACCGCTTCCGCTGGTTCATAACCAGCGATGGTATCGTTGTCCTCGGGGGCAGGGACGCTTCCCAGAACGAAGAACTGGTCAGGAAATACCTGACCGGCGGCGACCTGTTCGTGCACGCGGATGTGCACGGGGCGAGTGTGGTGATCGTCAAGGGAAAGACCGGAAAGATGGACGAAGTGGTCCAGTTTGCCGCGTCCTACTCCGGGGCCTGGAGGAGCGGGCACTTCTCGGCCGACGTGTACAGTGCCCTCCCGTCCCAGGTGAGCAAGACGCCGGAATCCGGTGAGTTCGTATCCCGGGGGTCGTTCATTGTCCGGGGCGAACGCACCTGGTACCGGGATGTCCCGCTGGCAGTCGGGATCGGGCTGATGCTCGAACCCCAGGCTGCCGTCATCGGGGGGCCGCCCCTGGTTATCAGCAGCAGGACAAAAGTACACCTTGAACTCAGGCCCGGGCAGTACGAACCCAACGACATTGCAAAGAAAGCCCTGCGCCTCCTCAAAGGGGGCGTCACGGACGAGGAACAAAAAGCCCTCCGGGCCATCCTGAATACCGAGCGGGTGGCGGCATTCGTCCCGCCCGGCGGTTCGGACATCACCGGTCACCATGAAGGCTGAGTACGGGGACCTGAAGGAAGGGTTTGGCGAGATCCGGTTGTTCCCGGAGAGCATCGATGACCTCTGGCACCTCCGGCACCTCATCGGCCCGGGCGACCTGGTCTTTGCCACCACCTTCCGGAGCGTGGACGCGGCAACGGACAAGATCCGGCCGGAGAAGGTGGAGAAGCGGCCGGTCCGGCTCGGGGTCCGGGTTGAGCGGGTCGAGTTCTCCGAGCACGGGGTCCGGCTGCGCCTGTTCGGGATCATCGAACATGGTGTTGATGTCGGGGCCCACCATACCATCAATGTCGAGACCGGGTTTGAGATCTCCGTGATCCGGCTGTGGCGCCCGATCGATCTCGAACGGGTGGACCGGGCGGTGAAGGCTTCCGTGTACGGGGTCATCCACATCCTGACCATCGAGGAGGGAGAGGCCGAACTCTTCCGGCTCCGGCAGTACGGCCCCGAGAGCGTGATCACGCTCACCACCGGCAGCGGCAAGGGTGGCGAGACCGGGAACCGCACCGCGTTTTTCGAAGCGCTCACCTCCCACGTCCAGACCATCTCCGGCCCGCTCATCATCGCCGGTCCCGGGTTTATCAAGGACGATTTTATCAAATATGCGAAGAGCCGGTCCTGCACCCAGATCGGGCGTGCCGTGGTTGTCGAGACCCGCCGGATCGGCCGGGGGGCAGTCCAGGAAGTTGTCGGCAAGGGTGCGCTTGAAAAACTGATGGACGACCTCCAGCTCTCCCGGGAAGTGAAGCTGATGGACGAGGTGCTGCTGCGCATAGCACAGGAAGGGGCGGTTGCGTATGGTATCCAGGAAGTCCGGCAGGCCATCGGGTACGGGGCGGTTGAACAGATCCTCGTTGCTGACACCCTCCTCCGGGATGCACCGGTCATGCACCTGATCGAGGACGCCGAAGCAATGCGTGCCACGATCGTTGTCCTGTCGTCAGCCTTCGAGCCGGGAGAGCGTCTCGTTGCCCTGGGGGGGATTGCAGCCCTGCTGCGGTATACTATGGTGAAATAAGATACATCCCGGGGAGCCAGGTTTTAATCGGAAACACCTCTGTTCATCACGTTGATACAACCCGATGCGCAAGCCCTGCCACCCGTGGGAGCGGGAGTCATACGTTATTGAACAAGGGAAAACTCCTCATATCACCTTCTTCAATGCTGTTTTCATGGGAAATACACCGCACATTCTGGCTTTTTTTTAAAAACCTGGATCCAGGCGAAGGCTGCCGAACAGAGCGTCCGCAAGTCTGGCCCTGCTATCGGCGTCCATGGAAGTACTGTAGATCGTGAATACCCCGCGGTGGTCCTTTCCGGTCACGACATATGCGGTCCCGGTACCGTGAGCGAACCCGGATGCATTGATCCTGGCAAAATCCACCCGGACTCCCGTATAGGGTACTCCCCCCAGGGGGACCTGGGAGATTCCGGCAATAGTGAACGCCTCATTGCCCGGGTAATTCGCACAGTTTTCCGGGTTCCCGAGAACCGCGTTGACGATATCTTCGTACACGACCTGCCCACCCTCCGGGACGGTCCGGGGCCAGATGTCCCGCTGGGTCGTCACGACAGAGGAAGAGAAGAGCGTACTGCCATCCCGGGAAGTGAACATGCGGAGGTCCTGATCCAGATTGTAGGCGAACATGACCGTGCACTCGTACCCCGCATGACGGTACTCGCGGAGGGGAAGGATGGTACTGTTGACACTCCACGAAGCCGGGTAATCGATGGAATACCCGGCACCAGAATAGCGCACAAACCCGCCGGACTCCGGGTTCCCTGCCGGAACTAATGGAGAAGATGTCTGCCCGGCCGGGACGGTTGTGGCCGTGCTGGCAACGGGTGGGGGAGTACTACTGCTCTGCCCGGCTGGTGTCAGGGACAGGGCAGGAGCGGGCGCCGATGGAGTATTCACGCCGGAAGTTGCCGGCATCTGGACCTTTGATGTATCCGTCTGTATGCAACCACTGCATGCGAGCAGGGCAGACACCAGCACGAGAACCCCGATAGTACCGCGGATCATCATCACCGCAGTATTTCCATTGCTGGTATTAAAACCGGAGGATCGGTTGTTTTTGGACCGGTGGGAGATGCCCGGACCACGGGAGGATTACAAAAAAAACAGCTCTGGAGAAACGGGCATGACAATCGCAGCGATGAGATCTCCCCGCCTCCAGGCCCTCACGGGGCACAGCGGGGCAGGCCCGTTTTTTCCCGTATGCTTCCGAGTATTGACCCGCGGCGGGAGCAGAGCACACGGGAGCGTCATAATGCAATGGAAAAGATTTCTCGAGCAACAACGGGTGAGTGAAAACCGATGCCGGATCACGTCCCTGTCCCAACAACCGGTATCCCCATGGTTGTCCGGCGGAGGTCCTGATAACGAGCGCATGGCCGCAGGTCTAAAAAAGCGTGAAAGATATCTTTAAAATTATCGCCCGGACCCTGGGAACCTCCCCTGTTTTGCGAAATAGAGTGCCGTTGCAAGGATGATGATTACCCCAAGCAGGATCGCGTTATGCATAACCAGGTCTGCCCCCCAGGTCAGCATGCCCGTGAACATGCTCACGGCTGTTGCCGGTGGCTGGGCTTTCACCAGCGGGGCTGACGGAACCGGGAGGGGGGTTGCCACCGGAGAGGAGAGGGCTGCCCGTGGCTGGGTGAAGAGGGCAAAGACCGAGAGATGGGAAACCTGTGCCGTCACGATCCCGGTTGTTGCATTGAATGTTGTCGGCAGGTCCTGCCAAATGCCGGACTTACGGTCGAAGGATTTTATCGAATAATCCTGCCCCCACTGTGCCTGCGGGAGGGTGAAGGTGAGTGAAGCCGGCGGCGAGAAAATTGCCCCGTCAGGCCCGATCTCGTACGCCATGCCGGCAAAAGTGAACGATGAGCCGGGAGGCACAGCCGGGAGATTTTCCGGGGCCAGGGCTTTGAGCGTTATTTCCGCAAGCGACGTTCCGCCGGCATCCTTTGCAACGACACCCTCTCCGATCGTGATGAGAGCCCGGCCATCGGTGGACGGGAGCCGGGCTGCCTGCGTGACCACACCCTCCGCATTGGTGTAGACCTTTGCCGATCTCCCGGGGTCCGGAGGTGTCAGGGTCGGTGCCGGGGTTGCTGTGGCCGTGGCAGGAACAACCACCTGGGCGGCTCCCGTCCCGGAGCCGCTGCCGGTACCCGAATCCGACGATTCGGTCACCTGCGAGGGCTCGCTCACATGGGTTGTCACGGAGAGGGTGATCAGCTGGAGGGGGTTGCCGGAACCGGTTGTCTGGGATAACCCGAAGGTGGAGAGGCCATGGGGAGACGTCACCTCAAAGAAATCCAGGTTTTTCACCGGATCGTGAAAGAGAAACACAGCCGGGAGCATCTCCCCGGTCACTTCATCGTCAGTATATCGCGGCACAGCGGTGCGGGTCTTCCAGAGAGCAAGGTATTCAATCCAGCTGGCATTGGCACTCATGTACAGCACGGCTGTCACATCTGCAGGGATGTTTTTTTTGGTAATTTTTACGGTATATGCTGTTCCGGACAGGTGCCCGTAACCGGTATGCGATGCGATATCCGTAAAGTGCAGAAGGTCTTTTGCGGTCATGCCCTGCCAGACCTGCGTGTTCAGCGTTGCAGCAGCGGGATACCGGGTATGGTACAGGTGGTACCGGAAGGTACTTTGCGGCCCTATCTCCGGTGAAAGAGAATCCAGAAGCATCTCCCTGCTCCGGAGGACAACGCCGGTCACATAGCCGTGTATGGTATGCGTTCCAGGATCCCGCGTGAATCCGGTGCCGTCTTGCGAGTAGATCGTAATATTCCCCCACCCGCGGTCCGAAGGGGGAGTGAATTCGAGGACCGATGTATTGGGTAAAAACGTCCAGTTGGTGAGGATACTGTAGTCAAGAAACACCCGCTGCTTTCCTCCTACATTATGGAACGAGAGCCCGCTGATAGCGGTGAACGCGGTATCATCCATCCCTTTCATGGCAACGATGGTCGCGTTGGCCGACGACGTCCCGTAGCTGTTCGAGACGTTCAGCCTGATATCGAAGGTTCCGCTCGTGGTATAGGTATGCGTGGCGTTCCGGGATCCCGCATAGATCCCGTCGCCAAATGACCAGTTCCAGGTATCCGGTTCACCCGTTGAGGTATCGCTGACGACAACAGTGAGGGGAATCAGCCCGGTCCGCGGTTCCACGGTGAACCGTGCGGTCGGCGGACCGATGGTAATGTTGTATCTCTCCTCCATCGGAGTTGTGTTCCGGCAGAGCGGGTTGCTGACGGTGAGGGAGACCGGATAGGATCCCGCGAGGTCGAACGTATTGACGGGGTTTTGGAGGAACGATGTATGGGTATCCCCGAAATCCCAGAAGTGGCGGGTGACCGGATTATCGGCAGGAACAACCGAACGGTCGGTAAAATTCACCTGCAGTCCCGGGCTGCCGGAGACCGGATCAGCCGTGAAGTCCGCGACAGGACATTCCCTGAGGACACCTTCGGTATACAGGTATACCTGCTGGGCACCTTCCCGGGTTTCAGACCAGACAATGCGGTTCCCGGAGATCCTGACGGGCAACTCCGGGCGTTGTGCATCCGTGATTGGGGGCGGGTACTCTGTCCCCGTGGTCAGGTTGAACAGGGCGATCCGGGACTCCTCGGGGGGCATACCGGAAGGGTCCGTCCAGCTGATCCGGTCATGGGAAATCTCCGGAAAGAGCTGGTCAAGCCCATCGTCATCAGGCGAGATGTTCCCGGACCCGGTACCAGCAACAATGTCATACCAGTAGATATCCCGGGTCCCTGCCCGGTCATCGTGGTACACGATCGTGTCCTGATAAATCACCGGCATTTCCTGATTATAGGACTGGTTGGCGGGGTCCAGGACGAGCTGCTCCTGTTCCCAGCTGGCCGGGTCAGTATTGTTCATCCAGATATCCGCGTCAGCGTAATTCCGGTAATCCTGCCAGACGACAAGGTCACCATAGATCCGGGGGAATTGCTGGCTGGTATCCGGAGGGGCATCCGGAGCAAGGTCGTAGATCCGGCCATTGCTGATATCATACATCAGGACCTTGTCAAAGCCGAGCGCATTATCCTGCCAGACTATCTTGTTACCTGAAATGACCGGATAGGCTTTGAAGGAATCGGGCGTGGGGACATAGGTGGCAGGACCCGGGGGAAGCTCAGACCAGTACAGATCATTGAAACCGGTCGCGTTCTCCTCGTACCACACGATACGGTTCCCGCCAATGAACGGTGCATGGGAGAAGTCATTGGCATGCGGCAGGATGTATTCAGTCCCTGTTGCGATATTATAGACATGGATCGTATTGAGACTGTAATCAAACTCCTCCCAAGCCACCCAGTCCCCGTCAAGAGCAGGGGCAGCATGCTGGTTGGCATTGAAGGTGAGGGGTGTCTGGGTGCCTGCCGCCATCGCGGGAACTCCCCCTCCCAGGAGGAGGAGCAGCAGGATAATACCGGGCAGGATAGTACGGGTGAACATCATACGGTTTCCTCAATTTCTTTCTGGTGAAAAGAGAAAGATGACGGTTAACGCGGCACCACCCATCCGACTGCCTCGAAATAGGTCTTGAAAAGATCCAATTTAAGGGCAAATATCCCGTCCGGTTTGGCCCGGGTGCCCGATTTCACCTGCCCGATATTCAGGGTGTACGTGCCGCTGGTGGGTTTCCACGGGTAGGCATTCTTGTATATCCCGGCAGTATCAGGTGTCAGGGGATAGTTGGTCATATCGGGTATTCCCCCGTACGTGGGCCCGTACGGGTTCCGCAGGATGATATAATCCACCCCGATCTTCTTGCGGCCAAGGACGGTGTAGGCATGGTTTGCGACCATCCAGTCCGTAACGTACCGGACACCTGGCGGAGCGTGTATGCGGTCCGGCGGGGGATTCGTGTCTCCCCCGGTATAATACGTCCATGCCACCATCGGGTATTTCGCCTTTCCGTTAGCGTCAAACGCTGCGGAAAATGCGGCAGTGTTCAGACCGGTTGTATAGTATGCGGTGGGAGATGTGCCAATCCAGGAATACTTATAACCGGAGACGGCAGCCAGCGCGTAGAGCGGGTCCCCACCGGTCAGTTTCGCAACGTCAGGATTTGTTCTGCCACCGGCGGATTGAACGGGGGAAGGACCGCACCCCAAGAGATCTGCATAGGCTTTCTCCCAGATGGCAGGATAGACCTCATTCTGTGGCGTGATCCCGGCATAGACAGGACGTTCCGAGTTTGCCGTCGGGAGGGGGAGTTCACCGGGAACCAGTCTTGCAGAGCTGCTCCCGTCAGGGTTATAGAGAGGTACCGTGATGTCGGGCGTCATATTTCGGGGACCTTTAGGGAGCGGCCAGTTGTACCAGAACCATGCCGACATGGCAGCCAGCAGAAAGCAGTCGGGCAGCGAACCCTGGAGGATATCGTCCACAACCGCGGCCAGATCATGGGTGGCGACATTGGGGTAATTCGTGTAATACTTGGGGAGTGTCTTCCAGATCACGTTGCTCTCCGT
Organism: uncultured Methanoregula sp.; assembly: GCA_964503195.1. GTDB lineage: Archaea > Halobacteriota > Methanomicrobia > Methanomicrobiales > Methanospirillaceae > Methanoregula. Next base: position 15,641 of record CAZCZK010000015.1, read on the forward strand.
ACATCCCGAGGACTGCTTCCCGATCCCAGTACCGCTTATCTCATAACTCATAGGCCTCTGTCCCAGGGGGACGCTCCCCATGCTCTTTCCGATAGATCGGATGGCTGCCATCTGGGCCTTCTGGATCTTTGAGGTGATCTTATCCGTATACATGGCAACCGCTGCGGCATTGGTCATATCCACCCCCTCCATTTTGAGCGCTTCGGAAATCACCTTCTCCATCACAGGATTGATAACCCTGTTGAGATCCGGCCGGCCGTCATGCTGATGGGACGGCCCGAGCATGGCAATCTTTGCCGGGAGAAGCCCCAGGAATAATACCTGGCTTTTTGCGGGATCGAAAAGATTCTCGTACGGCGTTTTCAGATAGGTAGTGAGCTTTTCCTGAACCTTTTCGATAGTTGGAATGTTTTCCCATACGATGATTTCCCCGGTCTGCTGCTCTGCAATAACCCTCGCGAGAGCATACGGGTTGGTTGCACCGACGGGCGTCACGGTCACCGCATCCAGGATGGCTTCCGGCAGGATATGAGCAGATTCAAAAATCCCTTCAGGCTTCACAAAGCGTTTACGGATAGTTGTCATCACCACACCTCAACTAAAAAGAATACTCCTGTTACGGCATATTAAATATTTGTATTTCAATGGAGCAGGTAAAATCGAAATACGCACTATGTTCCATAAACGGAGGAGTTGTCCGGACTATGACAAAAAACATGGGCCAGGAGGTTCTGTCCCAGCGGGGAGATACTTCAGGTGCCCGGGCAGTTTTCGACAAAAGGGCCAGTCTGTTACGCCGGCTCCTCCGGCATGTTCTTAGCAAGGTACCACGCGTGCACCGCGAGGAGCAGGTAGAGGGGGAAGAGGACGCTGTAGGTATTGGTCTCTCCCTGGGCCTTATAGAGCCAGACCGTGACCGTGATATCGATCTGGAAGATCATGATGCCCCACCATTTGCCGAGATACCCGTAGCCAAGGCCCGGGAGCATGAAATTGAGAAAACCGGCTATCAGCGGATTTTTCAGTATCCTGGGCCTCTGGAATAACCCGCGGGGCAGGTACAGGGACGGGACACCGCACTTCTGGGATGCAAGGGTCGCTTCCCACCGGACCTGCCGGTCGGCATCGCCGAGTGACTGGATGAGCACCGGGCCTGCCTCCCGGTCACCGATATCCCCGAGAACCCGGATTGCATGCACCCTCACATCACGATCGGCGTCCATGAGGAGGTTCTGGAGCGGTGCAAGGGCAGCGGATCCCAGGGCCCGCAACCGGTCCCAGTCCTGCACGGCCGCATAATACCATGCCCATCCGGCTTCACCGTCCGGCTGGTAGCCGTTTTTCATAAGAGACAGTGCCGACCCGTACCGGACGTACTTGTCCCGGTCCTCAAGTCCGCGAAGGAGGGGAGCAAACGCTTCCCTGCTGCCCATCTCCCCCAGTGCAATAGCGGCCTGCCACCGGACCTCCCCCGTTGGGTCCTCCATCATGTCCGCAAGGGCAGATAGCGCTGTGGCATCCTTGATCTCCGCAAGGGCACCGATGGCGCCCAGCCGGAGGTTCCGGTTTTTTTTCTCAAGCGCCAGAACGAGCGGCCCGACCGCTTCCGTGCCGATATCCCCCAGCGCATGGACGGCAGTTGACTGGACCTGCGGATCCCGGGATGCGAGGAGGCGGATCAGGCCCGGGATATCCCGGTGCTGCACCAGTTTTCCGAAGTCGGGGTTTTTTTGCAGGATCTCGTCGAAGAACACGGGGCCGCCTCCTACAGATCAGACATCCGTTCCGCCATGCGATAGGTATGCATGCCAAGTACCGCGGTCACGGGATAGGCAATAAGGTACGGGAGGAACGGGCCGAGGGCAAGCTGGGCAAGGACAAGAACGGACATATAGGTCATAAAGACCGGAAATCCCCACCATTTGCCGATATAATTGTACCCGATACCGAGGAACAGGAAATTCAGGAGCGCTGCCGCCACCGGATCCGGCCCGGTACGCTCGCGAGCTGCAACCATGAGGGGCAGGTCATGAGATTGAAGACCGCAGTTCATGGATGCCAGGACAGCCTTCCAGCGGACCTGGGGGTTTTTATCCTTCAGCGCGGTATGGCAGATCTCCTGTGCCTGCCGGTCCCCCGTCAGCGGGAGCATGCTCATGACCGATTCGCGGGTTATAGGGTCCCGGTCATGGAATACGTCCCCCAGGTAAGGGACTGCTGCGGCACCGAGATGCCGGACTGCTTCCCAGTCCTGGCGTGCGATCAGGAGATACGCGGTGTCAGCCTCGTTCTGCGGTTGCCAGTCCAGCTTTCCAAGCGCTGTTGCCGCCCCGTAACGGATATAACGGGCGGGGTCCCGGAGCATGGATACGAGGAACGGGATCGCATCCGGGTTCCCCATGCCGCCCAGCGCAAGGATCGCAGCCCACCGCACTTCCAGGGAAGTATCGTTGCCGGCAAGAGCCTGTACCGGGCCGGTCGCCCGGGGATCGCCGATCGTCCCCAGTGCCTCGATCGCCCCGAGCCTCACCGGCACCTCCCGGGCGTCCAGGGCCTCAAGGAGAGGGGGTACTGCCGGTATCCCGCAGGTCCCGAGTGCTTCCGCAGCATGCCACTGGACATTCGGATCGGGGCTGTTAAGGCAGCGGATAAGGGCCGGGATGTCACCGGTCTGCTTCAACTGAGCGATATCAGGAGCAGCGAAACCAAAACCGTGAGCGAGGGCCATGGCAGAACCTGCACGAACTCTTCTGGTTTTAGTATACCGTGATAGATAATATCAACCTTATGGAACTGGGGAGCACCGGACCTGCATGGGAGGGAACTGCAGATCCCCATCCATCCTCCCATAGAACCCGGAATGGAGGATTGTAACGGTTCATACGCGCCGGTTCCCTGAATGGAAAAAGAGAAAAATGGCCTGCCGGAAGGACCCCGGCTAGCTCCGTATCTCCAGACCTCCGGTCCATTTGCCGTAGGTCCCGTCCATGTTGTTGATCACGATATCCCAGAATCCATTGGTTCCCGTGGGAATCTGGAAGAAGCACCGCATATTGGTATCGCTGTTCACTACCACCACCACTGCCTCGATATCCGGACTGTCGGTCTTTTTCAGCGTTACCGTGGCTCCGTTCTTGAATCTGGAACCGGTAATCGTGAACTCCTGCCGGCCGGAAGAGGGCGAGAAGGGAGGATCAATACTCGTGATGTTGACGGCACCTGTTTTCGCCGGGTTCGCGGTTGTCACGGCAGCGGTATCCCGGTGGACGGTGAAAATATTGGTGAAGGTATCGTACCGGCCATCCGGGTTCCTCACGGTAACGTCCCATGCCCCGACCGCTGCATCGGCCGGGATGGCAATCGTGCAGGTGATCGATTTGTTCGAGACCGTCCGCACATCGGTTGCCGTGAGCGTTGCGCTGTTGTTGCGGGAGAGCGTAACGGAAGCCCCCGCTGCAAAATTCTCCCCGGCCAGGTTCCGTATGGAGAGCAAGGCACCGGCATTCCCCTCATCCGGGGTGATGCCCGTTATGACCGGGGCCAGGGGCACCATGGCTGTCGGAGCCGTTGTCGCCGAAGAACCCCACGGGGTGGTTACCGCAACCGTGACGATGGTCGGCGTGACAATGCGGACGGACGAGGGGAGCGTGTTGGTGACGATCTCGGTATACACCTTCTCCATCACCAGGCGTCCGGCCTTCTCGGTCCGGCTGTCCTTGCGGTATCCCCAGTTGCCATTGGCGTCCGGGTAGATCAGGGCACGCTCATACGAATCTGACGCAGCATCGTACCCGAGGATCAGCCATGCAGTCGTGGCCGCGGATGCCGGGTTCCGGACAACATCGCCGTTGGCATAGAGCCGTGCAGCATTCGGGGAAGTCGTGGCTGATACCGCCGGGGTTACCGTATCGTCGGTAACGCATCCGGCAATAAGAATGGATACCCCAAGGAGGAGGGCCAGCGCCACCATAAGGAGCGGGATTTTTTGCATAGTGGTACTTGGTGCCGGGGGTTTTTAAAAAAGACGATTGGCGGGTGGCGGAATTACCCGGGGACCGGCCGTTCCGTGGCAGGGAGAACAGAAGAGACCATCGGCCTGACGTCTGGAGGATTTAATCCCATTTCCCGGCCATTGGTGTCCATCCGGTCGTCCCGAAGGCAGAGTTCCTGTCGGTCCCGGCGTCCCAGACGCCGTTACCATTGTAATCCAGGTACCAGGCGCCGTTCAGGCAGATGCCAATCTTGTCCTTCCCGTCACCATTCCAGTCGCCGATGACCGGTTTCCATCCGTCTGCTCCGAAGGTGTAGGACTTCGTGCTCGCATTGACCGCACCGAGCCCGTCATAGTCGAGCTTCCAGGTTTTGCCGGTCTGGGTCCCGACCTCGGTCAGGCCGTTGGCGTTCCAGTCGCCGGTGATTGCAGTCGAGCCGGTAGTACCGTACGTTATTGTCTTGTCGCCGGCACCGAACACGTTGTCCCCATTGGAATCAAGGTAATAGATCCCGTTTTTGTACACTCCTACTTTGGATTTCCCGCCCGGGGTCCATTTCCCGACCACCGGTGTCCACCCGGCACTCCCGAATGCGAAGTTCTTGTCACCGGTGTTCACCGTGCCACTGCCATCATGGTCGAGGTACCACGCACCGTCTTTGTATACCCCGATAGTATCGGAGCCGTCCCCGTTCCAGTCTCCGACAACCGGTGTCCAGCCGGGTGCGCCATACCCGTAGTTCCTGTCACCGGCACTCCACCAGCCGCTCGCATCGTAGTCGAGATACCAGGCGCCGTCACGGTACACGCCAATCTCCGTGTGACCGTCATTGTTCCAGTCGCCGGTAACCGGTGTCCAGAGAGGGGCACCGAACCCAAAGTTCTCGTCACCGGAACCCCAGACTCCATTGCCGTTCATGTCCATATACCAGCTGCCATTCCGGTAGATGCTTATCTTTGATTGCAGGCCTTGAGGAGTTACCGTGATGTAATTGGATCGGAGTTGTGACTTGGATCCGATGGCGTTGGTAACGGTCAGGTTCACAGTGTAGGATCCTGGAGAGACATAGCGGTGGGAGGGATTGGTAGCTGCAGCATAGCTGGTGATATTCCCATCGCCAAAGTCCCACAGGCGGTTTGTGATGGATGAACCGGTAGACCTGTCCGTGAAGGCTACCGTGAGAGGAGCAGGACCGCCGGCCGGGGTGCCGGTAAAGGAAGCCACCGGGACAGCGGCTGATTGACTCCACCGGTTGTACGCGTAATTGAGAAGGGGAATGAATTCCGCTGTTGCTTTCAGGTTTCCCGCCTGGCTCGGGTGATCGTCTCCAGTCCGGTATGCAAGCGTATTGGTTGTCACGCCGACCTGGTGCTGGAGTGCGTCATTCCACCAGCGATGGTGGTTGCCGCTCACTTGAGTGAGGTCATTGGTGTTGGCATTCCCCCCGTTGGAAGTAAGGATATTGTAAAAATCAAAGACATACACATTGTTGTACGGATAGTTAATCAGCCAGTCATTGACCAGCCATTGGTTGAAGGCACGGGCATTTGACGAGTACGTTGCGTCGCTCAGTGGAGGTGCTGTTATCACGATAAAGAGTGTATCCGGTTTTGTTGCAAAATATTCCAGCAGGTCAATATAAATCCCTTTTGCATTTGAAACGGTATGATACCCTGAACCAGTACTCTGACTCCTGAGGGGGTTTGAGGAAATAACCGGGATGGGATCGGCCAGGCTGCCCCGGAGGGCGGAGTTGGGGAAGCAGGATTTGAACATGACAATCCTGTTCGGACCTCCCGGGTTTGAGGCGAGACGTGAATACGAGGAGTGCTGGCCGGATTCATTAAACATGTCCGCAAGATATGTCGCGGCCTTTGGGCCACGGAACCAGTCATACCAGTTCCCGATATCCGTGTAGCTGCCGATGTTTTGAGGACCCCAACCATAATTCGTGTCGCTGACAAAGTAGTTATTATTCCGGAGAGCGATGCCAAGCCCGCCGTTGCCATCAGCAAGCCAGTTCTGCCCGGTCGAGTGGTGGATGAAGATGAGCTTGACCGGTGACATTGGGGGAGATGGGTCCGATGCTACCACGCCCATCACCAGCAGCTGTACGAATCCGAAGATTACCAGGCTCCGAAGGATATTTTTTGTGGTTTCCATACATTGCCTCACACTCATTGCATGGGAAACAGAACCTGTTCTCAATGCAATACGCCCAGACTTTTTTGTTGGAATATATATCTTCCATTAGTGTCTGCGGTTAAAAAATATGTGACAGGAGATGCTCAGACGGATATTTGATAAAAACTGTTCACCCAGACATTTGTGATCCTCTTTCCTGCTATCTGCCAATGTGAACGTGTATCCCGGACTGCGACCAGGGGATACCTTTACCGACTCAGCAGAAAGCCTGCCTGCTGACCGGGTCCGGTAATAAGATTTGGAATATGAAAAAAAGAGACCGGGATAATCAGTTCCACTTCCCGACCATCGGTATCCACCCGGTCGTCCCGAAGGCGAAGTTCTTGTCGGTGCCAGCGTTCCAGACGCCGTTGCCATTGTAATCCAGGTACCAGGCACCGTTCTGGTAGATCCCGACCTTGTCCCTGCCGTCACCATTCCAGTCCCCGATGACCGGGTTCCATCCGGCTGCCCCGAACGTGTAGGATTTCGTGTTGGCATTGATCGTCCCGCTCCCGTCATAGTCGAGTTTCCAGGCATTGCCGGTCTGCGTCCCGACCTCGGTCAGGCCGTTGGCGTTCCAGTCTCCTTTGATCGCCGCTGAGCCGGTGGTACCATAGATGACAGTCTTGTCGCCAGCACCGTAAACGTTGTCACCATTGATATCAATATAGAAGACCCCATCCTTGTACACCCCTACTTTGGATTTCCCATCGGTTGTCCATTTCCCGATCACCGGAGTCCACCCGGCCCCCCCGAACGCGAAATTCTTGTCCGTGCCGGCGTCCCAGACACCATTCCCGTTGTAATCCAGGTACCAGGCACCGTCTTTGTATGCGCCGGCCTTGTCGTACCCGTTTCCGTTCCAGTCGCCAACGACCGGCGTCCAGCCGGGAGCGCCATAGCCGAAATTCTTATCCCCGCAACTCCACCAGCCGGTCGCGTCATAATCAAGGTACCAGGCACCATCCCGGTACACCCCAATCTCGGTCCTGCCGTCATGGTTCCAGTCGCCAACGACTGGCGTCCAGAGCGGGGCGCCGTACCCGTAGTTCTTATCGCCGGTATTCCACACGCCGTCGCCATTCATATCCATGTACCAGCTGCCATCCTTGTAGATACTGATCTTTGCAGAAGGGGAATGGTATGTCCCGACGGCATAAAGGCCATACCAGGTTCCGAAATACACGACCCCGTTCTGCACTGCCGGACTCGAATAGGTCCCAGCGAGGTTGGGGGGATGGAATTCCCAGATCGGTTCTCCTGTTGTTGCATTCCAGGCATACAGGTAGCTGTCGTCCGTGATATAGACCACGCCGTTTGCTACTGCCGGGCCGGAGAACATCTGGAGGTCACCGGTCGTATTTCTGAACCAGTTTACCGTGAGGTCCGCGTTGAATGCATAGATTGCGTTGGGAATGATTCCCGCCCCTCGTTCCGTACCAATATAGATAAGTCCATTAGCCGCAGCCGGAGAACCCTCGAACCCGGTAGAATCCCGCAGGAAGCGGAAGAGGAAATCCCCGTTGTATTCATCGAACGCATACACTCCTCCCGAACCCCCGATATAGACCCTTCCGTATGCCACAGCGGGACTTGACTGTTTGGTAAATGCGGGGCCGGAAACGGTCGAGGAGTTCTTGTAGTCCCAGACCTTCTCTCCCGTGGTGGCATCCAGCGCAAAGATGTTCGAGTCCTGGGTTGCAAAAAAGACCCTGCCATTCGAGAGGGCCATACCATCGGGCACAGTGCCGGCGGTCCGGTAACTCCAGCGTTCCTCCCCGGTCTTTGCATTATAGGCCGATACATTCCAGTCCACCCGGCCGACGATCACGCTTCCGTTGTACACGAGCGGGCTCGATTCAACACCGCTGGAATAATTCTTCTGCCAGACCAGGCTGCCGGTGCCGGCATCCATGGCATAGAATGTACCCGGGACATTGAGCCAGTCGCCGGAGCCCACATAGACCATCCCGTCGGCTACTGCCGGGCTCCCGTACACGTCGTCCGATAAGGTTTTTTTCCATTTGAGCGAGCCGTTGTTTGCAAAGATGGCGTAGAGATTTTTATTCCGGTCACCGACGTAGACCATCCCGTCGGCAACAGCAGGCGAGGACTGCATGATCCCGACGTCAGTCTCCTGCGTGATGTCGGTGAAATTCCAGAGTTCAACAGGATTCGGCCGGAACCCGCCATCATTGTAGGTGCCGTTGTTGCTGAGGGCTCCCCGGTATTTCCAGCCGGGATAGGGTTCACACTGGGAACACGGGAGGTCTGATATGGTGAACCCGTTCAGCTTCACCCCCTGTTTGAGATCCGGGTTCCGGACAACGACGTGATACTTCCCGTCCGGATAGCCCGTGAGGGGGAACTGGCAGGTTATCCTCTCGGGACTGAAAACATTCTCGGAGGTTGCCTCAATGGTGCCTGTACTGGCGCGGATGATATCGAGTGACTTGTGCCAGTTGTTTGCAACGTATACGTAATCACCGGCAACAAAGACCCCGTTCGGACCGTAGGAGGTGCCAAACGAGTAGGTATCCTTGTGGACGGGAGTGGCAGGATTGGAGATATCAATGACTTCAAGGGCATTACCCCCCTGGGTCCCCACGAAGGCGTAGATGCCCGATACCGCAATGGACATCGGTCCGTTCGTATTGAGAACCAGGCTTCCCTCATGTTTCGGGTTTGCCGGGTTCGAGACATTCACGATCTCCAGCGCGTTGCTGCCCCAGCTCGCAACATATGCATAGTTCCCGACAACTTTTACATCGTACGGGTTTTTGAGGAGCGCCCCCCCGGCACCGTCACCAATAAAGCCGGCATGCGTGGGTGACCATTTGGATCTCACGTCAACGATCTCGAGACCATTGCTGAGTTCACTTGCAACGTATGCATAATTGCCCACGACATAAAGTCCCCGCGGGGCTGACATATTGCCGATTGCCAGCGTCTTATTGGAGACGTAGCCGTTGATCAACGGGCTCGATGGATTCGTCACATCGATGATCTGGAGGGCGTTGGTCCCGGTACTGGTCACGTACGCGTAGGCGCGCCCGTCAGAAGTACCATTCGTGACATGGATCCCGGACGGTCTGCCGAGGAGCGTATTTGTGGCATTGAGGACACTCGTGACATGGGTGGGCGAAGAGGGTGTGGAAACATCCACGATCTCGAGTGCATTACTGTCCCTGCTGGCTATGTAGGCATACCTGCCCCTCACATCGACACTCCACGCACCGTCCAGGAGGGCCCCGCCAGCCCCGTTCACCAGGCTTCCCACATGCGCCGGATGAGCGGGACTGGATACATCGATGATCTCCAGCGCATCGGCATTGATACTCGCGACATACGCGGTGGTGCCCTGCACAAAGACGCTGTGGGCCCCGTTCAGCAATGCCTCACCGGATCCGTCCACGAGCGATCCGGAGAAGGACAGCGTGGCGGGGTAGTCAGCCGGCATAAGAGAGACTGATGCACCACTGACAAAGTTGTTACCGCCGAGATTGGTGATATTCAGGGATGCCGTGTTGTAGCCCGCCTGGGGATTGATCTTCGTTATGACCGGTGCAAGGGTACTGTCGGCACTGACCATGCCGATACCCATGGTTATCAGGAGAATGAGACAGAGGGTAATCCTCATCCCCCGTGTTTGCTCTGAGTGTTCTGACACTGGTGTTTTCATGACTGACTCGCCTCACTGGAGGTTCAGACGGACACGATCTTTTACGAAACAGGGCCCGCACAGGGGCAGGAAAGAGATACTCCAGCGGTTTATGACTTCTGTTGTACCGCGATTGTGCGTTCTGCAGGCAGGAAATACTACCATTATGAAACCTCAACGTGCCCTCTCTGGTTTCCAGGACTCATTCGTACACCGGAATCCCGGATACCCTTTTTAGAACACGTTCATTGTTCAGCCGGTTTTCCCCCGTTGACTCCCTGAGCATTCTTGTCAGCCGCTGGTTGTGAACGTTCCTTTTCGGGAGTATGTTCAGGTATATGATAACAGTATCGAAATGGTTTTAAAAAAAAACAGGTATTTCCCTGCTTTCGTCCAGAGGATTCTTCGTCATCACCGGCTTTATCTGGAGGTAAACGGGAACCGGGCCACTACCTTCCCGCTACCCTGAGGTCCGCCTCATAAGTATACCCCCCGACGGGCAGGCTGTCGTTGTTTTGATTTTTTCCTGAAAACAGGTACCGGCTGTCCAGATTCCAGGGTACTATACCTGCACCGGGTGTCAGCCACGCACCAGAGCCCTCATGATCGATCGAACGAAAAAATGAGCAGGATTCAGTTCCACGTACCGACCATTGGCGTCCACCCGGCCGCACCGAACGCGAAGTTCTTATCCGTGCCGGCATCCCAGACGCCGTTGCCATTCACATCAAGATACCAGGCACCGTCCAGATAGATGCCGATCGTGTCGGTGCTGTCATCATCCCAGTCCCCGATCACCGGGAACCATTCCGGTGATCCGAAGGTGTAGGATCTCGTACTGGCATTGACCGCTCCAAGCCCGTCATAATCGAGATACCAGGTATTTCCGGTCTGTGTCCCGACCTTGGTCAGGCCATCGGCGTTCCAGTCTCCCGTAACGGCCCTTGAACCGGCCGAACCGTAGACGATAGTCCTGTCACCGGCATTGTATACATTGTCACCATTGTAATCGATATAGTAAATACCGTCTTTGTACACACCAATTTTGGACTTCCCGTCTGAAGTCCATTTCCCGATAACCGGTTCCCAGCCGGCTTCTCCGAACGCGAAGTTCCTGTCACCCTCCCCGTACATCCCGTTGCCATCATAATCCAGGTACCAGGCACCGTCTTTATAGACCCCGATCTTGTCGTAACCGTTCCCGTTCCAGTCCCCGGCAACCGGTGTCCAGTCCAGGGCACCGAATCCGTAATTTTTATCACTGCCACTCCACCACCCGCTTGCATCATAATCCAGGTACCAGGAACCGTCGCGGTACACACCAATCTCGGTTTTGTTGTCAGCGTTCCAGTCGCCAGCCACGGGAGTCCAGTTGGGGGCGCCAAAGCCGTAGTTCCGGTCACCGGCATTCCACACGCCATCGCCGTTCATGTCCATATACCAGCTGCCGTCTTTGTAGATACCTGTCCTGCCCGGGAGAACCGGTTGATCTGAGACGGTAACAAATCCCGCTTTCCGTGTGCTGGTATACCCCGTAGCATGAAAGACCTGCAGGGTAACGGTGTAATTTCCCGGCGCAGTATACGTGTGCAG
>CAZCZK010000016.1:0-25260 GCA_964503195.1 uncultured Methanoregula sp.
CCTTAACGCTCTGCGTCCAGATGGTCTGTGAACTGTTCGATGAGACCCGGTGGATCGGGTTCCTCCTCGGCCCCTCGCCGGATAAAAATGGCGAAAAGATATAAGTCATAGCAAAAATATCCTGCCATTCCGAGCGGGATTCAGAGCAAGCCGCGAATCATATGAATACTGCCTTCATCGGATCCCCGTTTACCGTGTTCCGGCATCGGGATCAGCCGCTCAATGCATCACATTTTTTAAAAGAGATGGGGGGGAATGAGAACTGCACCCGGTCAAACCGTCAGCAGCTCGATTTTGATATCCCGGGCATCGTTGCCGAAATGGATCATCGCACAATGGCCGTCCATTGCCGGGCCGGGGTTGACGATTTTGACGCCGTCCACGTCCATGATACCCCGGGCCTCGTGGATGTGGGCACAGCAGACAAGGTCGAAAGCCTTCATGTGCTTCCGGATGCTCTGGCTTCCCACGTGTTCTCCTGCCGGCTTGTCGAGGGTCTCATAGGGAGGGGCATGGCAGAGGAGGATGTTGTGGACTGCCTTCTCCATCTTGTTCATCGCGCTGTGCAACACGTCATCTATCTGCTTGTCGGTCAGCTCGAACGGGGTGTTGAACGGGGTCGGGTTGGACCCGCCTACACCGACCAGGGTCATCTTGCCAAGGTTGATCGCGGAACAGTGCAGAGACACGGCATCCGAGTGTTCGAGCACATCGAGGATCTCACGCGGGTCGCAGTTGCCGGGCACTGCAAAACACGGCACATCGATGCGTGAGAGCACGTCATCGACCGCGTCAACCGGACCCATATTCGTAATATCGCCTGCAATAAATACCGCTTCCGGATTAAGTTCCAGAAATGAATCAATTTTACCGAATTGACCATGGAGATCTGCTATCAATAGCACATCTTTCATGGTATATCATTTGAAGGGCGTCTAAAAAACCTTACCGCCCGGGTACCAGACGAATAACCGGCGTAAAAATCGCTCTGGTGTCCCGGAATTGCCCGATTCCTGCATTCATTCGGGGTAATTCGCGGGTTTCCTCCTTTTTTCCCAGCTGTCTGAAAAAAATGAACGAGAATGTACCGCGCAGGTCTCCCGCATGGTTTCCTCATGTGAGGTCTATCACCCGGATACGTCAGCAGGAAGAAGAGGAGCCTGCACCATCCAAAACTATTATAGCAGGGAGTTTCCTGGATCTCATATTAATCTCTTTTCCATGGGGGGAGACACCAGTCACTCCTCACCTCCTCCTCCCAGGGACATTCAGGGATTCGATCCCGTGGTTCGGTTGGCCATCGGACAGGTCCGGAGGGTTTCCGGAAGGCAACCGGATTTTTGCCCGGTTCACTGATTCCGCAAAAACCGTACCGCAGGATCATTCCACGACCCGGTCAGCCTTCCCCGTAATGCCAGGTTCCCGAGCAGTTTTTCCGCTTCCGGGAGCAGCTGACGCGCAACCGTACCGGCAAGGGGGGTGCCGGGCAGCGGAAGGAAGCGGTGGACATGGATGATCCCGTACCGGGAAACCTGGCGGATACACTCCAGGGTTGCGAGCTGGTCCTCGTCCGATTCAAACGGGAGCCCGACAATAAAATCGACCACCGGCTCCAGGGCATACTCCCTGGAGAGGTCCACGGCACGGAGCACGTCCGCAATGGTATGGCCCCGGTGGAGCTTCGTAAGGACCGGATCGCTCCCGGACTGGGCACCGAAATGGAGTCTGGTATTGGCGCAGTACCGCGTGACAAGCGTGAGTGACTCGTCACAGACGAACTCCGGCCGGACCTCGCTTGGGAAGGTACCAAAGAAGATCTGGTGCCGGCACTGCCGGAAGAGGTGCTCGATCTTCTCCCACCGGGGATGGCGCCCGTCCGATCCGTAGGCAAACGCGTTCGGGGAGACGAACCGGGACTGCTCGTGCCGGTTCGCGAACCGGGCAACCGCATCGATTGAACGGTGCCGCATGCAGGTGCCGAAGATCTGGGGGGTCTGGCAGTACCCGCAGGCATGGGGGCACCCCCGGGTGATCTCGACATAGCCCTTCACATCAGAGAATGCCGGGTAGGCATCGAGGCGGACGCTGGTTGTTGCCGGGAGAAAAAAGTCCCCGGTCATAACGCCCGGGATCCTGCCATCCCCGCCATCGCGGAGGTTTGCGAGCAGCCGGACCAGGGTATACTCACCCTCACCGACCACAACGTAATCCGCATATTCAGCCACCTCACCGGGGCAGGCGGTTGCATGCGGGCCGCCGACAACCGTGAGACAGTCTGCCGCAGCAATCTCGTCCTGGAACGCTGGTGCAGTGATCGAATTGAGGCTGTAACAGGTCACATCCTCACCAGGATGGTCAACCGGCTCGAGCAGAAAACCGTCCCGCTCGCAGGCGGCATGGAGTACTGCATACGTGTTCCTCGCTGCCTGGATCGATCGCCAGTTGACCTGCATTGCCGGAAGTATTCGTTCCTGATGATAAAAAGGAGGCATCTTGGAAGGTAATCTTTTTTCCTGCGCAGTTGACGATGATAGCTGACCTGCTGCAGATAAAAGACACTCCCGGAATCAGGAAAAGAGCAAGAGCGCGGGAATATCTCCAATGTACGAAGTTCCGTTTTCAACAATTGTTATGCTGGGGGGTCCTTTTCAGATTCCGGATATCTCCCCCACGGATATGATTACATGGTTTGATCGTGTGTAAAGCATTGATGGATTTCAAAATCTTTATTATTTGATGAGAATATTCATCATTGCTCTGATCAGTGTTCCAGACTGCAGGATGGTTCAGCGATTCTTTTCCGTGGCAGGGCCGGCGCACCCGCATAGGTGCAGGGGAAAAAGACCATTATGCAATGCACAATGAAAAAATCCAAAACAACTCATAAAGGGGGGCTATAAAAAAATGAAACCTGTATCGATTTTGTTGGGGGTCTGTCTCCTGGTTTTGTGTACTGCACCCGTTCACGCACTCTTTGCGGGTGATGACGTAATAAATGGTGTATGGTGTCCGTTCGGAGGAGGGACTGGATATCACCAATGGGATAATATTTTGTCTAACGATATCCCCAATACTCCGCCGGTAAGACCGGTCCTGGTCGAAGACGCACGGTACGGTCATGTTGAATTGTGGCCTGATGGCAAGGTTACCTATTATCCAGAGTCCAGCGTCTATGATACTGCTCAGGCGGTTGATACGTTCCGGTATCGTACTTTTGATGGAATTGAATATTCTGATGACGCAACCGTGCTGATCTATCTGGTGCCAAATTTTCTATTATATCATGGACAAGAACTGAAATTCAGTACCCCAAAGGATACGATGCTCTCAGCGCAGCTCCTTGATGACGAGGAATGGGTGTATTCCTATAGGATGGAGGCGGATTACAGTCATCCAGGACACGGGACCCTGACCCCCATATACGGGGGTTATTGGGAGGATGATGTGTATACGGTGACCGGGCAGACACCGTATTTCCACTATATGCCGGATCCGGGTTTCGAGGGCGTTGATCTCATCGAGTATCGTATGAGTATCGATACCGGCGAATGCGGTACAATGTGGGGAATGCCGGGCACTATCGAGATAACGGTCGGAAACCCGAACCCGATACCGGAGTTTCCCTCGACTGTCCTCCCAATGATCTTCGTCATCGGATTCCTCGGAGCCGTCCAGCTTATAAGGAGAACGAGAGAACACTGACTTTTTTTCATACGGGAGAAATCCGAATTCTTCTCAAAGAAAATTCCTTCAGGCAGCTGGTTTCGCCCGGAGTATCCCCATGACCTCCGGGTCCTTCACGGGCAGAAATACGGTTCTGCGGTAGGCAAATCCGTGCGAAAACGGGGGTTGTCTGACATGAAGCAGACCTTTGACCGACTTATTTCCCGTGGAGATCCGGTTGTCCGGTCTCCGGGTATCACCCTCTACAAGCCGTTTGCCAGTCTGTTCCGGCCGTTCAGTCCACGTACCGACCGTTGCGTTTCCGTTCCGGATACCATTATCCTGCTTTCGTAAAAAAAAAGAATCCGGTTTCCTTATTCTGAATCACCGCGTGCGGTACTCGCGCAGGACATCGGCAACTTTGTATTCTTGCCCGGTTACCTGGGACACATAGACCACAACACGGTCAGTCTGTTTGGAACCTTGAAGTATTGTTGTATCATCTTTTTTTATCCCCAGTTTTTCAGAAATGACCTGGCCGTCAGAACGATAGAACACGATTCGTGCGGATTTTGTAAGGTACTGACCTTTGCCACCGGCAAACGCAACTGCGATAGTTGCATCGTATTCTTTTTCCTTGATCGTCACGCTCACTTGGTTGTTTTCCGGGATCACGTCCGTCGGAGACACGACGAGATTGTTCTGTGCTGACGGTGCCTGCGTTGCGGCGGGGGCAGTTGCGGTTGGCGGGGTTGCCGTGGTGCTCGTGGGGCTTATGCATCCGGCAAGGCCAATCGCCGCGCAAAGGAAGAGGATTGCGACAACCGGGATGGTATTCTGCATACCTGAATGTACGGGCAGGCATTATTTGAAAATTGTGCTCGTAAAAAATAAGGTAATATGGTAAAGTCAACCACGAACCCATGGTTACTAGTGAGCCAAATCAGATTTTTTTAGATGTGCGCTCCGGAGAACAATAAAAGCAGCCCCCCTCTTGCGCCACCAGTCCCCCGGGGGGATGGGGCGCATTGCAATGCTGCGGCAATACCGGTATACAGGCACACACCGGCAGAGGTACTACGGCACTATCGCAACCAGGGATGCCCGAGCGGCGGGGGCGGAGGCTTGCCGGAGCCCCCGGCAGCGGTAGTGGAGTTTTTGTTTCAGGTTTATCGGACTTCTGGTGGATGGTACACAATCACCAAAAATAATTCCCGGTCAGGCATCCATGAGCGTCCCTTCATACTCCATCTCCCCGAGGTCCCCGTCAACCGTGACCGGCGTCCCGTTCCTGAGCCGTCCGAGGGGCAGCCCGGTCCGGTCGATCATCGGAATCCCGCCGATGATGGCACCGGTTGCGATGATCGCTTCCGCCTCGGTATTGATGATGGCTGCCGGTGCACGCCCCTTCCGGCTCAGCGCATAGAGCACGTACGAACCCACGGTCGAGCCCTTGCCGTACGGGAATGCCAGCACCGTGCCGGCGATACCGGTACCCTGCAGCGGGTGGCCTTTTTCAATGATAATCCCCGAATCCGGATCCACTCCCGACAGGAAGGAGATCGGTGCCGGGCTGACCAGCAGCGGACCTCGTGCCCTGCCGCCGGCAATGCCTCTGCCCTGGATATGCAAAATAACACCACATAAATGGTTGAAGATTAAGATATAAGATTAGTATGGAAGAGACTGCCGTCAAAAACACTGCACCTTCATCCGAGATCAAATACCAGATCCAGGTCAACGAACTCGAAGCATCTCTCCTTGAGATGAAGGTGAAAGCGGACGAACTAGTAAAAGAGAACGGCCAGCTCAAGCGGGAGAACAACCAGCTCAAGCGCATGCCGCTTTTTGTAGCGGTTATCGTCGATATCCTTGAGAACGGGGAGATTTACCTGCGCCAGCAGGGCAATAACCAGGAATACCTCACTACCGCACCCGAAGAACTCCGCCCGGTGCTGAAAATGGGTGCAAAAGTTGCGGTCAACAACGCCCTCTCCATTGTCAAGGTGATCGGCAACATCTACGATGCCCGGGTCCGCGTGATGGAACTCGAGGAATCACCGGAAACCTGTTACGAACAGATCGGAGGTCTCGCAGACCAGATCAAGGAAGTGCGGGAATCCGTCGAATACCCGCTGACGAAGCCGGAGATCTTCCGGCGTATCGGTGTCGAGCCGCCGAAAGGCATCCTCCTGTTCGGAGCACCCGGCACGGGAAAGACCCTGATTGCAAAGGCTGTTGCCCACCAGGCCCAGGCAACCTTCATCCGCATGTCCGGCAGCGAGCTTGTCCACAAGTTTATCGGTGAAGGCGCCGGCCTTGTCCGCGAGCTTTTCCAGCTCGCCCGCGAACGGGCTCCCGCCATCGTCTTTATCGATGAGATTGATGCGGTCGGCAGCATGCGGACGAATGACGGCACCTCCGGCAGCGCCGAGGTCCAGCGGACCCTCATGCAGCTCCTTGCCGAGATGGACGGGTTTGACAACCGGGGCGACGTGCGGATCATGGCCGCCACGAACCGTGCAGATATGCTGGACCCGGCACTCCTGCGGCCCGGACGCTTTGACCGGTTGATCGAGATCCCCCTGCCGGACAAAGAGTCCCGGCTCCAGATCCTGAAGATCCATTCCCGGAAGATGCGCATCGGCGATGTGGATCTGGTTGCCATTGCCAATGTCACCGAGGATTTCACCGGTGCCGAGCTCGAGGCGATCTGTCGTGAGGCCGGCATGATAGCCGTGCGGCGCGAAGCAGATTTTGTCTGCATGGACGACTTCCTGGAGGCAGTCCGGAAAGTGAAGATCGAGGCCATTGCCGACAACCGCATGTATACGTGACCGGGCAGACTGCCGGTCACAACCACTCGTTCAAGGGGAGGCCGATTGAACATACTCCTGATCCAGCGGGATGGCACTGATCTCCACCATACCCTCTTCGCTTCCGAGACCAGCCGTATGGCGCTGCGCTTTTACCACCCGCAGAAAAGATCCTGCGGGGTGTACATAACCTGTGCCTCCTTAAGCAGCGCCCTCTCGCTCACCTCAGAGCTCCGCTGGTACATCCGCCGGTATGTCCGCGAGCCCCTCTTTGAGCTGGAGCCGGGGATCTACTTCACCCACCAGCTTGCGCAGGACGTCTATTTCGACAGGACTGCCGTGCTCGGTCCCGGCTGGAAATACCGGAAGCTCTACAGCTTCAAAAACGGGAACCTGGTCAGTTCAGTGCCCATGTCCCCGGGATCCACTCCTGACGAATACCACCAGGAATATATCGGGGCAGACCACTCGATCGAGATCTGGTGCACCGAGGACGATGTGGAGGAAGGAGAACTGCTCGCGGAAGCAGAGTCCGGCCCGGAACCCGGCAACTTCGGACCAGGATAAACCAGGATACCGCTGCGAATCCATCCGTGGGGAGTTCTGGCAGGCCCGTCCAGGATTTTTTTACTTTGGAGAGGCGGCGGCATATATCGTCATGGGGGGTGCGGGGGTCCGGAGCCCTCAACCGTTCTGCCAAAAAGGACCTGGTTTTCAGAGAGAAGGGGATGAACGTCGTGAGTTCACAAACGGACCATGAAAATCGCGGATCGGAGAGGTCCCCGCCACAACGATAACCGGGGCTCGCGCAAGGGGGTATACAAAAGGTATCTCCGGAGCAAAAAATACCACGCATCCGGAACGGCCGGCCCGTGCCCTGTTATCTGCTCAACCGGAACTCATCGTTTCCTGTGGAGATGTGATAGCGGATAGTGGTAAGAATTTCCTTCTCTTTGAGAGTCGGCGGGTAACAGGTATCACCCAGGGTGGTTTCTACCTGCTCTAAAATTTCATCCCTGTTTGTCAAGTATCAGACGCCTCCCCTGTTCCGGGATCAGCGTTTCGTATAACCAGATATATATTACAAAAATACCGCGGGGTACAGCATCGAACCCCGCGTTTCTTTGATTGAACCTCCGGGTTCCATGATAAGGTGAATGACGGGGAAAATCAGCAAAAACGAAGGAAGAGGAGGGGATGGTCAGGCAAACATCAGGCCTTCGACATTTGCCCTGCCCCGGTTGAAATCAAGACCGACTTTTGCAATGGCTGCAATGAAATCTTCCTGGGTTATGGCCGGTTGTTCCTTCCGGATAGCAAACATACCTGCCTCCATGCAGACTGCCTTGAGATCTGCACCGTTTTTTCCGTCAGTCATATGGGCAACCGCCACAAGATCGACCTGTGCGTCAATCTTGAGGCCCCCGCAGTGCACTTTCAGGATGGAGAGCCGGCCCTCCTCGGTCGGGAGCGGGATCTCGATGATCCGGTCGAACCGGCCGGGGCGGAGGAGTGCCCGGTCCAGGATATCAATCCGGTTCGTTGCTCCGATAATCTTCACGTCGCCCCGGTTCTCGAACCCGTCCATCCCTGCCAGCAGCTGCATCAGCGTGCGCTGGACTTCACGGTCACCGGAGGTATTTGCCTCCGTGCGGGACGCGCCCACGGCATCGATCTCATCGATGAAGATGATGGTCGGGGCTTTCTTCCGGGCAAGGTCGAAGAGTTCCCGGACCAGCCGCGCTCCCTCGCCGATATATTTCTGGACCAGCTCCGACCCCACGATCCGCATGAAATGGGCATTGGTCTCGTGGGCCACCGCTTTTGCAAGCAGGGTCTTTCCCGTGCCGGGGGGACCATGGAGCAGCACGCCTTTGGGGGGGGTGATCCCGATATTCTCAAACAGTTGCGGGCGGTTCATAGGGAGTTCGACTGCTTCCCGGATCTCGTTTATCTGTTTGTCGAGGCCCCCGATGTCAGCATAGGATTCCTTCGGAGGATCCGCAAGCTCCATGCCATAGACCTGTGCATCGAACGAGGTGGGGAGCAGCTCGACGATCGCGAGCGACTGCTGGTTGAGGGTGCACCGGACCCCCGGTTTGAGGTCCCCGGGGTTGATGGAGGGGGAACTCCGTACCAGGAAGCGCGGGCCGGCGCTGCTCCGCACGATCACCCGGGACGGGTCCACGACATCCGTTACCGTCCCGATGATCAGCGGGGGGCTCCGGAGCTGTTCGCTCTCACTCTTGAGCTTGCGCACTTCCCGCTCAAACCGGATCTTCTGGGTCTCGATATACCGCTTGTCAGCCTCGACCTGCCGGAGCTGTTCCCGGAGCTCGAGGTTCCGTGCTTCAAGGTTGTCGACCCGCTCACTCATCTGTATCTCCAGCTCATGCTTGTCATTCTCGAGCTGGGCGAGCCGTTCGCGGAGCTGCTCCGACATCGTACGATAAAGCCGGTTGATATCGTCTGGCGTCTGAGGGTCCGGTGCCTGATGGAGGATATCTGCCATCTTGGTTCTCAGGTAGCTATATGAGGAACTCTATATAAAGTGTTTGTGAAACGGCAACGATCTGCGGATGCACGGGGAGTGGCGTGGGACTTTATACTCCCACAGGCAATTTTGTAGTGAAAGTATGCAATGCGAAATGTGCGGTGAGACAATACGGGGAACCCCGAAACTGGTCCGGGTAGAGGGGGCCGAGCTCTCGGTCTGCAGCAAATGCGAGAAGTTCGGCACGGAGGTGCAGCAGGTGCGCCGCACGGACATGCGGGCGATCCAGAAGGGTGCTGCGGCACGCCCGGCACCGGCACCCGCCGGCGGGGGAGTACCGGTCCGGTACAAGCGGGACATGTTCGACTTCATGGAAGGGGAGATCGTTGATGACTACGCAGCCCGGATAAAGCGTGCCCGGATGGAGAAGGGGCTCTCCCAGAAAGACCTTGCCATGCAGATGAAGGAGAAGGAGCACCTCATCCGCAAGATCGAGAACAGCGACCTGATCCCAGAAGAGGATGTGCGGAAGAAACTGGAGAAAGTCCTGGAGATCCGGCTGATAGATTCCGCGGTCACGGACGACGAAAAGAAGGTTTTAAACAAACTCACGCCGACGCTCGGTGACCTGACGGTGATCAGGAAAGCGAGAAAGTAAAGATTTTTTTGTGGCTCCACAAAAACCATCGGCAGGCCTTCTGACGCTCCGCAGGCTCTGCCCCGCCGTTCCCGCGACCCGGAGGGCGCGAAAGGTACCTGAAATCGTGCCCTCGTCTGAGGGCCCGGATACGCGGGAACTCCGGTTTTTTTTAAGGGAAACTCCCGGTGCTCCCCTATACCAGGTCGATGACCGCGTTGTGCAGGGTATCCAGCGTGTCCCGCATTGCCCGCCCGGCATCCCGCAGGTGGTGATAGATCTCCCGGGTCCGGATGGCCTGCATGGCATCGCTCGTCTTCAGGAGGACCGCCATGCTCTGGATGTAGCGGTCCTCCAGCGCATTGTAGGCGTCCCGTGCATGCCGGATTTCTCCCTCCACCCGGCCTTTGTCCTCATCCAGGGCATGGACACCCCGGGCAATACATTCCGTTCCTGACAGGAGGTACCCTGCCATCGCGTGGATATACGGGTCCGGGGGAACACCGAACGCATACATCTCCTTTGCCGTCTCCCTGGCATAGTTGAGGATATAGTCCATCTGGCGGGAGATGCTGTAGATGTCCTGGCGGTCGAAAGGCGTAGAGAAGGACGTGATCAGCTTCTCTTCCATTGCATGGCGCATGCGATCAACGTCGGCCTCGATCTCTTCGAGGTGGACGGGGTTACTTACCGGGGATACCTCCAGCCAGTGGGCGAACAGCCGTACACCGGCAACGGTCCGGTCTGCCTGGGCTTCGAGCATGGCGTGGAAATCATACTCCCGGGGAAACAGGGAATCAAAGAGGCCGCGCCCCCTTTTTGCGTCTTCTGGTATCGTTTTCCGGTTCATGCGGTTTTCACCCCCCTGCTATGGGGAAGAGTATGAGGTACAGGATCCCGGAGATGAGGAGGGTAGCCGGGATCGTGACCAGCATAGCTACAAGAATATGCCGTCCTACCTCCCATTTAACTTTCCGCGGGTTCTCCGCTGCCCCGACCCCGAGTACCGACATGGTGATGACCTGGGTTGACGAGATGGGGGCTCCTGCGAGCGTGGAGAGGGCAATGGAGGAGGCGGAAAAGACCTGCGAGTCGAAGGAGTGGACAGGTTCGATCCGGAAGATCTTCCGCCCGAGCGTGTTCATGATCCTCCACCCGCCGCTGACCGTTCCCAGGGAGAGCAGGACCGCGGCAGCGACCCGGGCCCAGAGCGGGACAGCAGAGGTCAGGGCCAGGCCGGAGACGAAGAGGATCATACCGATCAGCCCCAGCTGCTTCTGGGAGTCGTTTGCCGCGTTCGAGAACGCCATCACCGCTGCAGCGCACCAGTTGAGGGCAATAATCCCCCGGTTTGCCGTCCGCTTCGCGTTGCGCAGGAGAAGAGCGGTTGTCCGGTGCATCAGGAAACTGCCGGCAAACCCGATGAGGAGGGAGATGACAAAGAACGCGAAGATCTTGACCAGGCCGGTGAGTTCGTGTGCCGGGCCGACCAGGTCGCTGATACCCCAGAGAATGCTTTCGGTACCGGCTGCCGCGATGCCGGCACCCACAAGCCCGCCCACCAGCGAGTGGGTAGAGGACGCGGGAATGCCGATCCGGCCGGTGATGAGGTTCCAGACCGTTGCTGTCAGAAGCGCTGCAAAGATGACGACAAGCTCCTGCGGGCCGGACGGGACTTTTACGAGGCCTGCCAGCGTGAAGGCAACCGCACTCCCCCCGAGGAGGGTGCCGAAGAACGACATGACGGCGACAAGGAGAATGCCCGCCTTTGGCCCAGCCGATCGCGAGGCGATGAAGGTGGCGGCAATCGAGCTTGCGTCCTGGAACCCGTTGGTAAAGGTGAAGGCAAAGGCAAGCAGGATGGTGAGGATGGCAAGCTCGAACATCATTCGGGGGATCCCTGCCGCTTCTCACGGGGAGCCGGCAGCACTCTTACACGCTGTATTGGTGAGGGAAGAGAAAAAGGATGGTTCCGGGCCGGAAGCTGCCCGGGATGCCCGGGATCGGCCGGGATCGGCCGGTACCCGTACGGTCGGATCTTTGTCCTCGGGAAAGGGGGGGGTTCAGCCGGATGTGAGCATTTCCCGGGCGGATTTCCGGGCATTGTCAAGGTCTTCCCTGCCGGGACGGCCAAGGTGTATCACGAGGAATGTGCCCGGGCTTTTACCAGCCCGGTAAGCATGGCTGACCCGTTCTGCTTCAGGGCATCCGCCATAACGCCGATCATTTTTTCGCTCCCTGCAGGTACCGCCGCGATGGGGTACAGGAACTACGGCCAATCAGGGCCTCCCGGACCAGATCAGGTTTTATGGCAATCGCGATACCCCTGCCAGAGCTGACGCAGACGGTTGAGAGGATTTTTTTGCCAGGACCGTAATCCGGCGAGAAATTCCCCGGCTCAGAAGTATGGAAAAAATGGGGTTGAAACCTCATCCCTTCCGTTGGGGGGGCTTGAGGTAACAACCCATGGTGATGTGTGCTGTTGCTGTTGTTCTCAGGTGTTCAGTATGCTGTACTTCAATACCAGGGCATGGATGCACTGGTATTTGTATAGTATATTTGACATTTGCTTTCAAAATCTTTCTGATGCTGCCACTTCAAAATCCTTCTTGTTGAAGACTCCCATACCGACGTTCAGATCCGCACGCTCTCACGGGAGGGGAAGCCCTTTTTTCCGACCAAACAAGGGGGCCCATGGGTCCTGAATATTCATGGGGAACGGGAGTCCCGGTGGAGGCCAGGACAAGGCGTCCTGCCAGAGCAGGACAATTACTACCTGCAGGGAACGGGAGGTACACCAGGATGTAGGCCTGCGGTACCAGTGCATGGTGGCGGATTACCGGAAAAAATCAGGATCGTTTCATCACCAGAAGTGCGGCGCCGGTTATCGCCAGTATCCCGATCCCGATTCCTGAGGGGGAGGTGGTTGTTGGCATGGGTGGAACGGTGACGGGGATGCTCGTTGTACGTGCCGGAACCATTGTTTCGGGAGTTGCTGCAGGGAGCGCGATAAGTCTGGCTGATACGGTCGGTGAATCTGCAGAAACCACCACGCTGTCGGTATATTCCCCATAACCGGCCAGCCGGACTGATATTGCATGCTTCCCGTTTTCAACATTTTTCAGCACGAGCGGTGTCAGTCCTTTGTTCACCCCATCGAGATACACATTTGCCCCCGGGGGAATGGAGGATACACTGATACTGCCATTGGCCGGTGCCGGGGTCGGGGAGATGGTCGTACGGGGTGTAGTGTCGGCACCCTTGTCGATGGTGAAGCCCAGCTGGAGGAGCCCGACATCCTGAGGATGATAGGTACCCGCCATATCGGTGAACGGGCTGTTGACCCACACATTGTACCTGGCCGGGGTCGTGCCCTGGATCGAAAACGTGCAGGTGATCGCTGTCGGACTCCGGCTGATGATGGTGCCGGGGATGGATTCCGTGGAAGCAGGGGTGTCGATCCATACCGTACTGTCTGCATTAAAACCAGTACCCGTGATCGTCATGGTGATATCACGGTTGTTGAGGGCAGTTGTCGGGGAGATTGCGGAGATGGAAGGAGACGCAAAGGCCGGTATCACGGTCACAACCAGCAGGAGGACCAGGCAGATAATGAGGAGGAATTGTTTCATGCTAGTACTTCTTTATCGAATATTAATAACCGTACTATACTGCGGAGGCACCAGGATTGTTGGAGGGTCCGGCAGTAATGCCCGGATCTCCCGCACCAGTGTCCTCAAACCTGCTCTCGTCGGGTTACGGGGCCGGAGCATGCGGTATCGTAAAACGGGTTTATTACCAATCAGAAGAATGTACATACTACAAAGCTTCAACGGTACCATCAGCTCCCAGGGGATTGTACACAATGTCACGTGAATACGGATTATCTCTCATACCATTCGCGCTCTTCCTTTTCCTCCTCCTCCTCGTACTGCCGGCCAGTGCTGACAATGTCACACCACAGACTACCACTGCACCGGCACAGAATAGCACGGTCATACCACAGACTACCACTGCACCGGCACTGACTACTACCGTGCCACCAGAGACAACAACGATCCCTGCTGTCACAACAACGGTACCACCCCAGACTACTGCGGTCCCTGCCGTGACAACAACGGCCACACCACGACAAAACACCACTCCCACGAGAACCATGATCGTGGTTTCCCGGACGCTGACAGCGATCCCGAGCATGACGATTTCCGCCACGGAAACCCCGTCAACCGGCAACGTGATGATTTACTCATCGCCGACCGGCGCCAGTATCCTGATCGATGGCATCTATACCGGGACAACCCCGAGAAAGGTGGACGGCGTGCCAGCAGGAAATCATATCCTGCGCCTGTCGCTGAGCGGGTACTATGATTATGAGGGCTCGATCTATGTCGCGTCCGGGCAGACAACGCAGGGATACGGGACGCTCCAGCCCTTGAACCAGGTCATCTCACCGGTGCCGACCCCGGTCGCGACCGTGTTCGTACCGGTGATCGTCCCGGTCACGGCAAATGAATCCGGGGCGGACACGGGGCTGTTGGGAAATCCGAGTGTTCTTGTAGCCATTATTGGTGTGGTTACAGCGCTGATCGCGGCCGGGGCTTCGCTCTTCACCCACGTCAAGCCTCCGAAGAAAGAGTAACGGGTTGCTGTTCGGGCCGACAGGGTACCGGGCAACCATGAATCAAGAGTTCGCACCCGGACTCTGAACATGTGTGAGAGGGCTGCCCGCGGTCTCTCGGCTCATCATTTTTTTGCTATTGACGACAGCCACGCATGGGGTCCGGAAGCCATGACGCGGCTCTCGATGATCGTTGGCTGGATGGAATTGATGACCCAGCCGTCACGGAAGCACTCCCGGATCTCCTGTTGCGACACGCGCCGCGGACCGTACCCGGGGGGTTCCTGGTCGCTGAAGCAGAGCATGAAATATTTTCCTTCCGACGGCAGGACGGTCGCAAGGCTTCTCGCAAAGACCGGCCGGTCCCGGTCAGACAGGGTATGGAAGAAGCCTGCGTCCGTTGCCGTGCTGAACTTCCGGCCGAGGTCCTCGAGGGTGAGCGCATTCTGGACGCGGAATTGCGCCTGAAGACCCCGTTTTGCAGCCTTTCGCTCTGCATGCCGGATCGCCCGGGGGGCAAAGTCAATCCCCAGAACCTCGAGCCCCTGCTCTGCAAAGAAGAGGGCATTCTCCCCGGTCCCGCACCCGATGTCCAGGACGGGTCCGCTGATCTCCCCCTGCCGGACGAGCTCCATGAATTGCTTCCGGGGCCTGCCGATATCCCAGGGAGGAGTTGTACGGTAGGCTGAGTCGAACATCCGCGAGACCGGGTTGAACCAGATCATACGTAGTCATGGTTATGGTGAGCATAACAGCGTTTGGACACCCCCTTGTGCAGGCGAGAGAATGGGATGGATGGAGAAATCCCGTTCCCACCTTTCTTCATAGCGGGCACCCCCAAATACGAACCAGGGAAAATTGCGAGAATACTACCCGCCATGATACGGAGTGCGCGGGCTATCACGCGATCATTCTCACCAGCTCATCAGGATCGTGGGGCCGCACATGCTTTTTTTATAGAGATCCCGCGGAATGCCGGTATGTGCCGGCAATCACGAGAAAAAAGGTTGGGGGGTA
Organism: uncultured Methanoregula sp.; assembly: GCA_964503195.1. Lineage (GTDB taxonomy): Archaea > Halobacteriota > Methanomicrobia > Methanomicrobiales > Methanospirillaceae > Methanoregula. The sequence goes on from CAZCZK010000016.1 coordinate 15,246, forward strand.
CGGGTCTCCTGGTAGGTACGACAAGCAGGGAACCCTAACGCCGCTTCAACACGACAATTCCCGCTGCAACGACGAATGACCCGAACAGAGCGTACTGGAGCGGGGACTGCGGGGTCGTCTGCTGGACCGGGGCGGCCGGAGCAGCTGGTGCCAGGAGCGTCGGACTGACGGCATCCGTGACCGTGAACGGGATAACGGTATACGTATCCACGTTCTTCATGGCCGGGTCGCCAAACGCGGCGATGAGCGCTTCTGCCGCGTCCGCACCCTGCAGGCTTCCCGGGCCGGCGATCCTGAAGACCGTCGTACCATTGTCCGGTTGTGCGTTGCGGACATAATCCCCGTCCATGTGGATGTCGAACCGGTTGTCCTGCATCGCGTGCTGCACAAAGAGCCAGTACTGCCCCGGCACAAGACCCCCCGACAGGGCCTCAGTGCCGGTGAAGGTGAAGGAAGCATCCGGGTTTACCGGGCTTTTTGCCGTGGATGCGTGGTTTTTCCCGATGACCCAGACCTGGACTTCCGGCGGGTCCCCCTCAGCAAATCCGGTGACCGCGAATGCCATTCCCCGTATGACCGGGTTGGGGGAGATCTCCGCAGAGATGAAGGGTTTTTTGAGGATGATACTGACGTTGCCGTAGGTCGTCGCATTGCCAAACTGGCTCACCGCGACGGGACTGCTCACGGCATACAGGGTGTACGACCCTGCATCAAAGGGGAGATTCGCCGTGTAAAAAGCATATTCCCAGGTTGCGTCACGGTTTGTTTTCACGATGGTGAAGGTGTACGGGTTCCCGCTGACTGCTGCCTGGCGGGGCGAGGTGAGTTTTCCGCCGCTGCGGGGCATATTGGGCCCGGTGATGAAGAGGTACGTAGTATCCGAACCGGTATTCCTGCCAGATATGCTCACTTTCTCCCCGAGGTAGTAACTCTGGGAGCCCTGGAGGGTAATCGTTACGACAGGTTTTTCTCCCGTACCTCCCAGGGTATCGGCAGATGCAGGCAGTACCAGCAGGGCTGCCATTCCTGACAGGAGGAGCATCAGGATCACGTTCCTGAACCACACAGGGTTTCTTCCGGATTGTTTTTTCATATGTAAATGTATAGACATTTACAATATAAAGTTATCCCCATGGTCTGCCGGCTTCCTTTCCCGGGATTCACCTGCCCCGGTGCGGACCGGAAAAAATTATGAGTGCGGTTGTGGAGACGGGGTGATCTGCCGGCTCTTTGCAGAAAGGTAAAGATGCTGCACTGCAATCCCGCCGACCGTTGCAGCGATGAACAGAGCGGTTACCAGTACGAGATTGTAGACGAGGGCAAGAGCAATCCATGCATCAGGAGGATGAAACATGACCGTGTTGTACGGTGAAACCATCCCGGATGCAGCCTGAATAAGGAGATACGTAAGGAACAGGCCGGATACGACTCCTCCAAGGAAGGCGCCGCAGGCAGCTGTTTCGGCCCAGATCTTTTTCATCATTGAACACGATCCCGCGACAGCCTCATGGATGCTCTTCTGCTCGAGCACGAAAAGGGGGATAACAAACGGCGTCAGGATAAAAAGGAGCAGGGTGATCGCCATAAAGTTCATGGCCTCCATGACCCCGAACGGATATATCCATAACAGCAGCGATCGTCCGCCATAGCCAGGGATCTCGGTGAACATGTTCCAGTCGAGCGTCCAGTTGAAGGGGAACTGAGTGATAAAGGAGCCAAAGAAATGCGGCCCGATGATAGCGAGAAACCCGAACTCATGAGGCAGCCAGATGAAAAAATTCACCCAGATTCTGAAGAGCAGCATTGCAGCGATCGCCAGAACAACAGACCACACGAAGATTGTTCTTGCGAATTTTTTTGCTCCGGCAAGCCCCGCAAAAAACGAGGCTGAACCGCTTTTCCCTGAAGGAATGCTCAAAAAAAGGCCCGCCAGTAAGAACACGAGGCAGAACAGTGTTGAAAACCCGATGAAAAAGTCCAGGACATACTGTACGATGATAGCAGGCTGCAGGGTCCTGCCGACGTAGCGGAGCGCTGCCTGGCCGATGGCATTTCCCGCCAGCACCAGCCCGGCAAGGAGCGTAAACCAGAGGAGCTGCCGGTTCCGGTTCAGTGTCCTCATTCCTGATAAAGCAGCCCCGATTCCCCGCCGGATCGTTCCCGGACCGCCAGCCCCGCCATTTGGACTCCCGTCATGGACGGATTGATGCAGGGTAACAATATCGACCTGCAGGGCGCGGAATACCGGCGGTTTCCGGCACAGGCCAGACCAGTGTTCAGCAGTTTCCGCTACCCGGGTCATGCGGCATGCTCCGGTTTTTCCCGGCCCCTTTCCAATACACCGGATACCCCGTCGCTCTTTCCAACATGGTAGAGATCCGAGATCGCAACACCCGCTGCAGTAAAACCCGCAGCCATCAGGAGGAAGCAGGTGAGGAGGAACCCGTAACAGGCAACCGTCATCAGCACCTGCCCGCGTGACATCTGGAGGAAGAAGTCGTAGTCATGGTTGAGGAGCAGGGGGGACTGGCCGATCAGGAGCCCCACGGCACCTGCCACGAGGATGATTGCCCCAAGGACAAGGATGCAGCCCAGCAGCTCGCGCCAGGTCTTCTTCATGAGGGTGACCGACCCGGCAAGAGCCGGAAGCAGTCTTTTTTTCTCCAGCACGATGGCCGGCACGACATACAGGGCCAGCAGGAACAGAACAATGTTGATGGCCATGATCTTGAACGAGAAATAATACATGGCAGTGATCCCGTTGGGTACATAGTATGCATAGGGAAGGTTGAACAGGGCCATATCGATAGTGAAGATGATCCTGCCGATGAACTGGCTCTGCGAAATTATCTCAAAGACGACTGTCGCGAGAATTGCCATCAGGACCGACAACGCAGCAAGTGAACCGGCGTGGGTGCTGACCCCAGAACATGCCTTCCGGATCGTGACCGGCATTGTTGCACGGCCCGCGTTCCGGTACAGGACGAGACCTGCAAGCAGGATAGTGAAGCAGGAGAGGCAGACCGCTTCGATCAGGAACAACTGCAGGTTGAACACGATGAGGCTCGAATTCCCGACGGGAATCCAGATACTGTATGGCAGGGGGATGGATGCATAGTGCGTCAGGCTCCACCCTTCTGCAACGAACAGGAACGAGATCACGAGTCCTGCCAGGAGCGAGAACCAGAGCAGGCGCTTCTCCCGGAAAAGGGCCCTGATACTCGCCGTTGCGATACCGATCCCGTGCCGGACCCGGCCGGAACTGCCGTCGGGGCCACTTCCCCCCGGCCGGGCTGGATACGCCGTTTCAGGTTCGAATACGATGAGTGCGGGGGCGGTACGAAATGCCGGGGGTTTCCGGCACAGGCCGGACCAGTGTTCAGCAGGTTCCGCTACCCGGGTCATGCGGCATGCTCCGGTTTTTTCAGGCTCCCTTCCGATACACCTGATATCCCGTTGCTCTTCGGGACATGGCAGAGATCCGCAATGGCAACACCCGCTGCAGTAAAACCCGCGGCCATAATGATCGAGCAGGCAAGGATGAATCCATAATAGACGACCATCATCAGCGGATGGGTGAGAACGGTGGCGTGAAAGCTATAGCCCTGGTAGAGCATCCGGGGCAGCTGGCCGATCACGAGCGCTACGGCAGTGACACCCACGATGATTGTTCCATACACAAGGATGCAGCCCAGCATCTCGCGCCAGGTCCTCCGCAGGACGGATACCAGTCCCGCAGGAGCGGGAACCGGCCCCGTCTTTTTCAGCACAATGCCCGGTACCAGGCAGAGTGCGAAGAGGAACAGGACCGTGTTGATGTCCAGAAGGATGAACGAGTAAAGGAACGCCATCACGTCCCCGTAGGGGATATAGGCATCGGGAATCCCGATGATGGACATCTGGGTGCTCATCACGATATCCCCGAGAAATTCGATTTCGGAGATTATCCCAAACGCGATGGTCGCGATGAGAGCCATTGCAAGGGACAGGACAGCGAGCGGACCGATATGCGTGCGGGCCCCGGCAAATCCCTCACGGAACGTGACCCTATTTTTCCCTTCGTTCCCGTTCCGTTGCAGGACCAGGCCTGCCAGCAGGATGGTGAAACAGAACAGGCAGACCAGTTCAACCAGGAAGAACCCCGGGTCAACGACGATGACCGGGTTACCGGAGGGGATTGGTAGCAGGAAGGGCAGGGTCTCGTCAAACTGTTGTACATCCCAGACTTTTGCGGCGATCAATAAGAACATTGCAAGCCCGGAAAGGAACGAGAAAACGAGCAGGTTCCGGTTCCTGACGATCGTCTTCAGGCTTGTGGCAGCGATGCTGACTCCCCGCCGGATCCGTCCGGAACCGCTGCTCTCGGGCCGGCCGGCAGGCAGGGTTTCCGCGGGGGCGAGAAGGAGCGACGGTGCCGGGCAAAAAACCGGTGGCTTCCGGCACAGGCCGAGCCACCAGGGTTGATCGGGGGAATGCTGGTTCATGCCATACTCACCTGGATCTTTGCGAGCAATTCTTCCGCCATCTTTGTCGGGTCGGCAGTTTTCTCAATTCTGATCCCGAGCTCGGACGCGAAGTCCCAGATGAATTCGATGCACTGCGTGTACTCGTTGCATGACCCGCAGTCGCCTTCATGGTCGTACCAGACCTGCATCCCGTGCTTCTCGGAGACAAAGATATACGCATTTGTCTGGAACGGGACGGACCGCCCAGACAGGACACCCCGTTCAACATCGATCTTATCAATCTGGATCCGGTTTGCCTTCGCCATCTCACGCAGCGAGGCATCGATCTTCTCATCGATAACGAGGAGTGCCTGGTATACGCCCTGCCGGGTAATACCCAGCATATTCGCAATAGAGATATTGGAATGGCCACTGCGCCGCATTTTCCAGAACCCGAACTGTTTCTCGTTCATGGGAAGGAACATATGTAAATGTATTGACATTTACACAATAAAAATTCGATGGGTGTGCCGGGAAGAGCCCGGCCATGTCTAAAACCGTCCCCTTGCATCCGTCAGCATCTGTGGATCCGCCTGACTGCTTAACCGTTTTGCTGGGTGATTGAGATAAGATTGCCGCAGGTGTCTTCGAACGTGGCGGTAAGAGCCGGCCAGGGGTTCCGTCGTGAGAATGCACCTTCCGGGGGAGATATTCCGGAGATCAGCAAAAAAGAGCCGGATCATCCTTTGTACGCTTTTTTTAAAGCGCTGATGTCAAATTTCTTCATTTTAAGGAGTGCCGCCGTTACCCTTTCCACTTTTTGGGGATCCTTGTCAGTGGTCATCGATTCAAGCATTGTCGGGACTATCTGCCAGCTGAGGCCAAATTTATCTTTCAGCCAGCCGCACTGCTCGGATTCCTTCACAAACGACAGTTTGTTCCAGAAATAATCTATCTCTTCCTGGGTATCACAAAAAACCATGAAGGAGACCGCTTCGTTCAGTTTGAACACGGGGCCGCCATTCATGACCATAAATTCCTGCCCATCCAGGGTAAAACTGACGGTCAGGACCGATCCCTGTTTCTGACCGGAGACCTCCTCGGAGGCTTTGGCGTAATACGACGTTTTCAGGATTGTGGAGTTCCTGAATACCGAAACATAAAACGCAGCTGCTTTATCGGCGTCTTTTTCGAGCCATAGACAGGGAACTATCTTCTGGCTTATTGTTACCATATCCTTTCATCCCGACTCGTATCTATCTGACGAGAGATATTTAAGATGATTCCCTAAAAACAGATTCTGAAACAACCGTTACAATACGATTTGCAGGGGGATCTCAAAACGATATTCCGTAACCTGTATCATTGACAAATTGAATGCCGCAGCTCGTCAACCAATAATCCTGCCCCGTATTACTACCATACCTGGCCCATCCCGGGCTCCAGTTATCCTGTTCCATCGTGCCGGGCATCCCGTGTCCGCGGCGGGTGGGGCGAGGCGTCCGGAGCCGGAGATGTGGGCGAGCAAAAAGGGGGGGAGGGGGTACCTCCCCCCCTCCCGATTGCTTCTGGTCAAAGCGATTGGTATCCAGAGAGCCGAAGGATCTTAAAAAGGATGCCCAAATATTGCCAGAGGCGGGACTCAGGGGCGGCTGGAGTGCGGGATGGTGATTGAAAGGAGGAGCTGTTTTGGGGGGCTTAATAAGATCAAGCGATACAAGAAGGCAATCCTGGTGAAGTATAATCCATAGAAAAAAGAATAAATATCTTCATCTGGCAACCTGCGAAAGATAAACAAAAGAGGTGTAACCCATGACGGCAGACTCCGGTGAATGGTTCCGGCAGGCACAATATGATATTGGCACTGCCGAATCTCTCTTTGCGTCAGGGAGATATCCCCCGGCAATATTTTTTTGTCATCTGGCGCTGGAGAAAGGCCTTAAGGCACTTTATATCGAAAAATTCAATGATAATCCGGAAAAGACCCACAATCTTGTTTATCTCGTTGAACTCCTTGATCTTGAATTGCCCGGGCACTATCTTGACCCGCTGTTTGTCATCAACCGTACAGGAGTCACCGGCCGGTATCCCCATAACCTTGAAAAGGTTCTTGAACAATATACACAAGAGAATACACAAAAATTACTATCCGGTACAAGGGAGATTCTTACATGGTTGATGCAAAGGTCATTGAAACGGTAAATTATTTCAGCGATCTGGTCCGGAAAAACGGGATTCACATCAACAACCTTATCCTTTTCGGCTCCTCCAGTACAGGTACTGCTGCACCGGGAAGCGATATCGATATTGCCGTAATCTCGGACGATTTTGCGGACCGGGATATTTTTGACCGGGCGCGCCTGACGAAAAACGCTGAGCTGGATACGATAAAGAAATTCCGGGTGCCGCTCGATATCATTACCCTGACAACTGAAGAATTTGATGACCCGAAGTCTCCTATTGCCGGCACAATCAGGAAAGGGATCGTACTGCAGCCTGCTTCTTCCGTATAAGCGGAGAAATACCGCGGCGGTTTCGCATCTGGTAAAATTTTTTTTCGCGTGGAAAAGATCGCTTGAGTAAAATTTTGAATGTACTCTGGCAGGTCAATCGCATTTTCCGTAGCGCTGGTATCTGCTGCGGTTTTGGGATGTGAGGTTCGGGACCGGATATGGTGCGGGTGGGGCGTTTTAGGAGTGGGGGGTTACTTTCATTCAAACCCGGAAAAAAGGCCTGTACATTTTTTTTAATCAAAGTCTGACTGATCCGGATCCCATTTTCAATGACGATCCGGATCGCGATTGAATATTTTCCGGTAATGCCTGCTGAAAAATGTTCACTCAAGGTCCGGTTAAAAAATATAAATCAGGATAAGGTTTTCGATCCCGATCAGGATCGCGAGTGATACCAGCAACCCGGCCCGGCCTCAGCACATCAAGGGGGGTGATACCCCCACTCCGGATATATGACCGGAGGTGGAAATTATTTGATTTCGTGCGGGATCTCGATCCAGACAACAGGATTGTCACCAATAGTCCAGCCGTCATGGCCCGGAGGGATCGAGCCCACATCACCGGGACCGAATACTACTTCTATCCCGTCATTCATGCTGACGCCCATTCTGCCCGAAATTATATACAGAAGATGGTCTTTCTGACAACTTTCGGTCTTCTGAACCGGCTTTAAGTGCTTTGACCACTGCCACCCGGGCTGGGCAGTGACCCGGCGGATGGTAAAACCTCTGATGGTAACAGCCTCCATTTTCAACTTCTCGGGGGTGTTGGTTTCTTCCGGCTGATTCAGGCTCTTTTTCTCCATTGTTGTCATGGTTTCTGCTCCCAGCTATTGAACGGGCTTGGTGAGCCCGGGTCCGCTCAGGCAGATTTTCCTGTCAACAAGGAATATATACCTTACGCCACCTTTCACAAAACACCAATGAGGCATCGGAAGGATAGTGCACTACCGATACAATTCCCCGGGTAACGAAAAACACCGGTCTTTTGACGGCACCGGGATGCTCACCTGCGAGAATGTTCCCTGAAGCCCTGGGGGGGCGAGGCCTGCGGTAGTGGAGGAGGGCGAGCGGGGGGAACCATTTCCCTCAATAACACTTTCACCCGCCACCCACTCTGCGTTAATACCCGTGTCCGGTGACTGGTATGCATGGACGACAAGCAATACCTGGATCAAATATCCCTGTGGTGTTTTGCAAAAGATCCCGGGAAGCAACTGGCATGTCTTCCCGCGTTCCCCTGCAAAAAGGAAGCCTGCGAGCGGTACCGCACGGAATACCCGTACTGTGTGATGATGTCACGGCCAGAGCGGCGTGGGCGGGAATACCCGTAAGCACAGGTCAGGAAAAAAGCCGGCTCCTGAAAGATAATTTGCCTGGTTGAACTCATACATGAAAGGAAGGATCTTCGTTATCCATTCGGTACGGCGATACTGTCAGCAATAAACTGATCCATTTTTTTCCTGATATCATCATGATGGCCCAGCAACAGGTGCCCGCCGTGTTCATATCCCACGAACACTGCATTCGGGATTCTTCCTGCCATGTTCTCAGCGCTCGCATAGGGTGGCAGGGGATCATCCTTTGCATGGAATACCAGCATCGGGACGGTGATCGTTTCAAAGGGGACTGAGTCGATCTCGGGGTTCGAGGTATATGCATCGAACAGGATACCTTTGGACCGAAGAACCGTGGGGAGGAAGGTCTGGCTGAACGCAGTGTACCATTCCCGTTGTTCCTGCGTCATGGTCTTCTGGAGATTATCCGGTATGCCGGCAATCGACATCATCGTTGAGGGCGAGCAGCTCATGATGAGCCAGAGGAAAAAATCAGACGTGACGAGGGTGTCCATCATCACGCGCCCGATACCGGACGGAGGGGGCTGGTTTTCCGGAACGTTTGTCGATTTCAGGATTAATGCTGAACAGCGGTCCGGATGCCGTATCGCGAACCAGACTGCCGATGTCCCGCCTGCCGATGTCCCGACAATGACGGTCTTTCTGATATGCATCGAATCGAGCAGTGCGGCATACTGGTCGGCCTGCAGGGCTGCCGATGCATGGTCCGGCAACGGTGTCCGCAAATACCCGAACCGGGACGGGATGATGAGCTGGTACTTCTCCATGGACATTCCCTGTGCCCCCACAAGTCCCTGGTCGAATCCTCCCCAGATGCCGTGGACGAATATCACGGGGTAGCCCTGCCCGCAAGATGTGAATTCAACAGGCCCATACCGGGTCCCGACAACCTGGCTGGTTTTTTCCGATACCCTGCGATAGGCTTCCGGAATCTCCGATCGATAGCGGATATACAGTATGAGCAGGAACAACGCAACGATGACGCCAGGCAGGATGAAAACAATCCCGATAACCTGCGGCAGCGTCATGCAAATACCTGATTCACGTCTACGTTCTGCCCGGGATCCCATATACCCTGCTATGCGAAATTTTCTTTCGTTAGGATTCTTGCTGCCGGTCATCCTGTCACCGCTGTTTTTATGCGGAGTGTACATGGCATTCTACCCGCAGGCCCGGGTTCATCAGAGCGGCTTTCCGCGAGAGCCCGGTGTGAGAGCCGCGGGCATCGGGTGACGGTACCAGCGGCGGGTGGGGCGAGGCCTGCTGATGGTGGAGGAGGGCGAGCGAACGCGCTCAGCGATCACGGCGGGCGGGAGGATTTCCCGTGGCTCTGTGATCTGCTCGCGTTTTTGGGAGGCGGACTGAGGGACGGATGAGGGTGCGGGACTTAGGCAATCGATCGCATGTTCCGTGGCGCTGTAATCCGCTGCGGTTTTAGGAGGCCGTCGGGGATTTCGCTGAGGGGGCTGGGACGGTATAGTGTATCTCGGTAGCTGAAATCCGGGCCCATATCGCGCCCTGATTACCATTCCGGCGATCAGAATTCCGGAATTTCGTGCAAAACCCCCATGTTTTCGTACACGACCTTCCGGGGCACTCCAATCTGACCGTCTCACGGCAATCGGGCCGGTTATGGGGGAGTTTCAAAAACATTAACCGGCATTAACCGGTGGCCGATCTCAGGGCCGGTTGAACTACTA
>CAZCZK010000017.1:0-24383 GCA_964503195.1 uncultured Methanoregula sp.
CCATTCCAGTCACCAACAACCGGGAGCCATGATGGTGCACCAAAACCGGCGTTCCTGTCATAGGAATCCCACCCACCATTGCCATTCATGTCGATATACCAGCTGCCATTTTTGTAGACCGCAATCCTTGATCCTGAATCCCCACGGGGGCTACCGTCCGCGGGATCCAGTTCTCCATCCTGATCGAAATCGCCCCAGCCGATGAATCTTCGGGATGAAGTGCTGATCTCGTACCAGTAGGGATCATTAGCTGCATATAAACACCTCATTACACCCCGATTGGTTGATGAAGGACAAGTCACGTGGTTTGTGTTTTTATATATTTCATACATAGGACTAACTGCCATCATACTTGGCCAAAAATTACAGATTAAATCGGATCTGTTTCCGGGATATTCATCAAGAGCACCATATGCATGAACTATTTCATGTTCGTATGATATTGGTTCCGACCAAAACATGTCACCATTATCGAGTTTTCCAAAGTATGAGACTCCTACCCTATCGGCATATCCATTTCCGGAGGGGACAGCACCTGCTCCAATATCATCATGTGTGCAAAATACAAGGATAACTGAATCAGCACGATAGATATCTTTATAATACTCTGCCAATGCGGTGGTGTATCTCCCATCGGAACCCTTTCCATGATTTCCTAGTTCAGCCACCTTCTCCGTCCATCCATCTATCCCCCACGTTGATTCAAATTCTCCTGTATTTTGCCCACTAACAGTTATACCCGTGGTATAGATCCTCCCGATGTTTTCTACATTCGCCCCATCAATATCTCCTCCTTGCCACTCAATTTGCGAAATCGCGTTATCTGCGTCAGCAGCCGCATCGGTTATATGTGCGTCTACCCAATTACCATACTTACTTGGTTGTTCAAAATTGACAAAAAAATAATGATAATACAGTTTTCCGATTGCCTGGGGTGCAGATTGTGAAGCTGGTGAAACTAAAGTTTCTATTAAGTTCGTTTCTGTATCTGAACCTGCGTTTTTATTTATTGATTCTAAAAAGGGAGAATGATAATTCTGACGATCAATAACAAGCTGTTTTTTATCTTCCAGAATAAATTGGGATATTTGGTCATTGTTCAGACCGATATACTCCCCTAATTCCTCATCGAATTTTGTCAGGTTTTTAATATGGTACCATTTACCATCAGAGATTGCATAATCTTTAAGGAGAGTTTCCCCTACCCTATCAGAGTATTGTCTGATCTGTTCTTGAGATAGACCCCACTGAAGTCGATCATTCCAATAATTAAGTTTTAAAGAAATATTTTCTATTCCTATCCCATCATCAGGTTCTTGAGAAAGAGCCGAATATAATGGATCGTTATAGGGATTGTTTATTGGTGGTGAGTGATCCACGATTTCCGCTGCCGACACAAATCCAATGCAAACAAATGACAATGCAACAAATATACTAACAACAATAATAATGTTAATCTTCATTTTGACCTCCTTTCTCTACGAATATAAGTAATCAGAGAAATGATCATAATCGCAAATGCTATAGTTGTAAAACTAAATCCCGGTGCAGATTGCGAATCCGATGAAACTAAAGTTTCTATTAAGTTCGTTTCTGTATCTGAACCTGCTTTTTTATTTATTGATTCTAAAAAGGGAGAATGATAATTCTGACGATCAATAACAAGCTGTTTTTTATCTTCCAGAATAAATTGGGATATTTGGTCATTGTTCAGACCGATATACTCCCCTAATTCCTCATCGAATTTTGTCAGGTTTTTAATATGGTACCATTTACCATCAGAGATTGCATAATCTTTAAGGAGAGTTTCCCCTACCCTATCAGAGTATTGTCTGATCTGTTCTTGAGATAGACCCCACTGAAGTCGATCATTCCAATAATTAAGTTTTAAAGAAATATTTTCTATTCCTATCCCATCATCAGGTTCTTGAGAAAGAGCCGAATATAATGGATCGTTATAGGGATTGTTTATTGGTGGTGAGTGATCCACGATTTCCGCTGCCGACACAAATCCAATGCAAACAAATGACAATGCAACAAATATACTAACAACAATAATAATGTTAATCTTCATTTTGACCTCCTTTCTTCACGAATATAAGTAATCAGAGAAATGATCATAATCGCAAATGCTATAGTTATAAACAAAATCCCGGTGCAGATTGCGAATCCGATGAAACTGAAGTTTGTCTCACCATCGGTATTATTATCATCACTGCCTTCAACATCGCTAGCAGAATAATTATTTCCGTTTTAATTCGTTTCATCCACATCATTCGTGTATTCACTAGGTTCTGGGATAATCACTATTCTGAATACTCAATATTTTATGATATAAAATAAAAATAAGTTTTTTGTATATAAAAGAAATTCGTTTTGATTTTTTACCATTTGCCGACAACCGGGAGATCATCTGTCCTGCCGAACGCGGCAAATCTGTCGACTACAACGCTAGTCCACGGGTAATTGCCATTATAATCGATGGCCCGGAATCCATTGACAAAGGACCCGATCTCATCAGAACCGTCACTGTTCCAGTCACCGGTAACGGGTAAGTCATTCGCCTGCCCGGATACATCCGGCAATTAAAATCGCGGCTAATATCGCCAATATCAAAAAAATTACTGAACGAGCTCGCTTGCCCCTCCCGTCGTGGGAAAAAAATGGACGACCGGTCAAATGATATAAGGTATCTGTATACTATGATAAATATGTTATGAAATATTTTTACAGTTATTGTACGAAATACCAAACTTCATGTTCGTTTCTTCTACATCCCGAAACCTCATAAACCCCCCTAACCATACACAGTACCCGTAGCAAACTTGATGATACCCCGGTCTCTATCTGAAACAGAGGGGTACGGCCTTCTGAAGTTTGCCGGTATTCGAATACCGCAATTCAGCAAGGCATCGCGGCGTTCCAGCCGGAACTTACCCGGCTCTATGAGCGGGTATGATCAGATGCGACGTTGGAGGAGCGGCTGTGCATGCCGGTTATCAAATGCCGGACCTGGCACTGGAGCCTTGCGGAGGTTATGCGCAACCGGTTTGAAACGGGAACGGGAGGATTGTGCCTGTCTTCTGATTTAGCTTATTCTTTGAATAACCGTGCGTATGGCATGGAATGAAAAGATGCTCTGGGAAATTTTCTCTCTTTCTCAAGGATTGTAACTCTGTACATTTTCTCTTGAGAAGAACAATTTCAGAACGGTACCTGACGCTTGAATTTCACGCACGTGGCACCGGGAAACGAGCGGTTGCCGGGGGTATACATTTACGTTGTTGGATTTGGGGAGGGGACCGTGCCTGCCCCCTTCCCCAAACCCCCCCTGCGCTTTAGGATAGTGCGGTCGTACCTGTTTCGGCACTATCGCGTTGTGCCCCGCCCCCCTTGGAGAAGAGCCATCAGGCTCTGCAACTGATCTGATGGCACAAGGGGGGTTTAATAACCCCGTAAAACCGGGTTCGCCAGAACGGGAAAAAAGGATCCGGTTCTCGTAATTATAATCGTGGATCGAATTTGATCTCAAAATCGATCCCTGATCGTTCCGGATCGGTTTTTCAATCGAGATCATGACCGCGATTACCATTTCAAAATCGGGATCCAATTTGAAAAGAGAAATCGCAGATTGAATTTGATCGGAAAATCGCTGATCGATTTTCACATGAACATCGGGATCCGATTTCACGTTCCGTCTGTACTTGCGGTCATGAAACCGGTTTTCAATCGCGATCCGATTTGTAAATGAAAATCGCTGATCGATGTTGCCGGAAAAATCGGGATCCGATTTTCAGATTACAATCGATCCCTGGTTTTTCCGGAATGGTTTTTGATCGCGATCGTGATCGCGAACAGGATCTGAACATCGCTCATCGTCTTTTACTGCAGATTATTACCTGCCAAAAAAGTATCAGAGTGCCAGCAGCGCCCCCGCACAAATCCCCCCCGCGTACAGCACCATCGCCACGTGGAAGAGCGGCAGCGCCCTGAGCGCCGCACCGGCTGTCCTGTGCCGCAGTATCACGATATTTGCGACAGCAAGCAGTATCAGCCCCGTAAAGATGCCGGCCCGGGCAACCGGTCCCAGCCGGGTGATGAAGAGGAACGCCATCATGGCATGGATTACCGTGAACCCGGCGATCCAGTAGCGGGTCCGCTCTGCATCATAGAGTGTCGGGATGGTCCGCAACCCGCGGGCACGGTCGTTTGCCTCGTCAACCAGGTCATTGAGGCCCAGATGTGCCAGGGCAAACGGGTAGAAGAAGATGAAGAACAGGAACGCCGTGGTATCCGGGCTCCCGGCACAGAGGTACCCGGCAACCGGGAAGAGGGCAAAGTCCGTCCGGCCGATGACCTGGGGGAACGGGAAAATTTGGGGGATCCGCTTCTCCTCCTGGTAGAACACCTCGATCACGTAGCAGTACGCCATGATGAGCAGGACCGAGATCGAGTGGGGGTAGGGCAGCGTCAGGATGAGAATTGCGGCGATACCCGCGAGTACCACAAAAAGAGCGAGTGCATGTGCGGGCGGGATGAGTCCCGCCGCGAGCGGGCGGGTGCCGAAGTGCCGCCAGTACTTTGTCAGGAGGTGCTGCACCACGTCTTTTTTGTCAAGGTCCCGGTCAATGTAATCGTTCAGCACCAGCCCGGCCTCGAACCCGAAGAAGCCGATCAGGGCGACCTTTACCAGCACGAGCCACGAGAATCCGCCGTAGGTCATGGTCGCCAGCAGGTAGCCGGAGCTGAACAGGAGCGGCCAGGCAAAGAAAAACTGCAGCCTCATGAGGTCGACATATGCCCGCAGGCTTGCATTCATCACCTAGTGATTCGCACTGCCCTCTATTTCACCCTTTCACCCGGCCGGCACAAAAACCCCTTTATCACCTCAGCCGTCCAAGATACCGGGATGGATTCATTTTTTATCCGGCCGGAACGTTCCGAAGATACCGACGCCATTTTCGAGGTCAATTCCCAGGCATTCGGGCAGGATGGCGAGGCACGGCTCGTTCATGCCCTCCGCGATGACGGGGATTTTTTGCAGGAACTCTCGCTCGTGGCAGTGTCCGGAGAAAGGATTATCGGGCATATCCTTTTTCCCCCGATTACGATTGTCTCAAAAACGGCCGAGACTCCGGCCCTTGCTCTTGCCCCCCTCTCCGTCCACCAGGACTACCAGTGCCTTGGCATCGGAACAGCCCTCATTGAGGAGGGACTCAAGGAGTGCCAGCGCCTCGGGCACCGGATCGTGATCGTTGTCGGCCACCCGTCATATTACCCGAAGTTCGGGTTCACGGTTGCACGGGACTATGGGATCAACGCCCCCTTCCCCTGCCCGGATGAGGCTTTTATGGCGCTGCCACTCGCGAACGGTGCACTTGACGGTATTTCCGGCACGGTCCGGTACCCCGTCGCGTTCGATGCAACAGGTGCCCACACGTCCTAAACAGTCACCGGTAACGCGGCATCCTTTTTTCCCACGGTCGCAAGATAGATCACGAACTGGAGAGAACCATCAATCCCCAGTATGGCGTCCATCTCATCGTCATCGAAGGCGGCGATGGCACAGGTCCCGCAGCCCACGGCTTCCGTCGCGAGGTAGAGGTTCTGGCAGACATGCCCTGCGTCAAGGTGCAGGTCGCGGTAGCCCCTCTCGCCATACCGCCACGTCATCCGGTACGGGACTGCGGTCCAGATAAAGACCGCCCCGCACCGGAGGATAAACTGCTGGTTGAAACAGGCACTGGTGATCTTGTGGGCAACTGAAGGGTCCGTATTCACCTGCTGGAGCCGGTGGGTAAGCGCAAGGTAGCGGTACAGACCCGGCTCGAGATCCTCTACGTCATTTACCAGGAGATACGTCTCGAACGCGTGCCGGGCACCGGCAGAAGGGACCGTACGAAGCGTGGCCTGGTTCCCATGCACCTGCCTGACACCCTGTGTGCACCAGAGGAGAAAAGAGAGTTCTTCAAGGGATATGGGTTCGCGGAGGTACGAGCGGATACTGCGCCGGCGCTCAATCGCAGCCCGCAGATCGAGGGGCGGGATAGCAAGGGACTCCGGCCTGGGCAGGTTGATACCGGGTGCACGGGGGTCCGGCGGGAGTTCGAGCGGAGGCTGGGGCAGTCCTTTCTGCTGGTCGCTCCTGCCGATAAACCGGTACCTGGTCTTCTCCATGAACTCGTGCCCGGTGCCATGGGGACGGGAGGGGCTGTTGTGTTCCGCGGTCATCTTTTCGTTCACCTGTCCTGTCCTTATGCGTTATCCCTTGTCAGGGTATCGGTCAGGGCAATAGCCGGCCCGGCCTCCTCCATACACCCTTATCCCTTTATCCGCCAACCTACCATGCGACATGGTTTCCGGCACCCAGCCCCCCGGTGGTGACGACCTGGTCCGGTCTCTCAATAAGTTCAAGGGTCCGGGAGGTCTCCCCACCCAATCAGAGGATATAGCCCTGGGGACCTGTACGATAAAGAGGTTCACCAATGAGTTCTGGACGTCCCGCCAGCGTCAGGCAGCCCCTATCCATGAAATCTCCTATCGTGCGTGCTTCAAACCCCAGCTGCCCCGGTTTTTCATGGATCTCCTGACCCGGAAAGGAGATACCGTGTACGATCCGTTCAGCGGCAGGGGCACTACCGTCATTGAGGCGGGGCTCCTCGGCCGTGATGTGATTGCCAACGATGCCAATCCCCTGTCCCGGATCATGACCGAACCCCGCTTCTTTCCCCCTCCTTTGTCCGCTGTCGAAAAGCGCCTGGAGGCAATCCCCCGGAGAAACGATCCGGCGGATCTTGACCTCTCCATGTTCTTCCATCCCGATACCGAGAGAGAGATTGTCTCGCTGCGAACATACCTGCTGAACCGGAAATCCGGCTCCCGGGACGACATGCTTGACCGCTGGATTGCGATGGTGGCAACAAACCGGCTGACCGGCCATTCAACGGGTTTCTTCTCGGTGTACACCCTTCCTCCCAACCAGGCTGTTTCCCCTAAAAGCCAGCAGCGCATCAACCTGAAACGCCGGCAGGAACCGGAATACCGGAACACGCACCACATCATCCTCGGGAAGACAAAGAGCCTCCTGCGGCGGCAATCCGATGCGGAAACAAAAAGTCTCCTGCGGGCCGGGAAAAAAGCCATCCTGCTGACCGGGGATGCTCGCAGCACACCGGAGATCCGAAATGCCTCAGTCCAGCTCACGGTGACATCGCCGCCGTTCCTCGATATCGTCCAGTACCGCGAGGACAACTGGCTCCGCTGCTGGTTCAACGGCATTGAAGCGGATACGGTCGGCCGGCAGATAACGATGGCCAGGACTCTTGAAGACTGGTCCCGGGTCATGGGTGCGGTTTTCACCGAGCTCTACCGTATTACCCGGGATGGGGGCTTTGTGGCGTTCGAAGTCGGCGAAGTGCGGAAGAGGACGATCCGGCTGGAGGAGCATGTCGTACCGCTCGGTATTGCAGCTGGTTTTTGTTGCCCGTGCGTGATCATCAACCAGCAGCACTTCACCAAGACCTCAAACATTTGGGGAGTGGACAACATGGCGTCCGGGACCAATACCAACCGGATCGTTGTCTTCCAGAAGTCCTGATCTCCAGCCTGCGATCTCTGAACGGAAGGACGCCTTGAGTATCCCGATAACCCCCGCGTACGGTGGGTCTCCCGTGCCAGGAGGTATGCGCAGCTCATAGACGTGCCGGGCCAAGTACGGCCCGGTGATCGGGCTCGGGCGACTCTTTCCAATACCTGCCCGGGGCCGTCGTAACGCCCGGCAGAGGAGCACAACGCCATCTGATACCTCCACGGTCTGTGAGAGTATCCGGCTCTCCCGTGAGGATCCGGGCCCTCGGTTAATAAAATTCGGGCAGATCATGAGCACGAGAAGAGATCTGCTCCCGCCATGGGTGATCGGCGGGCTGAAAGGACCTGCAGGACCTAAGCACACCCCATACCGATCTCCGCTATTCGCGCAATGCCGGGGGAGAACTGCCCGGATCCGGACTACCCGTTCCGCGGGATTGAGGAAAATAGGTAATTCTCCCTTTATGAGGAGGCACCACAGCGGGGGCCGGCCGTTCATGCCACGAGCGGAATCAGATGTGACCGGCTGGGCTGTGCAGGGCATCTTTTACTTCAGCCACATGCGGTTCTGATAATCTCCCACTTCCTCACCTTCTCCGCAAACGTCATCGCTGCATGGGCAGGGCTCGTGGAAGGAAGGGTAACCGAAGGAATGCCCGGTAACTCCACGAAGCGGTGGCAGAGGTGGCCGGCCGTGCTCCCGTTCAGGGCCACGAGCCGGATTGACGGGTTTGCCCGGACAAAGCCGGCAATATCGTTGGGCAGGGGATTCCGGATCCGGCTGTCCGCGCTGCCCTCCCTCGTGCAGGTTCGGATCACATCCCAGAGGGCGACCTTCTTCGCAGCAAGGCGCAGGGTGCGTTCCGGATACGGCAGCACGGCAGGGATGCTGAAGAGCTCTTCCATCACAGCCCAGAACCGGTTTCTCGGGTTTCCGTAATACTCGCTGTGGGCAAGGGACAGGACGCTGGGAAAACTTCCGAGAACAAGAACACGGGGCCGGGGACCGGACACCGGAGGGAGACCTTCGGAGCAATCCGGCATACGCGGGGAGGGGCCGGTCATGGGAAACGGTCAGGTTTCCCTGAAATAGAGGTGGCAGTGGCAGCACCCCTGGGTTGCCACCTCATCCTCGTGGTACACGCAGGGGCATTCGATGGCCCGGTCCTTTTCCTTGTCGCCGCTCCTGAGCCGGCAGGGACAGTAGGGCTGCCCGAACTTGTTCTTGTTCCGTACAAGGCCCCGTATCACGGTATTGAGTTGTTTTTCATCAGTGTTGAGGACCCAGCCTTTCTCCTGTGCATAGCCCGTGGCCCACGCGAGCATTTCCGCTTCTTCCTGTGCAGTATCGGTCATTGTTCCGGTCCGGGGAGTTTTATCAAAATAGTGTATGCTTGAGGAACGTTAGTCTTTGCGATCACGTCCCTGGCTGCAGATGGTTCTTTGCTGGTTATCGCGTTTTTTCCTTTGGTTTTTCAGCCGTCCAGAGGGATTCCCGCCCCGCCACCTGTGCCGCACCTGGTTTTTTCTTGGCTACCGGAGGCCGTCCTGCCTTTTGTGTGATCCTCTGCGCAACCCGGTTATAGGTTGCCATCACGTCGCCCTTGTTGAAGCGGTACACGTCCTTGTCCAGGGACTCTTTTGTCGTTGTATCCCAGAGACGCATCGAGTCCATGCTGATCTCATCACCGAGACGGATCGTTTTTCCGTGCCTCCCGAACTCAATCTTGAAGTCCACCAGGAGGATACCCTGCTCTGCGAGCAGCGCTGAGAGGAGACGGTTGATCTCAAGGGAGATCTTCCGGATCTTCCCCAGTTCGGCCGGATTTACCAGTTTCAGGGCAATGATCAGGTCGTCATTGAGCATCGGGTCGTGGCGCGAGTCATCCTTGTAATCGATCACGATGACCGGCGGCTTGAGTTGTGTCCCTTCCCTGAACGGATAGTTCCTGACGATCGAACCGGCTGCAACATTCCGGACAATCACTTCGAGCGGGATCATCGAGAGCTTCCGGACCGCCATGTGGTTTTTGTCCAGCATCTGCAGGTAATGGGTCTTCACGCCGTGCGTTTCAAGGTACTCAAAGAAGAAGGCGGAGACGCCGGCATTGTAACTGCCCTTGTTCTCGAGCGTGTCCTTTTTCCCTCCGTCAAATGCGGTGATGTCATCCCGGAATTCGACAATAAGCGTCTCTTTTGAATCGGTACGGTATACCGACTTGGCCTTGCCTGCATAGAGAAGTTTTCCCTGCTTCATGGTCTGCGGCTCCTTCCATACACTGTTTGTGCGAGCCGGTTTATTAGGGGTTCTAACCCGGGATCGTACCACCCTTTCTCGATATACTGCGGGTAGATGCAGAGCCGCTCCCGGAGCTGCCGTGCGCCGACCAGTTTCTGGAGTTCCTCCACGGCCGGCCACGGGTGTTCCGGGTTGACGTAGTCGATGGTTATGGGGGAAATACCCCCGAGATCATCGACACCGCAACCGATGAGCAGGGAGGCATCGATAAGGTTGGGCGGGATCTGGATGGCGATATCCCGGGGAAGGATCTCGCGTGCCATCCGGATCGTCTGGCTTATCTCTTCAGTCCCCGGGACCGGGCGGGCAGCCATCTGCGTACCGGGTTTTGGGCAGAAGTTCTGGATGATGACCTCCTGGATGTGCCCGTAGCGACGGTGGAGCGTGCGGATGGCCTCGAGAGAGTCCTCCCGGTCTGCCATGGTTTCCCCGATACCGAGTAACAGCCCGGTGGTGAACGGGATCTTCAGTTTTCCCGCATCCTCAATCATCGCGAGCCGGACTCCCGGTTCCTTCCCTTTCGATGTCGCATGCGCCGGTACCCGTGCCGTGGTCTCGAGCATCAGGCCCATGCTGGCATTGACCCTGCGAAGGCGCGCCATCTCGTCACGGGACAGGATACCGGCGTTCGTGTGGGGGAGAACCCCGAATCCGATGCTCTTCTGGCACATCGCTTCGCAATAATCGAGGATGGTCCGGTACCCGGTGGTCCGGATGAGGAGAGAAAATCCCGGCTCCTCTTCCGGGCGCTCGCCAAACGTGAAGAGGGCTTCGGTGCATCCCAGGGCGGCACCATTTTTAAGCGTTCGTTCAACCTCTGCCGGTGCCATCAGGCTGCCCGCCTGGGCCGGTGTCCTAAAACCGCAATACCCGCAGCGGTTCCGGCAGACGGTGGTGAGCGGGAGAAAGAGGTTTTTTGAGAATGTGATAGGCCGGTCCTGCATGAGAAGAGATGATCCTCTTCTCTCATGAATGTTGACCCCTCAGGGACCTGCCCTGCAAATAAAGCCTGACGACAACCCTAATGTATCGGGGCATCCATAGTTGTGCTTACCAGGATCGGGACAGTATCCACCATCGCTGTATACGGAGCAGGAATGTCACACGAGTATTGCAGAGATTATGCAGGAACAGGCCCATCCCGGGGCGCGGGAGAGCAGGGAACGGATGACAAGGATACCATTGCCCGGCTGAGAAAAAAGGTTGCATTTCTCGAGAAGAAACTGCAAATCGTCGGTAGTATGACCCGCCACGATGTCTTAAACCAGATGACCGTCATTATCGGGTACAACGAGCTGCTCGGGATGATGGTGGAGGACCCCAAATTCAAAGGCTTTCTGGAGACGGAGAAGTTTGCGATGGCCAAGATACAGCGCCAGTTCCAGTTTGCCAAGGATTTCCAGAATATAGCCGTTGATCCCCCCCGCTGGCAGAACATCCGGAACCTTGCGCATCGCGGGATCGAGGGTTTCGATGTCAAAAAGGTCATGATCACTGTCGGAACCGGCACGGCCTCAGTGCTGGCAGACCCGCTCTTTGACCGGGTCTTCCACCACATCTTTGACTGTGCCCTGCGCCACGGGGAGCCGATGACCGAGATCAGGATATCTGTACAGGCGCAAGGCTCATCCCCGCTTCTCGTCGTGGAAAATGTCGGGGCGGGTATCCCGGCCACCGACAAGGAGATGATCTTTGAACACGGTTATGGCAACGGGACCGGCTGGGGCCTCTTCCTTGCCCGTGGGATCCTTGCAGCCACTGACATGACCATCACCGAGACCGGCGAACCGGGAAAAGGGGTACGGTTCGAGATTACCCTGCCCCCCGGTTCTTTCCGTCCGGATGGTGAGGGCACTCCTGCCCCGTGAGGCAGGAGATCGTTTTTTTCAGGGATACGAAAACCCGATCACCTTTTTTACAGGTCCCAGGTCCGATCCTCAGATGATCTGTTCAGGGCTTATCGTGCCGCGGGTTTTTTAAAAAAAACCCGGACCGGCATCTCGGTGCCGGATCCTTTCATGCCGTGCTCTGCCCGGCAGGGAGCGGGGGATTATTGTGCCGGAACATCCCAATACCTGCCGTATGCGGGAGATCGTCCGTCAGCTTATCCATCTCTGTTCCGGCCTTGGCATCGCGGCGATGGTCCTCTTCCTTGACCACGCGGTTGTTCTTGCGGTCCTTTCCACCGGTCTTCTGGCCGGTGTCGTTCTTGTTGATCTCATCCTCCGCGGACACTGGATCCCGGTCATCTCCCCGCTCGTGCAGTACGGCGACCGGTGCGACCCCCTGCCGGGGAAAGGGGCGTTTTTCTTCGGGGTGAGCACCCTTGCCTGCGTCGTCCTGTTTCCGGTCACCATCGTGGTACCGGCCCTCGTTGCCCTTTCCGTCCTCGACAGCGTCACCACCCTTGCAGGTATACGGTTTGGCCGGCACCGTATCCACAACGGAAAGTCGTGGGAGGGGACCCTCTCAGGTATAGTCGTGACTGTTCTTTTCCTCCTCCCGTTCCTCGCCGTGCCCGGCGCACTTCTTGCAGCAGTGGTCGCAGGGATCCTCGAACTCTTTTCGCCGGTTGATGACAACCTCGTGATACCGGTGGGGGTCTGCCTGCTGCTGGCCCTGGTGCCGGCGCTGGTGTGAAATACCAGAATTGGCATGGATACAAGGGATACGAGTGTGACACCCCCCTGTCGGGAGGCAGCCCAAAGGAAGCGTCCCCCAGTCCCCCTTCTCATCAGATCAGGTACGACGAAATGATTTACCCGTGCCTGCTGAGCGGTTCTCACGATCCGGGAAAACAGCCCCGCGGCGGGGTGAAGGCAGCAGTTGCCAAAGCCTTCGGGATGGTCCTCGGCGACGGGGATCTCCCCTTGAAACAAGAACGGGGAGATGTGCAGCTTAAGCCTGCTGCGCTGCTTCCATCTTATCCGGGTCGACCGCAATACAGACATCGACCTCCTTCTCCTTTGGGTTGGTGAACCGCTGGTCATACACCTCGAAATCGAAGGTGTATGTCCTTGGGAGTTTGGATAACCAGACCGTGCTCCAGATGGCAAGGATCTCGTCAGGCATCCGGCCTTTTGCCATAAAGACCGCATAGGTCTGGGCGGGGATCTTTCTCATCTCCATGCCTTCGGGAGCTGACCCGGCCCGGGTCACCCCGCACCCGATCAGGTACGAGTACTCTCCCCGCCAGTCGCTCTCGTAATCTGAGAACACTGCATACATCACCGGCGGGAGTGCCCGGTTCTTGATCTTCGCAGTTGCGTTCTGGTGCAGAAAATCCGTCCAGGTCGCCATCATATCCTTCATGCTCCTGCCGTCCGCGGAGGAGGTGCGCCGGGCAATCCCGATGACTGTCGTTGCCGGGATCTTTTTCATGGTAAACGGAATATCGATATCGATGCCAGACATTACGGAACTGTTGGTGACTGATCAATTAAACCGTATGATCCCCGCAAGAGCCCTGGATCAGCACCTTTTTTTCATCGCCCGCCATACCACGGTATACCATGTGTCCCCCGGCCCTCATCCCGTTCAGACCCCGGAACCCGAAGACCCGGCTCTCAGCACTTCTTTCCCTGGAAGAGCGGGAGCAGTTTGCGAAGGCGATGCTCGAGGATGTCAAGGCAGCGGTGAAGGATGCGATGTGTAACCCGGTCCTTGTCTGCACCGAGCTCTTTGACTCCGAGGACATCCAGGTCACCGTAGCGGATACCGACCTGAACGGGACCTTAAACGACATTCTCCCGCAGAGCATCGGTCCCACGCTCATCATCATGGCAGACCTCCCCCTTGCCGACACCGCAGCCGTACGCCGGATGGTATCTACGGAGAAAGATATCGCAATCGCACCCGGGCGCGGGGGCGGGACGAATGCGATATTCATGAAAGACCCTCACCGCTTCCATGTCGATTATTACGGTACGAGTTTTTTGAAGCACCTGAAGATCGCAGAGGAGGCCGGCCTTTCCGTTGATGTGGTGGACTCATTCCGGCTCCATACTGACATCGATGAACCCTGGGACCTCGCGGAGCTGCTCATCCACGGGACCGGGAAGAGCAGGGCATATCTCGAAGAGCTGGGGTTTGTCCTGTCGGCGGAGAAGGGCCGCGTGGGAGTTGAACGAAAGAAATAAGCGTACCATCCCTTCTGCCGGGGCAGAATACGGCCGGGCAGCCGCGTAGCCCGTCCCCCCCCTCTCCGGGCCATATCCTGATGCCAACCGGGAGGCTTCCTGGTAACATATTTTTTTGCAGTACGTCCCTTTCGCGCGAGAGCTGACCTGCCAGAAAAGGTATGCTTCACTTCTTTGCCTGGCTCTTGGCAAAGACACCCATGAAAAGACACTCTTCAGCGGCAATGGATTCAACGCCCGAGATCTCCGTTATCGAAAGCCCGAGCCCGCGAATCACCGCAGCGGGAGTACACTCATCCGCCTCGCCCATGACCAGTTCTGCCGCGGATGCAATATTGTCCGCCACGGCCCGTTTGGTGACCTCGAGTTTCCTGCCGAACAGGTCATTTCTGCCCCGGTCATCGATCACGGACGGGATACCGGCACACCCGATGGCAACGCCGCTGCACCCGAGACGCATTGCGTGCGTCCGGCTGTCGGCAATGATGACGCCGATCCGTGCCCCGGTGGCCCGCTCTACGGCCAGTTTGATCGTACGGGCACTGGCATTGGGATCGGCAGGGAGCGGAGTCACGCACCCGGTTGGTGCATTGGAAGCATCCACGCCGGCGTTGGGCAGGAGGGTTCCTCCCTTCATGCAGAGGAGGAAGCCGGGTATTCCCCCGACTATCGAGTCGCTCTCCCGGAGCACGACCTCGGCAACAGCCGGGTTCATACGGTATTGTTCAGCCAGTGCCTGTGCAGTTGCTGAAGGGGCGACATCAGAGAGCAGTATCACATTCCCTTCCGAAGTGGCTACTGCTGTCTCGGCAAGGACAAGGATATCCCCGTTAAAAAACCCGCCGCAGATCTTTCCTGCTGCAGCAATGACCCGTTCCGTAATGGGATCACCACTCTGGATAACAGCGGTCGGAAGTCCGTAGACGGTAAACGAATCATTCATGGTCGCTTCACCAGGTGCTCGAAGACGCGGAGAGTATCGACCGTCTCCTTCACATCATGTGTCCTCACGAGAGAAGCTCCTTTCCGGAGCAGGGTCATGGTGACGGCAAGGCTGCCGGCAAGGCGGTCCTGCGGTTCCCGGTTCAGCAGGTTGCCGATAAAACTCTTCCGGGAGACCGCAGCAAGGAGCGGGCGGTCGTACCGGCAGAACTCCTCGAAATGGCGGGCAAGTTCCCAGTCATCGTCAACAGACCGGAACGGTGTCCAGAGGCCGATGCCGGGGTCGAGGATATAGTTGGCGATGCCCGCATGCTCACAGCGCTGCATCACCGTGGCAAGCGCCTTGTGTGTTGCCCCGACACCCACGGCATCGCCCGGCTGGTAATTCGTTGCCATTACGATCGCCGGCAGGCCGGCATCGGCCACCCGTTTGACATATGCTTCTGAGCAGAGCCCGGCGATATCGTTGACCGCATGGATCTCGTGTTTCATACAGACATCCAGTACCCATGGGTTCATGGTGTCGATTGAGATGGTGAATCCTGTCCCGCTCAGTTCCCGTAGTGCCTCATCGATACGTTCCGCTTCCTGCGTACCGCTGATTGCCTGTGCATTGGGGGCTGTACTCCGGGCACCGAGATCGAGAATGTCGGCGCCGGCCTCCACCATCTCAACCGCCTTTGCATGGATCTCTTTTGTGGGGATGAACGAGTCAACGTAAAAGGACTCGGGAGAACAGTTGATGACCCCCATCACGCGGACCGGGGCGTTCCCCCCGATGGCTATCCTGTTTATCGTGCACTGCTGCATGACCTCTCCTGTGCTGCCCGGAAGGTGTTTTCCATGAGGGTGGCAATCGTCATCGGGCCAACCCCGCCGGGGACGGGGGTTATGGCCCCGGCGACCTCCCTGACGGTATCAAAGTCCACGTCTCCCACCAGTTTGCCGTCCAGCTGGTTGATCCCCACATCGATAACAACCGCGCCGGGCTTCACCATTCCCGGCTGGATGAAATGCGCTTTGCCGATTGCGGAGACGAGGATATCCGCCCGCTTCAGGTCCTCGCTGATGTTCCTTGTCCTGCTGTGGCAGATCGTGACCGTAGCATCTGCGTTGGTCAGGAGTGCAGCCATCGGCCTCCCGACATCGATGCTGCGGCCGGCTACGACTGCGGTGGCGCCGGAAACCGGAATCCGGTAATCTGACAGCAGCGTCATGATACCGGTCGGGGTACAGGGAGTGAACCGTGGCCTGCCCGAGAAGAGGAGACCGAGGTTCGCCGGGTGGAACCCGTCTGCATCCTTTTCCGGGCTCACCGCTGCGATAATCCGCTCGCTGTCCACCTGCTTCGGGAGAGGGAGCTGGACGAGGATCCCGTCAATATCCGGGTCCATGTTCAGCTGGCGGACGTTCTCCAGCACCTTCCCGGTTGTCGTATCGTCCGGCATTTCAATCCCGACGGAACCGATCCCCACACGTTCACAGGCCCGGTGTTTCATCCGCACGTACATCTGCGATGCCGGGTCGGTCCCGACGATAATGGTGGCAAGATGCGGATGGAGACCGGAGTCAGCGATCTGCCCTTTCAGGACTCCGAGATGCAACTCCGAGCATTTTTTCCCGTCGAGGATCGTGACCATGATCGTGCCTCAGATGAGTTATGCCGGGCAGAGTGCAAATTTGCCCGCGAGTGCCCCGACTTTCCCGTGGACGTCCTTGATGGTCTTCTCGTTATGGATGTCCTTAATAACGCTCGCGATCCAGGTGCCGATGAGGCGCATCTCGGCCTCCTTCATGCCCCGGGAGGTGACGGCGGGGGTGCCGATGCGCAGGCCGCTGGTCACGAACGGGCTCTTGGTCTCGTTCGGGATGGTGTTCTTGTTGACCGTGATAGCGGCTTTCCCGAGCGCGGTCTCGGCTTCGAGACCCGTGATACCCTGGTCCGTGAGGTCGAGGAGCATGAGGTGGTTGTCAGTACCTCCTGAGACCAGACGGATACCGTTGTTCATCAGGGTCTCGGCAAGGACCTTTGCGTTCGTGACAATCTGCTTATTGTATTCCCGGAACGAGGGCCTGAGCGCCTCCTCGAAACAGACCGCTTTTGCCGTGATCGTGTGCATCAGGGGTCCGCCCTGCATGCCGGGGAAGACCGCCTTGTCGATGGCAACTCCGAGATCTGCATTGCACATGATGGCGCCGCCGCGGGGCCCGCGGAGGGTCTTGTGGGTGGTGGTGGTGGTATAGTTGACCACGCCTACAGAGGTGGGGTGCTGGCCGGTGGCACAGAGGCCGGCGATATGGGCGATATCTGCCATACAACAGGCACCGACGTCGTCAGCAATCTCCTGGAATGCCGCAAAATCGATGGTACGGGGGTAGGCTGAGGCACCGCAGACAATGATCTGCGGTTTCTCCTTCCTGGCCATCTCAGCAACTGCACCGTAGTCGAGCATCTCGGTCTTTGGATCAACACCATACTGCGCCACCTGGTAGAACTTACCGGTGAAGCTGACCGGGGAGCCATGGGAAAGGTGACCGCCCTGGTTCAGTTTCATGGAGAGGATCTTGTCTCCCAGCCTGATGGTTGCAAAATAGACTGCCATGTTCGCCTGGGTGCCCGAGTGGGGCTGGACGTTGGCATGCTCTGCGCCGAAGAGTTTTTTCAGCCGGTCGCGGGCAAGGTTCTCGGCCATATCGTGGAACTCGCACCCCCCGTAGTACCGTTTGCCGGGGTAGCCTTCGGCATATTTATTGGTCATGATCGATCCCATGGCTTCGAGTACCGCACGGGACACAACGTTCTCTGAAGCGATCAGTTCCAGGCCATTGACCTGCCGGAGCCGTTCCTTTTCGATGATATCTGCAATTGCTGGATCGGTTTTTGACAGATACGACATATGCAGACAGGTTCGCTCGGATCAGGTAATACTCTTTCTTATCCGGTTGTCCCATGAGGCCCCGGGAGGAGGAAAGATGCACCCGCCGGCCTTCAGCAGGTTTTTTAAGGATCGTGCGGAGGAGACAGCACGGTCCCGTTCCCCCATAACCGGAGGATTGCTCCCGAATGTTGACGTCCCTGGAACCCCCGGGGATCTGGCTGATGATCTCTTGTGAGAGCCTTCTCCTCTTCGTGGTCTCCGTTTGGCCCCCGAAAAGAGAATCCTTCGGATGCATCCGCTCCCTATGGTCCTGAACGATCACGGCCTTGACAGACCCTCCGGAATCGGGAAAAATCCGGCGCATTTTTTTTTTACTCTCACCGTCCGGACTGACCTTTCGGATCACAAACCTTTTTTCCTTATCAGGCGATCACTGTTATTATTAATACGGAGAGCGCCGCACCAGTACAGGAACGTATGGCGCACCCGGCTGCAAAGATCACGTATCCCGAACACGAACTGGATCACCAGGAGAAGCTGATTACCATGATGGAAACTTCATTATCGGCTGCAACCGAAGACCGGATTGCAGCACTGGAAAAGAAGGTCAGGGAGATGGAAGCACTCGTCAAGGGGCTGACGCAGGAGCTGCTGGACCTTAAGTCTGTATCCATGAAGATGAACAAGCAGAGCGAGGAACGCAGCCGGCAGGAGCTGATGAGAGGCCCCGTCGTCCAGGCCACCACCTCATTACCGGCAGCCTCCGCAACACTACCCTCTGCCAGCGGGAGCACCGTTATCCGGCCCAAAGGAGCAGCCCGGCAGGCTGAAGCCCCGGCGGCTCCCCCGGAACCCGAGATGGAGATGATCATGCAGACTGACGGGACCATGAAAGCAGAACCCCGGCGCGGGGACCGGGATTACATTGTGGCCTCGGCCGGGTACGGGAAGAAGAAAGGCGCAGCTGCAAAGGGCAAGCAGAGCGACCTGATCTATGCTACTGAAGAGTCAAAATCGGATCCTGCAAAGAAGTAAGGAGCCGGATCTTTGCATATCACCGAACTTGAGATAGACAATTTCAAGTCTTTTTCCAAGAAGACAAAAATTCCCTTTTTGGAGGGGTTCAGTGTCATATCCGGGCCGAACGGTTCCGGCAAGAGCAATATCATCGATTCCATCCTGTTTGTGCTGGCACTTTCGAGCTCCCGCAACCTCCGGGCCGAGAAACTGACCGACCTGATCAACCTCAACTCCGGCAAGAACATTGCCGAGGTCTCACTCGAATTCTCAGACGGCACCCGGATCCGGCGCCGGATCAAGCGGACGGGAAACGGCTATTACAGCTACAACTATCTCAACGAACGGCTCTGCAAGCAGAGCGATATCGTTGACCACCTGGCAAAATCCGGGATCATCCCCCACGGGTATAATGTCGTGATGCAGGGCGATAT
Organism: uncultured Methanoregula sp.; assembly: GCA_964503195.1. Taxonomy (GTDB): domain Archaea; phylum Halobacteriota; class Methanomicrobia; order Methanomicrobiales; family Methanospirillaceae; genus Methanoregula. The sequence goes on from CAZCZK010000017.1 coordinate 19,298, forward strand.
CACCCGCATCATGGAGATGAGCGATTTCGAGCGCCGGAAGATCATTGACGAGATCGCAGGCGTATCGGAATTCGATGCCAAGAAACAGCAGTCCCTTGCCGAGCTCGATATCGTCCGGGAACGCATCGAGCGCGAGGAACTCCTGTTGATCGAGCTCACGAAACGGGCGAACGAACTCAGGCGCGAACGGGAGCACGCCCTTGAGTACCAGAAATGGCAGAAGGATCTGGCTTATTTCCAGAACTGTCGGTCAGCCGCCCAGCTCCATGACCGTATCCGGGAGCGAAACACCCTCATGCAGTCGACTGAGGACCACCAGCTCCAGCTGACACGGATTACTGCGGACCGGGGCCTCGAGGAGAACGAGCTCTCCTACCTCAAAGCCGATTTACAGGATATCGACGACCTGATCAACAGGAAGAGCGGGTCGGAGTACCTGAAACTGATCGCCGAGCTCGAGGAAGCCAAGGGCAACATCAGGTTTGCCGAACAGACCATCGGCCGGCTGAAGAAGGAGAAAGAAAACAATCTCGAGCTCATCAACCGGGTCTACGTAGACTCCAAACGTGCGGAGACCCGGGTTGCCGAGTGCACGGACCAGATCCGCACCCTGACGATTGACCGGACGAATATCGCCATGGAGATCGCGACAGCACGGGCCCTGCTCGAAAAGATAGAGACAGAGATCAGACTGCACAGTGAGGATACCGAGGGCGCCCGCGACCAGTTCTTCGCCCTCCTGCAGGAAGCCGAAGAGAAGAAGGGTCAGCGCTCAGATATCCTCCACCAGCAGGACATGCTGATCGAGAAGAGCCGGATGCGGACCACCGAGCTCGATCGCCTTCAGGGGCTCCTCCGCCAGCTGGACGAGGAGTATGCGGCAAAACAGGCGCAGATTACTGACAGCGGCACGAGCATCGCGGCCCTTGCAGAGGAAAAGAACCAGCTCGACCGCAACCTCTCGGAACTGGAAGGGACGATGTTTGCCCAGCGGACAACGCTCGAACGTCTCCGCGGTGAGATCCGGGAGAACGAGCAGGACGCGATCCGCCTCGAGGCAGCCCAGCAGGCCCGGGGGGAGTCGGGAGGAAAAGCGCTCGAGGCCGTCCTTGCCATGAAGGGAGTCCATGGCACCATATCGGACCTCGGGAAAGCCCCGAAGGAGTATACCACGGCCCTCAATGTTGCCGCGGGAAACAAGCTCCATTTCGTTGTCTGTGATGACGACCAGATCGCCGCAGATGCGATCGGGTATCTCAAAGAGGAGCGGCTGGGGAGAGTCACCTTCCTCCCGCTCAACAAGCTCAAACCCCCCGCACTCCCCCCGCTTAAGGAGCCGGGAGTTGTCGATTATGCCATCAACCTCCTTGAGTACGACCCGAAGTTCGACCGGGCTTTCGGTGTCGCGCTTGGAGCCACCATAGTGGTCGACACGCTGGAGCGTGCCCGCAGGCTTATCGGCAGGTACCGCATGGTCACCCTTGACGGGGAACTGCTCGAGAAGAGCGGGGCGATTACGGGCGGTGCCACGAAGAAGCAGGCCGGACCCCGCGGGTTCGGTGCTGCCGTTGATGACGAGATCATCCGGCTACGGTCGCACCTCGGGGAACTGCAGGGAGAAGCGGCGACCCTCGAAGCAGGTGTGAAACGGCTCAGTGAGGAAGTGGATACGAAGCGGGCAGAGAGGAACGAGATCGACCAGAAAGCGGCCCGGTTCGGGATGTTCAGCACGGAGTTCTCCCGCCGGTTCGAGGCGATCACGGTCGAGAAACAGACGATAGAAGCGGCGGTCGCCCGCCAGTCGGAGGAGACGAGGAACGGGGCAGCCGATCTGACGGCACTGGAGGCAGAACTCGACCGGCTGACCGGGGAGGTCAATGCAACGAATGAGCAGATCGCGGCTGTCAAGAAACGCCTTGACGACACTAACATCCCGGCCCTCACGGAGCAGATGGAGAAGAAGCGGCGGGAGATTGAGGAGGCCGAGCGCCGCCTGAGGAACAAGGACGGGGACATCAGCGATGCCCAGCGGGATCGCCAGCACTTCACCCAGAGGATCGCCGAGCTCGGGGACGAGCGCAAGGTTCAGGATGAACGCATACGCCAGATCGATGCCGATATTTCAGGTGCACACGACCAGATAGCCACCCACAAAACACAGATTGCAACTCTTGAGGAGCGCCAGAAGGAGTTCAGCGGGGAACTCGACGAACTGCGGGGGAAGCGGGGGGATGTCACCGCGCATATCCAGGAATCCGAGCTCCGGATCATGAAGTTCGATGCCGATACTGAACGGATCACGGTCCAGCTGGGGGCAATCAATGAGCGGGTACAGACCCTCGGGATTGAGGTGGACCTGCTCAAGCAGCAGGTCGGGGAGATGGATATCACGCTCTCCCTTTTGGAGATCGAGGGAAAGATTGCGGAAGCCGAAGGTGCCCTGCGGAAGATCGGGGCTGTGAATATGCTCGCTATCGAGGAGTACGAGAAGGTGGACCGTCAGGTTACTGAACGCACCGACCGGAAGGAAACGCTGTCAAGCGAGCGTGCCACCTTAATCGAACGGATCGAGAAGTTCGAGCAGATGAAATACGAAGCGTTCAAGACCGCGTTTACCGCAATCGATGCCAATTTCCGCGAGATCTTTGCCCGGCTCACGAGCGGGAGCGGTCACCTCGTGCTCGAGAACGAGGAGGACCCGTTTGCCGGTGGATTGACCTTTGCCGTCCAGCCGCGGGACAAGAAGGTGCACCTGCTCTCGTCCCTCTCGGGAGGTGAAAAGTCGCTCACGACGTTGGCGTTTATCTTCTCCATCCAGCGCCACATACCCGCCCCGTTCTATGCATTTGACGAAGTGGATATGTCCCTTGACGGGGCGAACGTCGAGCGGATTGCATCGATGGTAACCGAACTTGCCCCCACCTCGCAGTTCATCATTGTCTCGCTGCGGAAACCGATGATCGATGCCGCACAGCGGATCATGGGCGTAACGCTCCGCCCGGACAAGAGCACGCTTGTAACCGGGGTAAAGGCAAATGGCTGATCTGCGGGATACGGGGAAGGACCCGGTCCCGGGGGAAGCAGGGGTCCCGCGCCCGGAGCAGCCGTCAGGAGACACCGGGCAGCCCGGCCCAAAAGCTCCTGCAGGACCGGATCCGGAAACGGGCAAGGGTGATAACGATGGGTCCCTTCCCGGATCAGTTGCCCGGGAAGTGGTCGAGGACCCGGTCGAGATCCTTGTCGGTCTGGCGGAGCGGGGGGAGATCGACCCCTGGAATATCAATATCATCGAGGTGACCGATCGGTTCCTCTCTGAACTCAAGCGCCGCCAGCAGCTCAATCTCCATGTCTCCGGCCGCACCCTCTTCTTCGCATCAACCCTCCTGCGGATGAAGTCCGAGCAGCTGGATGTCGTGGAAGAAGCAGAGGACGAGGATGACAGTGAAGACCTGTTCGGGGATAGCTTTGGTGGCGGTACCGAAGACGATATGGATCCCGGCAGCCGGCTGGGCATCATTGATCGGCTGGAGCATGAGATCCAGCGACGCCTCGACCGGAAGAGCATGCGCAAGAGTCCGATCACGCTCTTCGAGCTGATAACCGAGCTCAAGAATATCGAGAAGGAGGAGCGGAGACGGCGGCGGATGACTGAGGGCCATGGCGATCGTGCCGATTCCCTGATCGATGCGGACGATGTAGTGAGTATCGCCCATGATGAGGGATACCAGGAATCTTCTCTGATCCGGCTCGCCGAATATCTTGAAGGGCTGGAGATAGATGAGGAGATGACGCTTGCGGAGCTCTGCGAGCGGATGGAGTGGGGGATCCCTGAGGTGTATATCCCGCTCCTCTTCCTTGCCCTGGACGGCCGGTGCAACCTGCGGCAGGAGGAGTTCTTCGGGGATATTTTCGTGCAGATCTGCCGGGAGGAGAAGTCCGGATTGCCCGAACCTGTTGCCGAGTGATCCGTGGTTACCGGTGTCCGCGGTCTTTTTTTCATCTTCATCCCGACACGCTTCAACCAGAGGATACCCTTCTTATTGGTGATAGCTTATGACGGGATATCGGACCCGGCAACAAAGGGAATGGTTACTATCCATGCATTGATGGTGACCAGAATCACCGCATCCACATCCTCCCTTATCGCCCGCTGGATAAGCTTCGGCAGGAACACAAACAGCGGCAGGAACAGGACCGCAGCACCGATGAATGCCAAGCTCGTATCGGTCCGGCCCGCAAGGAAGATCCCAACCGGGGCCGCGAAGGTTCCGGCCAGCATCGCCGCAAGAATATCTGCCCTGTATGAATAGAATCATTTATTGAGGCAGGAGAAGAACGGAGGATCAGGAGATGTATGTGAAAGTCTATCTCGACATGTGCTGCCTGTGCCGGCCGTTTGATGACCAGCAGAACAAAAAAATCCGGTTGGAGACAGAGGCAATATTGGCAATCCTTGACCGGTGTACCCGTGACTGGGAGCTTATCGGGAGCGTTGTTATTGACGATGAAGTATCCCTCATTCCGGATGTCGAGAGACGGTTAACGGTGGAGCAGAAACTCACCCTCATCAGCGAATATGTTGAACTCGATGATGCAGTATTCAGACAAGCATCGATCTATCAGAAAGCCGGTCTTAAACTCTATGACTCACTTCACCTTGCGTGCGCACATATCGGCAAAACTATTTTTCTCACAACCGACAATACGATTATTACTACTGCCCGGAAAAACGCTTTCATTACCGCTCGGGTGGATAATCCGGTACACTGGCTCATGGAGGTGTCATCAGATGAAAACAATCAGTGAAATACGCAAAGAGGGCATCAGTGCACTCGCAAAGACACTGGGCCCGGTTGATATGGCACGATTTATCCAGAGTTATGAAACCGGTAGCGGGGACTATACAAAAGAGCGTCATCAGTGGCTGCCTGAAAATGTTGATGAAGTAAAGGAGAGACTCCTCAAACGGCAGAAAAAAATGAAGAAGAAATAAATTCTCTCCTTTTTTTCTCCAATACTTTGTTTTGATTGCCAAAAAGGGAGATATTAAGGACAAAGTCAATCCCTTTAAGAAATGCGGAGATAC
>CAZCZK010000018.1:0-10837 GCA_964503195.1 uncultured Methanoregula sp.
TTTTCATGGTCACCCCCACTGACTATATCGCGGGAATTACGATTCACCTGCTCTATGCGTGCGGACTGACCCTGCTTGTTATCCGGCTGCACCGCCGGTTTGGTACCGCCACCATGGGCGGGTTTTCAGCGGGCGGTCTGTCTGCCGGGCCGCTGAAAACCTATGTTGAATCGGTCAGCGATTCCGTGACTGCAGCTGATGCGGCAACCGGGCATAGTGCGGCTGAGGCCTTTATCAGTTTTTCTGAGGGAGATTATCAGAAAGCAGCAGACCTGTCGCATGCTGCAGCCGGTCACTACCCAACTCCCAAAATCCTTGTCCGGGCATTCGGCATCCTTCAGGAGCATGCTGAACTGCTTGACAAAAACCAGACCCGGCCAGGGTCGTACCTGACTTTTCCGGAAGCCGACGCTCCCCTTATGGCCAAGCCCCTGCCCGGTCCCGCCGATCCTGACCGGGAGTTTGAGACCATGGTGGACAATGCCCTGCTCCTGCTGTTCAGTGCCGGGTATCAGGTGTCAGCTACGGATCGCCAATTGCTGCTCGCTTCACAGGAATTTGCACGGAAGATTCTGGAGTCCTAGTATTTCGTGTAAAGAATTTTTTATGTTCTCAAAACGGGAGTTCGCATCCGACACATGAAAATCGCCCTGGAGAGAGGGCTCCCCGTCTCATGCCCCGATACAGCATAGCGGGGTACTTACCCGTACATGATCATGATAGGGGAATTGATCCACCGCGGGTGGGCCTCCTTCGGGCGCGGCGGCATCACTCGCAAGAGGAAGCATGGGGCTCTCAACCCCCATGGTCCTGTCTGAAAGGATCCGGTTTTCAGGGGAAATCATGCAGGAAACACTAATGTTTTTAGGTCATGCTGGCATGCCCCCGCTGCTGTGGCATCCCGTAATGGGATAGTGACGTAGTACCTGTACGCGAGGAATCATTCAATTTCCATGAAATCCGGACCGTTGAACCTCAATGCGTTATTGAGTCCCCAGCGGGGGCAAGGCTGGCCCGTGGGGAGCTCCCGCCAGAGCTGGAAGTAAGGGCTACGGTTATACTTTACCATTTTTAAAAGAATTTGCTCTGTTGAAACGGGCATGAACTTCGTGAGTTCACACTAAAACCTGGAAAAACACAATACCGATGGATATCGTTGAGCGCTCCCCGCCTCAGGGCCCCTCACCGGGCACGGCGGGGCAATTTCCGGTCCGCAAAACCGCTCATTGAAGCCGCCGCGGGGCGCCCTTCGGGGCGGCGGCCGTTCATCACAACGGGGTATGGGGGCATCAGCCCCCATCATTCTATCATTTCGTGTTTTTCATGGCCTGCCGCTATGGCATCCACCGGGTGCGATTGGACCGTATTCCCTGTACGTAATCGTGGTGATATTTCCCGGTTAGGTTATACCAGGGCATCGCTATTTCGCCCCCGCCCCCAACGGGTGCCGGGTTGGCGCACGGGGGGCGAGCATCATCACTTGAAAAAATGATTTCTCCAGAGCGGAACTTTCTCAGAAAAGATGGTGCAGGTTCAGATACCCGGGCATTAACCCCCTCGCTTGCGATACCCATAAAAAATGGCAGCGGATGAGCCCCGCAAAAAAAACAGGGATCAGCGCCTAGACACGAGAAGCCCGATACCCGCACCCGCCGCCCCGATAACAAGGACCGGGTCAATGGGCGATGCTGTTGGTGCAGGGGTAGTATCTGGCCATGTGGTCGGGACATTCAGGGTTGACTTCCGGACCGTGGTGGCGATCTGGACCACAGGTACCGCTGTTGATCCGGTTCCGGCACCGATTTGGGTTAACGGGGCATAGAACTTGGTCCGCAGTCCCTCTTTCACCGTGACACTCCCGGTATAATCCTCGTACCCGCTCTTTCGGATAACCACCTGGTAGGTGCCCGGTGTTGCATTGCGGTAGGTAAACACGCTTGTTCCCACGGCCGTCCCGTTCAGCAAGACCGTGGCACCGGCCGGATAGGTCTCAAAATAGATGCTGCTGCCGCTCACAGTCTCACTTTTTGCGGTGATGGTAAACGTGAGGTCGCAGGAATAGGACGTTTCATTGTTATACACGCAGACCTCGTAATCGCCGGGAGCCTGTTTGTCGAGGTTCAGGGTACCGGTAATCTGGCTGCTGTTCAGCGATGTGACTTTCCCGGCAATATCCCGGGAGGAAGACCTCCTCAAACGGAACCCCGCGTTCCTGGCAAAGTTGGTGCCGGCAAGCGAGGTTATGCTCACGGTCGTATTCGTTTCGCCGCTTGACGGTGTTATCGCTTTGAGTTGCGGCGCTGGCGTGTCCAAAGCGGCTGCCCAGACCGGTACCAGCAGCAGCAGGAGAACCAGACAGATCAAGAGTGGAAAGCGTTTCATGCCATTTCTTCCTCATCCGTTGCCTGGATGATTGAACCTGATACCTCCTTTGTCCAATATATCGTATAACGCTATCGGCATTGTTTTTTTAAAAAGAGAGTAAGGTGCTGGGTGTGTGCGTTTCCTGACACCGGAGCGCAGGGAACGCGTATTCCCTTTTTTTTGAGGGTTCTCATGGATCCCAGGCTTCGGCCTGGTTCCGGCAACCCGGATGAATGGATGAGACAGGGACAGAACATTTTTGCGCTTTTTGGCATTTCATGGAACGCTCCACAAAAAAAATGAGCGTTTTTTATCTCATCGCCGGTGTATCAGCAGAAGAGCGAGCAGACCCATAATGCCGAGAGCCGAAACAACCGTGAACGGAGAAAGCGGGGATGCCGTTGTTGGCGGAACCAGGGGTGTGAGAACCGTGTTGATGACGACATTCTGCCCGGCTTTCAGAGCACCCGTGGTGGAATACGGGTTGTACCCTGCCATCCGGATCTCAATACTGTAGGTCTTCAGGGGATCTACTGGTACATTGTCGAGGGACAGGGGAGTAAATCCCTTATAGACATTGTTGATGAAAACATCAGCGCCGCTCGGCTGGGAGAAGATATCTGCGCTTGCAATTGTTGGTGATGCGGAAGCAGGATCAAGAGCTGCCGAAACCTGTACGGTTGATCCAGCCTCCACCTTTGTTGCTGTGGTATAATCCAGGTATCCCGATTTTTTCATGAGGACGGTATAGCTCCCGGGGGATAATCCGGTGATATACAGGGGACCGGATGTGCGGGTCTCTCCCTGGTATCCACCGTTGAGATAGACAGAAGCACCGGCCGGGGATGAGAAAACATCGAGATCACCGGACGCCGGGCTCATGACCGGTGTAAGCGTAAGAGAGAGGTAACTGGTCGCGCCACTGTTTACCGTAACTGTCCGGGTAACATCCTTGTAGCCGGATTTTTTCAGGATTATCGTATGAGGTCCAACTGCGAGGTTGCCGACGATCTGGCTGGTAAGCCCCACGTAGATGTTGTCCACGTACAGGCCTGCCGCGGCCGGATTTGAAATGACCGAGAGGGACCCGGTCTGCTGGTTCGCGACAAGCGGGGCATACACGGTGCTCGTTCCACCCGGTTTTACGTCAATACTGGTCGAGAAAGGCTGGTAACCGGACTTTGACACCCGGACATTGTGCAATCCGATGCTTACGCCGGAAAACGTTCCATCAGTTGTAAGATAGTCATACCCGTTATCCAGGACCGCAGAGGCCCCTGCAGGACTGGACGTCACCGTGATGGTTCCGGTCTGGACAACCGGGCTCAGGGATGCAAACACTTCGATCGTCTGGCCGGAAGCAGGATTGCCGGAATAGAACTGGCTCCAGGTCTGGTAACCGGATCGGGAGACCGTGATGGTGTGACCGGGAGTCCCGGTTGTACTGACGCTGATGGTCACCGGGGTCAGACCGTTATCCGTCCCATCGAACGCAACACGTGCCCCGGCCGGGTCTGACCGGACATGGTAGTATCCCTTCTGGCTGCCAGGAAGGGGAGTCGGTGCTGGAGTGGGGATCAGGGTCAGCGCTGCATGGACCGCGATATGTTCTCCTTCCGCCGGATTTCCTGCAAAGAGCTGGCTCCAGGGACGGTAGCCCGCTTTTTCAACAACTATCAGATGGTGTGGTGAGGAAGTCGAATAGACTGAAGCGGTTGTTGGTGTCGTCCCCACGACACTCCCATCAAGGGTAACGGTAGCACCGGCGGGGAAGGAGGTGATGTCATAATACCCGGTGTCTCCGCCGATAAGCTGCGAGTCGGCTTCCGCGGAAACGAGCCCGGTCATCGCCGTGACGATAATGAAAAGTACCAGAAACGTCTTCTTCATAGTTAAACTTGATTTTCAGATGTATTAAAGGGTCTTTTTTCGCTATGTTCTCAAATCGTGTTCCACTCCACCCGTGCCATGTACTCATCCCGGGGGATTTCTGCATCGGATCCTTATCCATAACTCGCCAGGACTCCTCAATCGGTCTCTCACCATGTTTATGGTAATCCTCTCACAGGGCAGCCTGCCATAAAACGGCGAAAGAGTACGCCTGCCGATGAGGTTAAAAATGGCGACTCCCGGGTCTTTACCCCGACGCTTTTGAACCCCGGTTGCAATAGTTCTGGTATGGTGATAGTGGTTCATACCGTGGGATCATGAAACTTTTTGTATGATTCCGGGATTCAGAACCCGGTTGCAAGCCCTTGGCGGATATCCTTCTTGTGCTCCTTGTTGAGGCCGGCAATGTAGTCCTCGTAGTAGTGGATCCGGGTGCTGACCGGAAACGGGATGCCGATGGTGGAGATGATCGCCTCGCCCTGGTCAAGGGTCTGGATCTCGATCTCCATCCTGCTGAGATCCTGCTTAGCACTCCCCATGATGATGTCGCGGTCGCCCCGGTCCCCGAGACCCATGACCACGAACGTGTTGATCTGGGCAAGAACCTTCTGGTCGATGTTTCTGGGCTGCTGGGTCACGACACAGAGCCCTACCCCGAACTTCCTGCCTTCCATGGCGCACTCCCGGAAGATCTGCGTTGACGAGCCGCCGGCCCCGAGCACCCGCTGCGCTTCTTCAATGGTGATGAGGACTTTCTTCTGTTCCAGAGGTTCGGCGTCCATGCCGAACTCCTCGGCCGCCTTGCGGTGGGCCTGCATAATCCTTCTCGTGATCATCGAGAGGACAAAGAGCTCGCTGCGCTCGCCCATGCGGGGGATATCGATGAGCACGACCTTGTTGTCCTTGAGGAACTGCAGGATCTCCGGTACGCTGGAGCCGGCCTCGCGGAAGAACCTCCGGTTGCCTGAGATAATATTCCTGATCCGGCGCTGGATAACGACAAGGGTACCCGGCTGGAATGCCCCGAGTTTATGGGCGATGTCCGGGTACGGCCCGGTATACCCGCCAGCCCGTACCACATCCGGAAGGGTCTCAACATTTGCCTGCAGGAAGAACGGTATCACTTCGTTTCCTGAGAACTCTTCAAGCGACTCGATCACATCGTGCTGGGCCTGCGAGAGATCGTACAGCAGGGCAAGGTCGGTCATCCGGAAATCATCGTAGTCGAGCCAGAGGCTGGAAAGACCGTACTTCTTCCGGTCCGTATCGCTGATGGTGAAGACTGCAAGGCCGTCCCTGCCGGCAGTGTAGTGGACAAGACCGAGCGTCCTCTCGCCCGTGCTGGACTGCCCGCCCCTCACATATTCGCCGTGGGGGTCGACCATAAGGAGGCCGAATTTCTGGATCTTCATGCAGGAAGCGCAGAAGGTCTTCATGAAGTTGGATTTGCCCATGCCGGTTGTTGCGAACACACCCATGTGCTGCGGGAGGACTTTGCTGTGGATCTTGACCGGGACGTCCTTTAAGACTCCCTGCCCGGTCCGCATCACACCGACCTCGATATCGCCCATGACGGTGGTGAGGAAGGTAAAGTCCGCGGCTTCCGGGACGGTTACTGACGAGAACTTGGTCGGGACGGTGCGGGGCTTCCGGAAGATCCCTGATTCGTCCACGAACCCGAGCGGGACAGCTTCGACACCGATGAAGACGTCCTCGCCCAGACCGTAGAAGTGCTCACTGAATGGCCGGGTGTCCCACTTCTCATCGGCAAAGTTGCTCTCGTGGATAAGGTCGCTCACTTTTGCATAGAACGCGTACCCTTTGGTGGTGTCGGTGATCTTCAGGATATCCCCGACAAAGAGGTTCTCCGCGTGGGGGATTATAAACCGGTACGAGAGGACGCTCCGGCCGATGAGCCGGAATTTTGTATCGTCCCCGTTCTCAATATCGTTCAAAGTCACCATGTAAATCACCAAAGAGGTCTTCAAAGGTCCGGTGCAGGATCCCGTGTTTTGCCAGGCCGGCCCTGATGTCCTGCTGTATCTGGCAGGTGAGGGCTTCATCGATGGCAACCGCGCGGTGGGCATCAAGGAGCGGGTAGGGGTAGCCGGGGATTCTCCCGTCACCGGCACACGCGGCAAGGGCCTGCATGGTTGCCGATGCCGTTATCCCGTCCGTCCCCTTCGGCAGCTCCATCTTGAGCGGCCGGGCTACCCGGGGGTGGAGCGAGGCCACGTAGATATCCCCGTACCTACCCTGACGGTACTCCGTGTGGTCGATGAGGTGGGGGTCAATCCTGATCCACCACGGGCCGTGGATCCCATACTCTGCCACGAGACCGGCAAGCGCCGGAAGGAGCGGGTGCCCCCCGCCCCAGGTTGCCCGGGTCCGCTTTGCAACGGCCGCAAGGAGGACTTCGCGTTCCTGTGCAGTGTTTACGATCTCCGCAAGCACCGGCTCGTGGTTCTGGCTGGAGACCCGGAGCGCCCCGTCAAGGAGCAGGAGCGATCCGGCTGGCAGGGTAGCAACGGTCTTTAATGCCACCCAGTACTCCAGTGTGTCGCGGAGCACCGCGGAAGCGCGCTCGGGGTCTGCATTATCGAGGCCCTTGTGGGGCGGTGCGCCGTAGCACTCGTGGAAGAGCTCGTCAAAGTCCACGTTATGGTGGCCGGGGCCAATGGAGACGAGCGTGAGGGGCGTGGCCGCCCGGCCGGCCCGGTCATTTGATAAAAATGTTGTCCGGGCGGCCCGGATTGCGGCAAGGGCAAAGCTCCCCCCGTCCAGCACCATCGCGTTCGAGCCGTCCACGGCGCTGACGGTGCCGGACGCGCCTTCCGGGATCCGCTGGATGTCGTCCCGCTGGATCCCGCTCTTTTCAGCGAACTGCTGCACGAGATCTTCCGGTACATGGGCTGTGATCCTCTGGAGCGCCCGGTCCACGGATTCCCGGTACGGATCCGTTCACGCCACCTCCATTTGCGCCTGCCCGTAACGCCACGCGGTCTTCCGGTTTCCACCGTGATAGCTGCTGTCCTTCATTCCGCTGAATGGTAATTTGGCATGTACTGGGATATAAGGAGGTTGGGCGTGGGGGGAAAATGAGCAGGGTATATGGTGCTCATGAGGAGGGGCTACCACCGGTGACGAATGAACCATGGTGAGGGATGGGAGCTTTTGAGGAGCGGGCATGAGCGAGAGTTCGCCCCCGCGTCATAAAAATCGCCGGCATGAGGCGCCCGGACATGCTCATCTCCCCGGGCTCATGCCTGTTTGCGCTTACCGGCCCTGCTGTTCCTTCACGATCTTGTCCATGACCTGCTGGCCGGAGAGGCAGACCATCGGCATTCCCCCGCCGGGATTCACACTGCCACCGACAAAGTAGAGGTTGGCGTATTTCTCGCTCTTCTGGGGTGCCTTGAACCCCTTGTTCTTCTTCCGGTCCGAAACGATCCCGTAGATTGCCCCGCGATGGGAATAATACCGTTTCTGGATATCTTCCGGCGTCCACTCGTCTTCGGTAATGATGTGGCTGCGCAGGTCCGGAAGAGCCATGCGTTCCAGCTTGTCGAGGACCCGCTCACGGAGCAGGGCGTAATCCTCCCGCGTGAAGGGGTTGTCCTGGATATAAGGAACATGCGGCAGGATCTTCAGGTTCTCGCATCCTTCGGGAGCCTGCGAGGGATCCGTGCGGGCAGGGGCAACAAGGTAAATGGTCGGATCCGTGGGTAACCGTTTCTCGTGGTATATCTCATCATACCCCCGTTTGGGATCGCGGGAAAACAGGAAATTATGATGGGCCAGATGGGGATAGTGTTTGTCCACGCCAAGGTGCAGCACATAGCCGGAGCAGGCAGGCTCGAAGGTTTCTTTGTAGCGGTCCAGCATCGGCCCCTGTTCATGGAGCAGCCGCTCGTACGCAGGGATGACTTCCATGTCAGAAACAAAGATATCCGCTCCCGCCTCCGTCCCGTCCGCCAGCGTTACCGACACGATCCGGTCCCCCTCTTTTTTCAGGCCGGTCACCTCGGTATTCAGGTGGATCGCAATACCGAGTTCCTCCATGAGCTTCTGGAGACCACGCGCAAGGTTGTACATGCCGCCGTTCACGTACCAGAGCCCGAAACCTGACTGGACATGGGACATGATATTCAGGACGGCCGGGGCATCAAACGGCGAGGACCCCACGTATTTTGAATAGTGGTCCAGGGTCTGCCGCAGGTACGGGTTCGTCACCCGCTTACTGACGCCCTGGTGCATGGTATGGAAATAGTCCAGGTCAGAAAGGGAACTGATGAGCCCGTAATGTTTCAGCACCGCGGGCAGGGTGTCGAGCCCCTGCCGGAAATAGCCGTGCTCAACGGCCTCATACAGTTTTTTTGAATAGTTATTGAACCGTTCCAGCTCCTCCCGGTCCTTTTCGGTCAGGGAAGGATTGCTCCGGACGGTATCGGCGGGATCCGCACAGAGGTCAAGCCGTGTCCCGTCCTCAAAAAAGCACCGCCACTGGGGATCCAGTTTCATGATGGGGACATAGTCCTCCATCCGTTTTCCAGCCCGGGCAAACAGTGCTTCGAACAGGTGAGGCATGGTCAGGATCGAGGGGCCGAGATCGAACGAGAACCCGTCTTTTTTCAGTACATTGAGTTTCCCGCCAACATGGCCGTTCTTCTCGTACACCGCGACATTGTATCCCTCTTCGGCAAGAGCGATCGCGGCTGACACGCCGCCCAGGCCGGCGCCCACAACAAGTACATTTTTTCCTGTGCTGTTCATTATTCACCACTTAAAAACCATCCGGATACCCGGATCCATCGTTTCCCCCCGTATGATGGTATATATCCGTCGGGTTTATATTAACACTCCTCCAAGACTTCCCTATGCCCGGAAAGAAAGTCATTATCGTCGGCGCCGGCCCCGGCGGGCTGACGAGTGCAATGATCCTAGCCCACCGGGGATTTTCCGTTACGGTCTATGAAAAAGAAGCCCAGGTGGGTGGAAGGAATGCCCCGATCCGGCTCGGGCCGTACACCTTTGATACCGGCCCTACCTTCCTGATGATGAAATTCATCCTGGACGAGATGTTCTCTGAGGCAGGAAAGGATGTCTCCCGCTACCTGGGATTCCGGAAGCTGGAGCCGATGTACCACCTGGACTACGGCGATCTGGTCCTGGATCCCACTACAGACATTGCAAAAACCACCAGCGATGTGAAACAGCTGTTCCCGGGCAACGAGGACGGGGTCGCACAATTTTACGATAAAGAGCAGCACCGGTTCGAGCTCCTCTTCCCCTGCCTCCAGAAGGACTACGTCCATTTTTGGACCTTCTTCCATCCCGACTTTATCAGGGCAATACCCATTCTCGGCATTGGCCGGTCGTTGTTCCAGAACCTGGGGCGGTACTTTAAGGACGACCGGCTGAAGATGTCGTTCTCGTTCCAGTCCAAGTACCTGGGGATGTCCCCCTGGGAATGTCCTGCTGCCTTCACGCTGATACCGTATGTAGAGCGGAAGTATGGGATCTTCCACGTCACGGGCGGGCTGAACGCGATCTCTGCTGCAATGGCACAAGCCGCGGCCGAGAACGGGGCAGCAATCCACCTGTCCTCTCCGGTAAAAGAGATCATTACGGAAAACGGCCGGGCCACGGGGGTCCTCCTCGCATCGGGAGGGACGGATACTGCAGATGAAGTCATCATCAACGCAGACTTCGGGTACGCGATGACCCACCTGTTCCGGCCCGGGCTCCTGAAAAAATATACACCGGAAAGCGTTGCAAAGAAAAAGTATTCCTGCTCCACGTTCATGATCTATCTCGGCGTTGACAAGAAGTACGACATGGCGCACCACAATATCTACTTCTCCAAGGACTACGAGGGCAATGTCCGGGACATCTTTTCCAACCTGCGGATCAGCGACGACCCCTCCTTCTACATTCAGAATGCGTCCGTCACCGACACCACGCTTGCCCCTGCCGGGAAATCCACGATCTACATCCTCGTTCCCATGCCCAACAACATGTCTGGTATCGACTGGGCAAAGGAGAGGGAAGCCTTCAAGGAGAAGATACTCGACCTTGTGGTGGCACGCACGCCCATGAAGGACCTGCGGCAGCATATCGAGGCCGAGAAGGTCATCACGCCGGCGGACTGGGAAAACCAGCACAACGTCTACACCGGGGCAACCTTCAACCTTGCCCACAACCTGCTCCAGATGCTCTACTTCCGGCCGAGGAACCAGTTTGAGGAGGTTTTAAACTGCTACCTAGTCGGCGGCGGGACCCACCCGGGCAGCGGCCTGCCCACCATCTATGAATCAGGGAGGATCACGGCAAACCTCATCTCTAAAAAGTACGGGCTGCCCTTCAACAAGCCTTCTCAGCTCTACTACAAGGACAATTCAGAATGAGCACCTATCTGCTCATTGACGTTCTGATAATCATCCTGCCCCTGATTGTCTCCTTTTTTCCGGGTCTCTCATACTACAAAAAATTTCCTTATGTACTTTTCTCGATATTCGCCGGAGGACTCTTCTTTGTCACCTGGGATGTTATTGCGACCATGCGGGGCGACTGGTCGTTCAAC